>JAZTVX010000021.1:0-103306 GCA_045635565.1 Alphaproteobacteria bacterium
AAAGTATCATGTAATGCCGGTAAAACACAAATTTACAATTCAGCGAAAGCCAAAGAAATTTGTCGTTCTTGTACCACTTATGAACGGGAAGTCACGACAGATTTAGATGGCAACTTCTACTGCGAAAAGGTGTTGTAAAAAAATGTTTTCTCTACGTTAAATAAGTTATATGGCAAATTTTTAAAATCCCTGATATTAGACTAAATTTTTATCAGGGATTTATTCTTATTATGTTATAGGATTCATATTGACAATATTTGTGTCTCAAGATAGACTTTTCATATAACCAAGAAAAATGAGATATAATATGGAATTTGATATAGAACTTCAACGTCCCTGTGCAAATATTCTGATTCGTTATGGAATTATGAAAGGAAATGATACAGTCGTTTTAATTAAGGCTGGATTAAACGGTTCAGAACGAGGGTATCAAGATAAATATTTACACATCGCTATGAATATTTATCGGCGTTTCGGATATACGGTTGTTTGTTCGTCTAATCCCTCATGTTCATCATGTCATGTGAATCCAATTGAAACGGATATGTCTGTTATTTGGGAAATATTTGGTAAAATACCGGATAATATTTATTATATGGGGTTTTCTAATGGGGCTTTAATTGGTGGTTATTGGGGATATAAATATCCACAAATTAAAAGAATGTTGTTAATTAACCCACCAATTGTATGGAATTGGCCTATAACAAAAAATGCTTTGAAAAAATTTAATGGTGAAAAAATTGTTTATGTATTTGGTGAATTGGATCCTTTTTGTCGATATGCTGATTTAATCCAATTTGTGCAAAAAGAAAATATCTTTCTGTACAAATTAAGTAATGTGGACCATGAATTTACAGGTCAGTTAGAAACATTTATACAACTACCGGAAATATATTTGTGTTAAATTTTAATAAAATATATCAATACTTCCGTTATCATCTTCGGGACGACCTGAGTGTATTTGCCAACCGCTTCCATGAGGGTTAAAAGGACTGTCGGTTTGATAGGGGTAACCGGCTCCATAGGGATTGTGAATGCTGTCGATAGCATGTGGATTGCCGTAAGGTCCATGAGGATTTGATATGGAATTATAGTCATATTTATCATTATTTAAATTTCCACGAAATTGACCCGTTGCATCATATAATTTAAGTGTTTCACCATGATAATTGCGTTGCGGATATTCTTTGATAATTTCATAAAGTGGAGAATCCGCGTTTATCTTTCGTGAACGCTGTGTGTATCTGTATCTGTTATAATCATTGATGGGGGTAATTTTTTGACTGTTCTCATTGGAATAGAAATTGTTGAATGGATTAAAAATACTGTCTTTTGAATAAGGATTGCTGTATTTACTGTATGGATTGGTAATCGAATTTTTTTCATATTTATTAACCGTAAATTGTCCGTAATATTTTGCCATTGCTGATTGTTGACCACAAAATATAAACAGAACGAGTATCAGTAGTAATTTTTTCATGTGGATGCTCCTTTTTATATTAGTTCTATATTTATTATAGAACCAAAATGAAAGGCGGGGTACAAAACAGGAACAAAAGTATGCCAAATGATACAAAAAAAAGAAAAAAAAATCAAAAATACACGATATAGTTGTATTTTTGTGTTATGGTTATTTTTTTACAAACAAAAAAAGGAATCTGATAAAGATTCCTTTTAAATTTGCACAAAAATGATTCGTTTAGATTTGTTTAATTTCAACTTCTTTGTTTTTCAACATGTCATCTAATTCTTTAATTCCTTCATCTGTTAATTTTTGAATTTCTGTTTCGTATCTTTTTTGTTCATCTTCAGAAATTTCATTATCATTTTTTAATTTTTTTATACCGTCCAGAGCATCACGACGTAAATTACGAACAGAGATACGAGCAGTTTCAGTATATTTACCGGCAATTTTAATCAATTCAATCCGACGTTCTTCAGACAAAGGAGGAATGGGGATACGTATCATTGTTCCGTCATTCATCGGATTTAAACCTAAACCTGCTTCAATAATGGCTTTTTCAACTTTTTTAAGCATGGATTTATCCCAAACGGAAACAGATAACATACGTGCTTCAGCGACAGAAACGTTCCCAACTTGATTTAACGGAACAATGGCACCATATGACTCAACCATAACACCGTCCAGTAAAGAGGTTGTTGCTCGACCGGTTCTTAAACCCGAAAAATCTTTTTTTAATGCTTCCTGCGTCTTCACAAGACGTGTTTGCATATCCGCTTTGATAGATGAATAAGTCATGTTTTATATCCTTTTGTTAATTGTTGTGTCCTGTATCATATCTGTTTTTATTTAAAATTGCAATGGCTTTTTATGTTATTTGACATCTTTTTGATATACCCAATTTTGTGTTTTCGGATCTTTTTTGTACATTTCAACAGCATAACTTGATGTATCCCATTTTAAAACAACAGAGTCTGCAGTTCTTTGAATAATTTGTCCCTTTTCTTTGGTTTTAATTTTATAGAACAAGTTTCCGTCAACATAAAAATCATCTTCCCATACCGGATGTACAAAATGCCAAACTTTTTGAGGTGTTGGTACAAATTCATAGAAGTTGTTATTCGAACGAATAAATTTTTCCGGTGCAAAATTTAACCATTTTACAATCAACATATCTCCATCTTGTTCAACATGAGCTTTTTCATTAACATCATGTCTTTGGTATAAACCTTTGTCAATCGGTTGCAAAAAGGTATTCCAAAACGGATGTATTAAATAAAAACAGGAATCCAAATTTTTCGGGCAACGGTCATCATAATATTTTTGAATGTCTTTTTGTGCAAAAATATGTTTTTTCTGATTTGCTTCCATCATTTTGGCTAAAAGTGTACATTTTTCATAAGGATTGTAATGGAACTTTAATTCTTTCTCTTCTGGTACAAAAAACATACTGAACAGTTGTCTATGTATTTCAAGTGAATTGACTTCCATGGCTTTGTAGTACTGAGGGGAATTTGATGAATGAAAACGCACATAAACCAAGACATCATTCAATGATGCTAATTGCCCACCTCTCATAATAAATTGTTTCCAAAAATCATAATCTTCTGCTGATAAAAATGCTGGATTGTACCAAATGCCTTTGTCTTTAACAAAATCGCGTCTGACCATTGACGTTACATTGGAATAAAAATTGTAAAAACATAAATCAATTTCGAAAAATCCAGGGTGTTTAGCCACTTTGTACGGTTCTTTTGCCGGAAATTGTTTTTTGAGTTCTTCAATATTTAAGTCTTCAATAGAGCGTATCGTTCCGATGACAGAGTCAACCTCCGGATGAGTTTGCATGTAAGCAACCTGCTTTTCCAAGCGATTCGGAACGGAATAATCATCTGAATCCATAACTGCTATGTATTTACCTCGTGCGGCATCATTTCCTTTATTTCTTGAATAAGAAATTCCTCGATTGTATTGGTTTTTTAAAACACGAATCCGAGAATCTTTTTGGGCATAATAATCTAAAATTTCCAGTGTTCCGTCCGTTGAACCATCATCAACGATAATAAATTCAAAATCTGTAAATGTTTGATTTAAAATGGAATCAATTGCCTTTCGAACGGTATCCGTTCGGTTATATACAGGCATGACAACCGAAACAAGCGGACGACGGAAGGTGTAATATCCGATAAGGCCGATTAAAGAAATGATAAGTATTATGATACAGGTGTTTTTAAATATTTTCATTGTATAAATCCTTGTTGTTTTTTGTTTATATACAATTTGACAGTCTATGTCAAATCATTTATAACAAAATTGGAAACACAAAAAGATTTATATTCAATATTATGATCTTTAAAGAGAATTATTGACAGGAATCACCTGTTTTATTGACTTTTGTAATCAGACCATCTTGAACAAAAAATGTAATTTCACAATAAGGTTGATTCGGTGAAAATGATTTATCAACAGGATTATTGATATTTTTACCATTTTGAATTGTATAAGTGATGTATTGTGATGAGTTATCATTGATAACCTGTGTCGGATTTCCCCATGAACTGATAAGAGTAGAGGGGGTTTCGCCAACCCAGTCAAGAGGTGTTTCATCGGCGTTGAATTTTTGATAATAAATATTATTACAACCACTTAAAATCAATAAAAGGCCTAAAATTACATGCGTCATATATCACACTCCGTCGTATTGTAAAAACAATCGCTTCCCCAAAAGACTTCACGTAAAGAAGATGTTATCAGTTTAAATGCCGATTTTGTCGGCAAGGTGTGAGCGAGTGGTTCAAGCATTAAAAAGTCATGAATTGTTCCGTTAAAACGAACACAAGCAGCATTAACGCCAGCATTAGTTAATTTTCGGGCATAAGTTTCTCCGTCATCACGAGTTATATCATTTTCGGCAGTAATAATCAACGTATCAGGTAAGCCTTTTAGTTCATCATCGGGAATCAATAAAGGACTAACCATTTCCTGATTTTTGACATTGATGTCGGGTAAATAATTATCCCAAAACCACTGCATTGTATTTTTACTAATCCATGGTCCGTTTTCAAATTGTTGGTAAGACGAAAGATTTAAGTTGGCATCAAGTGAAGGATATAAAAGTAATTGATAATCAATATGTAATCCCTGTGTGTGGGCATAATTGGTTAAAACAGCGGCCATATTGGCTCCGATACCGTCTCCGCTTAAAACAATTTTGGATTGGTTTAAACGATATAGTTCTTTATGCCTTAACAGATGATTTAAAATGTCCCATAATTCTTTCAATTGATTTGGATATTTGGCTGTCGGGGCTTTAGTATAATCAACAAAAACAACACTTGCATAACTGCCTTTTGTTAATTGCCGTAATAAGTGATCATAAATCATGGGATTGCCTAAAATCCATCCACCACCATGGATGTAAAAAACAAAAGGCAGGTCGCCATCTTGGTCAATGCGTCGTGTGATTCGTATTGGAACGATATAGTCATCATGAATTGGAATATCAAAATCATTTCGTTCAATGTCATCTGCAAAGGATTGTTGAGATTGAATTTGTGTTAAATAGGCGTTAGCTGCCTCAATAGTATCATTTTGTATTTGTGTAAATTGTGTTGCTTGTTGAACAAAAGTGTCAACACCTAATGCTAAATTTGGATTGAGTGAAGTCGGATTCATCGTATCTCCTTTAACGTTTCATTATGATGTAAAATGTTTTTGAAAGAATGTGAAATCAAGACATTATCTACTTTTTAATGTTTGAATTTTTTTGATGAGTGGTTGCTTTAAAATAAAAATTTTGATGAGAGATACTTTTTTACTTTCTTTTTTGGATTATTTAATGCTATAACACGATTGAAAATAATGAGGGGGATATTATGATGTCAGTATTGGATACACACATTGTCGATGCATTGGTAAACGGTCAGTTTTACGGTGATATTTTTTCGGTTTTGGGCATGCATCAGGCACGCAATGAAGATGAGACGTCGTTTGTATATGTTCGGACTTTACAACCACAGGCTAAAACAGTGTGGGTCGTACAACATGATACACATGAATGTTATCAGATGTATCAAGTTCATCCGAACGGATTGTTTCAATATGATAGTGATAAAAATGATTTTTTTCGATATTATTTACGTATAGAATTACATAATGGCGCTGTTTATGAAACAGAAGATACTTATCGGTTTGCACCTGTTTTAGGGGAAATGGATTTGTATTTATATAATGAAGGTAATCACAAGGAAATTTATGAAAAACTGGGTTCACATTTGATAACGCATCAAGGTGTTAAGGGTGTTTCTTTTGCTGTTTGGGCACCAAATGCCCGTCGTGTTAGTGTCGTTGGCAGTTTTAATGATTGGGACGGACGACGACACGTGATGCGTCCACGGGGTAGTTCCGGTATTTGGGAATTGTTTATTCCCCATTTAACGGAGTGGAGTATTTATAAGTATGAAATTATCGGTCCGAATGGTGATGTGTTGCCGTTAAAAATCGATCCGTTCGGTATGGCATTTGAATTGCGTCCGAAAACAGGTACGTTGGTGTTTGATAATAACAGATATCAATGGCAAGATACACAGTGGATTGTGCAAGGTCGTCGCCAGGCAAATGATTTAACGAAACCCATTTCAATATATGAAGTTCATTTAGGTTCGTGGCGACGTAATCCTATAGAGGGAAATCGCTGGTTGACATATCGTGAAATAGCAGAAGAATTACCCACATATGTTGCTGAAAACGGATTTACACATGTTGAGTTTTTGCCATTATCGGAATACCCGTTTGATGGTTCATGGGGATATCAGGTCACCGGTATGTATGCACCAACCAGTCGATACGGTACGCCTGATGATTTTAAATATTTGATTGATAAACTGCATCAAGCCGGTATTGGCGTGATTATGGATTGGGTTCCGGCACATTTTCCAAAAGACGCTTTTGGTTTATCTTGCTTTGATGGGACGGCTTTGTATGAACATGAAGACCCTCGACAAGGTGAGCATAAAGATTGGGGAACGAAAATTTACAATTACGGGCGAAACGAAGTATCTAATTTCTTATTAGCAAATGCACTGTATTGGATTAGAACGTATCATATTGATGCGTTGCGTGTTGATGCCGTTGCCAGTATGTTATATAATGATTATTCCCGAAGAGATGGTGAATGGATACCTAACCGATACGGTGGTCGAGAAAATTTAGAAGCCATCTCTTTTTTAAGAAGATTAAATGAACTGATTTATGCCGAAAATGTTGGTGCAACAACATTTGCAGAAGAATCAACGGCTTGGCCGATGGTTTCTAAGCCGACTTATATCGGTGGTTTGGGTTTTGGATACAAATGGAACATGGGATGGATGCATGATACATTGGAATACATGCACTATGATCCTATTTTCAGACAATATCACCATAATGAATTAACTTTTAGTTTGTTATATGCTTTTTCAGAGAATTTCACGTTGCCGTTATCGCATGACGAAGTCGTTCACGGTAAGGGACCAATGTATGATAAAATGCCGGGAGATAAACATCAAAAATTAGCCAATTTAAGATTATATTATGCCTATATGTTTATGCATCCTGGTAAGAAATTATTATTTATGGGTAATGAGTTTGGTGTAACACGTGAATGGAATTATAGTGACAGTTTGGACTGGAATCTGTTAAAAGACAAACAGCATTTGGGTTTAAAAACGTTAGTTGGGTATTTGAATCAGATGTATCAGACTTATACGCAATTGTCGGATTATGATTTTGATGCTCGTGGATTTGAATGGATAGATGGGAATGATTCTCAACGTTCAGTTTTTACCTTTATGCGTAAAAACAAAAAAGGCGAATCGTTGATTGTTGCTTGTAATTTTACACCGGTGTTACGAGAAAACTATCGTGTCGGCGTGAATGAAGAAGGGCTATATCGTGAAATTTTGAATACAGACGATGTTGTTTATGGTGGAGATGGTCAACTCAACAATAAAGTGTTGCAAACGACTGATGGTTGGAATTTTAAACCGTATGCATTGAATGTTACATTGCCACCTTTGTCAGTTGTTGTTTTTCAAAAAACGGATAAATCTTAAAAGGTGAAATAATGACGTATGAAATTCATAGAGGGTTGCCTTACCCGTTAGGAGCGCATTTTGATGGAAATGGCGTTAATTTTGCCTTATTTTCATCTACGGCAACTCGTGTTGAGTTGTGCTTATTTGATGCAAAAGGGCAAAATGAATTTCGTATTGAATTGCCGGAATATACTGATGAGGTTTTTCACGGTTATATTGTTGGTTTAAAGCCCGGACAATTGTACGGATATCGGGTGTATGGTCCATATGAACCGGAGAAAGGATTACGTTTTAATCCCAATAAATTATTGATGGATCCCTATGCCCGTCAAATAACGAAGTCCATTGTATCGCATAACTCAATGCTGGGATATCAAGTTCATTCTGTTAGACAGGATTTGTCTTTTTCGCATCAAAATTCAGCACCATATGTGCCGAAATGTATTATTACGGATGATACATATGATTGGCAGGGTATTACTTATCCACGTGTTCCATGGGATGAAACAACAATCTATGAAGCACATATCAAAGGATTTACGGCTCGAAATGATGAAGTTGATAAGGCTTTACGAGGTACGTTTGCCGGTATGTCATCCAAAAGTGTTATCCGATACATTAAATCATTAGGTATTACAACGGTTGAATTGTTGCCGATTGCTGCTTTTATGACGGCAGGTTTTTTGAAAGACAAAGGCTTAACAAATTATTGGGGATATGATCCAATTACGTTTATGGCTCCTCATGCACCATATTTAGCGACACATCGTCTGAAGGAGCTAAAAGATATGATTCGTCTGTTTCATGAAGCCGGTGTGGAAGTTGTTCTGGATGTGGTTTATAATCATACGGGTGAAGGGAACCAAATGGGACAAACATTATGTTATCGGGGGATAGATAATGGGGCGTACTATCGTTTAAATAAGGAAAATCCTCGTTTTTATGATGATACAACCGGTTGTGGTGCTTCTTTTAATTTAGGGCATCCTCGTGTTTTACAATTGGTTATGGATTCGCTCAGATATTGGGCGGAAAAATTACAAATTGATGGTTTCCGATTCGATTTGGCAACAACATTAGCTCGTGATGATAATAATCAATATGCAATTAACAGTGACTTTTTAGCAACCGTTCAACAAGATCCAACATTACAACGGCTTAAATTGATTGCTGAACCTTGGGATTTAGGATGGGGCGGTTATCAAGTTGGGTCGTTTAGACCGGGATGGGCAGAATGGAACGATAAGTTCCGTGATACAATGCGTCGTTTTTGGAAGGGAGAATATGGACAGGCACGAGAATTTGCTTCCCGTTTCACCGGTTCGTCTGATGTTTACCAAAAACGGGGACGTAAGCCATGGGAGTCGGTTAATTTTATTACGGCACATGACGGCTTTACCTTAAATGATTTAGTATCGTATGAAACGAAGCATAATGAAGCCAATGGTGAAAATAATCATGACGGTCATGCACACAATTTATCATGGAACAGTGGTGTTGAAGGCGAAACAGATAATTCAAGTGTTCTTGAAAATCGGGAACAACGGGCTCGAGGGTTGATGGCGTCACTTCTGTTATCGTTTGGTACGCCTATGATAAGGGCAGGTGATGAAGTTATGTCAACTCAAAAGGGTAATAACAACACATATGCCCAAGATAATGAATTATCATGGATTGATTGGAAACATATCACGCCTGTCGGCAAACGTATGCAAAGTCTTGTTAAGGACTTGTTATCGTTCCGATACACCCATCCGATTATGACACATGGCAATTTTTTTGATGGTAAAAGGTGTGTATGGTATCGACCGGATGGGATGATGATGCAGGAGAATGATTGGCAATCTTATGTGCGAAGTATCTCTTGTCTTATTTATGGAAAAAACAATGACTTGTTTTTTATTTTTAATGCGTTTAATGAAGATATAAAGTACACGTTACCAGCATTAAAAACAGGTTTGTGGAAGTTGGTTATAGATACATCACAACAACGGCAAAAGAATAAATATTATAAATCCGTACAGGTTGGTAAATGGAGTGTTTTGGTTTTCGAAGCACCGGCAACAAAAGGGCTACATAATAAGTGAGGACAAGATGACATATCAAATGGGGATGTTGAATCAATTATCTGATCGATTGGGTATTTTAGAATCATTTACAGATCCTTGTACCGGTGTTGTTTATTCAGCTGATAAAAAATCCAAACAGCACATATGTGAAGCATTGGGGTACAAAACACAAACAAATGCAGATTTGACATATTCTTTGGCGTTACTTGAAAAACGACAATGGCAAGAGGTTGTATCTCCGACAGTTACGGTGTATCCTCATGAAATCAGCCCGTTTGTGTTTGAAATGACATTACCGATACAATATGTTGAAGAATGTATTTCATTCTCATTACAATATGAAAATAAAGATACAGCGGATGGTTCTTTTTGGTTTCACGATATGCCACTGATACAGGAAAAGGAAATTGACGGTCAACTTTATCAGAAAAGACGAGTTTATTTATTCTTGAATGCCCCTTTGGGCTATCATCAATTACGTTTTTACGTGGCAAATGATGCTTTGGCTGTGATGAATTTTATTGTTGCACCGGAAAAATGTTTTATGCCTGTATTAGGTGAAAAACATCGTGTTTTTGGATTCCCTATTCAATTATATGCTCTCAAATCGAAAAAAAATTGGGGGATAGGTGATTTTTCGGATTTAGCTGATATGGCTTTTATCGGTAAAAAATTAGGGGCATCTTTGATTGGAGTTAATCCATTAAATGCGTTATTCGCCGATACGCCTCAAGATGCTAGTCCGTATTGTGCATCTTCACGGCTGTTTTTAAATCCATTGTACATTGACATTACGGCTGTTGCCGAAAGTAAAACAAGTCAGGAATTTCAGCAAATGATACATGAACCTGCTTTTCAAAAGGTTCTACATGAAATCAAAAACAGTTCTGTTGTGCAGTATGAAAAAGTAGCTGATTTAAAGTATTCTTTTCTTAAAGTTTTACATAAAGAATTTAAAACAACGCATTTTGATAAAACAAAAAAAGCGATAACAAAGAGGGGGCGTAACTTCTTGGCTTTTCAACGGGAGAAGGGACGGGATTTGCTTTGTTTTGCAACATATCAGGTTATTCGAAATCATTTTTTATCACAGGGGAAAACGGCTCTTTGGTGGGAATGGGGTGAAGATTATCTGTCACCTGATTCGTCAGTTGTTCGTCAATTTCAAGAAGATTATCGTGATGAAATTGATTTGATTATGTATCAGCAATTTTTAGCAGATGAACAATTTAAAAAAGTTCATAAATCCTATCAGAAAAGCAAAATGCCTATTGGGTTATATACTGATTTTCCTGTTGGTGTTGGAAGTAACAGTGCTGAAGTTTGGTCAGAGCAATCCCTGTATCTGGCGGGTGTAACAGCCGGAGCCCCGCCGGATATGTTTAATAAAAAAGGTCAAGACTGGTCATTAGCCCCGTTTAATCCGATATATTTGGCCCAAACCGGATTTACAGGTTATCGAAAAATCGTTCAGGCAGCTATGAATGGGGCAGGTGCTATCCGCATTGACCACGCATTTGGTTTGGAGCGATTATATTTGCGTGTTTTAGGTGCAACAGGTGCTTATTTAAAGTATCCTTACAAGACGTTGATGGGTATTGTTGCATTGGAAAGTCATCGACATCATTGTTTAGTTGTTGCTGAAGATTTAGGGACTCCACCGGCAGGATTTTGTGATAAAATGGCACAATGTGGGGCTTTGTCATTTAAGATTGCTCATTATCAACGAGGCGAAAAAACATATTGGGAGCCTCAGTACTATGCACGACATACATTGATTGCAACAGGTACACACGATATGCCGTCTTATACGGCTTTTTGGAAAGGTACTGATTTGGAATTGGCACAACGTATGAAAACAATCACTTCAACCCAGTACAAACAGCATAAAGCAAATCGAATGGCAGAACGTACCGCTTTCGTTGAAACATTTTATCAACATACTTTACCGATGCCGACCCGTGAAACGTTAAAATACACATCAAAAAATGTACCGGTTTGGTTTGTTGAAAATGTGTATCGGTATTTATCTTTATCCAATAGTTTTTTATTGCTGGTTCGATTGGAGGATTTATTATCACAAGATGAGCAAATTAATCTACCGGGGACGTATTTGGAATATCCGAATTGGCGATATAAATTACCTGACTTGATTGAAAATTTTATTCAAAATAAAGATATTGTGCATGTCTGTCGGGCTATATCAGAACAACGTCCTTTTATAGGAAATGAAATGGAGTGATTTAGTGGAAAAATTTAAACAAGATATACACATTAAAAGTTATGAATGTGATGCTAAAGGACAATTAAGGCTGAGAAGTTTATTTAATTTTTTTCAGGATATTGCCGATAAACATGCTTCACATATTGGTGTGGGTTATGAATATTGTTTGAAAAATAATGTTGGCTGGATTAGTGGTGGATATCATATACAAATAAAGAAAGTTCCTTTATGGAATATGAAGATTTGTTTAACAACTTGGCCATCCAAAGCACAAGGAGCAACAGCATTCAGAGAATTTTTATTAACAGACACTCAAACAGGGGATGTGTTAATACAGGCAAGCAGTCAATGGGTTTTATTAGATGCCGTTCGTCAACGTCCTACTTCTGTTTTGCCTCATTTAGCACATTGTGAACCGATTTTAGAGAGATGTATTGATACTTCTTTTCCTAAATTACCTGTTTTGGAACGAATTGATTATCAGCAAAATGAAATTATTCGAACTGATGATATCGATTTGAATCAACATGTGAATAATGCGGTATATCCGGCATTGATTTATGATGCATTACCTGTGGTATTTAAAGAAAATCATATGTTATCTGAAATTCAAATTCAATATAAAAATCCTGCACATTTTGGCGAAAAAATAGTTGTTCAAACACAACTAAATGATAAAAATGGATTGCATTTGATAACGAATGACAGTCAAACAATTGAATATGTTCGCCTTTGTACGCATTGGCAATAAAAACAACTTGACAGCAGATAAAAATATGATACCTTATCTTTAAGGAGATAAAAATGAAAGAAGAAAAATTTTTAAATGAATTGGAAACAAGTCAAACATCTGTAACGGTTTTCTTGTTAAACGGAACAAAGTTGCAGGGTATTTTGGTCGGTCATACGCAATATGTTTTATTTTTGAGACGTGATGCTCATACGCAAGTAGTGTATAAACATGCTGTGTCAACGATTATGCCTTCTCAACCGATTGACGTATTAAAAAATATCGATTGAATTTTATTTAAACAAAAAGGTTAAATATTTTGACTAATTCATTGGTTTTACTTCCATTCTTAAAGGATTTTAAAAATGATAGAACGCCTCTTTCTCAATTGGAAGAGGCTGTTTCGCTCACAAAAGCCATTTCATTAAACGTATTGGAAAGTCAGGTAATTCCCTTGCGTGAAATCAAAGCAGGAACGTATTTGGGTAAAGGAATTATTCAAACGTATAAGGATAAAATTGCTGAATTGAAGATAGATGTGGTTGTGATGATTTGTCATTTATCACCGTTACAACAGCGTAATTTGGAAAAGGAATGGAATACCAAAGTTATTGATAAGACAGCATTGATTTTGGAAATTTTTGGGCAACGGGCTCGTACAAAAGAAGGTGTTTTACAAGTTGAGTTGGCTCATTTAACATATGCACGTTCTCGATTGGTTCGTTCATGGACACATTTAGAACGTCAACGGGGCGGAAGTGGTTTTTTAGGCGGACCGGGGGAAACGCAAATTGAGTTGGACCGTCGGTTGATTGATGAAGATATCGTTAAAATTAAGAAAGAATTAGAAGCCGTTAAAAAAACACGGGAATTACATCGAAAAGCCCGTCGTCGGGTGCCGTTTCCAATTATTGCATTAGTTGGTTATACCAATGCAGGCAAATCAACGCTTTTTAATCACTTAACGAAATCAAATGTATTTGCTAAAGATATGTTATTTGCGACACTTGATCCAACCATGCGACAAATTAAATTGCCGAGTGGGCAAATGGCTATTTTATCAGATACAGTAGGATTTATTTCGGATTTACCGACGGAACTGGTTATGGCTTTTCGTGCTACTTTGGAAGAAGTGCTGGAAGCAGATGTCATTGTTCATGTTCGTGATTATCATCATTCAGATACAAAGGCACAAAAAAAAGACGTTGAACAGGTTTTATGTGATTTAGGATTAAAAGAAGCGGTTGATATTGAATTGATTGAAGCATTAAATAAAATAGATTTGTTTGATGTTGATGAACAACGTATGATTGTTAATCAGAAAAAACGAAAACCGAAAGAATGGCCTATTTCTGCTGTTTCAGGAGAAGGGGTCAAAGATTTGCTTGTGTGTATTGAAGAACAATTGAACAAAAACAGACAGACTTTTAAATTGGTTATTCCGATTGAAGATGGAAAAACGCTATCACGTTTGTATCAAAAAGGGCAGATTCTTAAAAGAACCGATAACAAAAAGACGATAACGTTGATTGTCAAACTTAAACCTGAAGATAAAGATTTATTTCAGTGTTTTATGCAAGATAAGGTTTTGAAAAATGGTTAAGAATTTTACAAAAACAGTTGAAGATTTTACATGCCATGTTTGTGGAAAAACAGTACAGGGAAATGGTTATACCAATCATTGTCCGTACTGTTTATCCAGTAAACATGTTGATATTCAGCCTGGGGATAGAGCTTGTGAATGTCATGGTATTATGTATGCTGTCGGATACGAACAACGTAATGGTGCCGAATGGATAACACATCTGTGTGAAAAGTGTCATTTTCAACGTCGGAATAAGGTATTTCCTCAGGATTCACGCAAAGCATTGCGTGCGTTATCCTGTGGGAATTATGATGTGTTTTTAATGCAATTTAAAAAATAATGATTTTATAAACCTGTATGACATGTTTTTTGTTGACTTTGTATTTCAAAGCACATAAAATCCTGCGTGAGGGAAGACGAAATTATGATGAAAAAAAATCCGTTGGCTATTTTTAATTTTTCGACATTTTTACAGACACAAATTCTGATGTTGCCTGTTATGTTGAAGTTTTATGAACAAAACGGATTAACAGCGGGTGATTTGTTCTTATTTCAGGGAATTTTTTCTATTTCTGCGTTGCTGTTTGAAATACCAGCCGGTTACCTTGGTGATATTTTTCCTCGTCGTAATGTGTTGATATTTTCATATTTGTTGTTTTTAATGCGTTTGATTCTGTGGTATTTCTTTGGTGGATATTGGATTGTTTTAGCTGGGGAAATACTTTATTCTATGTCAAAAGCCTTTTATTCCGGCGTTGCGGATGGGTTTATTTATGATTATCTTAAATCTCAAAATAAAACAAAAAAGATGTTGTCACGTTATGGGCGTCTTAATTTTTTTATGTCTCTTGGAACGGCTTTGGCTTCGCTTGTCGGTCCGTTTTTATATGAAAGATATGGTTTCCCAGTTCTGATTGTGATTGAAATTATTTTAAATACGATTTCTATTGCGATGCTCTTTTTGTTGCCTAAAGTTGAACCAATACGTGAAAATGTAAAGGGTGTTACAGCACGTATTAAGGAATTATTTTCAATTACTAAGAATACGCTATCAAATCCGAATTTATGGCCTTATATCTTTTATTCCGGAACAGTTGCCGCAACGACCATGGTTTTTGTTTGGAGTTTTCAACCTTTAATGATTGCGGCTCATATACCGGTTCTTTTGTTTGGTGTGATTTATTGTGTTAATCATGCTGTTCGAGGATGTGCCGGATTGATGTTGGATTTTACCCTTAAAACATTTTCATTAAATAAAATTGCCAAGATAACTTATGTTTTGTATATTTTATCATTTATATCGGCTCTTATTATTTTGTTGACAAAAAATCCGTATGTCGGTGGTTTTTTGCTGTGTTTTATTTGTGTCGCTATTGGTTTTCAATTAACATTTACACTCGGTTCGGTTGCTCGTTTGCATACATTTGTCCCATCTTCAATTCGTTCGACATCTTCATCTGTTAATAATTTAATATCTCGCTTTATGGCTGGTGTGATGTTAATTTTGTTTAAAGTCGTATTAGATGGTGTATCGTTGGAATGGTCTTTTGTCATATACTTGCTTTTGTTTTCTTTGAGTTTTATTTTTCTGCGTAAAGTATTAACATTAAGCGAAAAACCGAAGCATTTTATCTGAATAACTTGCTCCTTATTTTGATTTAATCATCTGGCACCTAAAACAGATTTTTTTATCAGATTTTTAAATTTTTATGGCAATTAGAATAAATGAAATGATAGTTATATTGGTTAGTTTTTGTAAAGTTAAGAGATAAAAAAACCGTTGATAAAATCAACGGTTTTTCTATGTTTTCTTAGTTTAATTGACAGCGTCTTTTAAGCCTTTTCCTGCACGGAATTTAGGTTGTTTTGAAGCTGGAATTGTAATTGTTTCACCTGTACGTGGATTACGTCCTTCGCTGGCAGCACGTTCAACAGTTGTGAATGTACCAAAGTTAGTGATACGAACTTCATCACCAGATTTGATGGCGGTTGTGATGGCTTCAATAGTTGCTTCTAATGCTTTGGAAGCATCTGTTTTTGTCAAGCCGGCTGTTTGAGCAATTGCATCAACTAATTCTTGTTTATTCATACGAAAACTCCTTTTTAGAATTGTGCTTTATTAAGGTGTACAAGGCTGTTCCCTGACAATATTATCTTAACGATTATTTATTTGAATTGTCAACAAACTTTTTATCATAATGGTAAAAAAAACAGCATTTTTTTGATTTTTTTTTCAAAAAAAGAAAAAAAATGTTTTGGAGGGCTTTTTTATTGAAAAATATCTGTTTTTAAATATTTTATTAACCTTTTTGTTTCGCTTAACATTATTAGGTGTGTGGAACGAATCGTTTTTCAAACAGATTAAATGAGATGTTTGATAAAAAACAAAAAAGTTTTCATTTGAAATAATATAAAAAAAAGACGACTTTTTTCTCATCGTCTTTTTGATTTAATGTAATAATTCTAAAATATTTTGAATAACGGAACGCAAATCTCGCCGATGAACAACCTGATCAATCATTCCGTGTTCCAATAAATAACTGGCCTGTTGAAAGTTTGCCGGCAGTTTTTCGCGAACAATTTGTTCAATGACACGCTTTCCGGCAAAACCAATAGCGGCTCCTGGTTCTGCAATACTGATATCTCCTAACATGGCAAAAGAGGCTGTAACCCCACCCATAGTCGGATCAGACAATATTGTTATATAAGGTAATTTTTTTCCCTTTAATTTTTTAACAGCAATTGTTGTACGAGCCATCTGCATTAGAGAAAGCATTCCTTCTTGCATGCGTGCCCCTCCAGAAGCCGGTACTAAAATAAGTGCTGCTTCTTGAAGTAAAGCCAATTGTGAAGCAGTCACAATGGCTTCGCCAACAGCGGTTCCCATTGACCCCCCCATAAAACCAAAATCAAATACACCAACGACAACCGAATGTCCGGCAATTTTACCGTGAGCAACGATAATAGCATCTTCATTCTTGGATTTTTTTCTGGCACGTTTCAATCTGTCGGTATATTTTTCAATATCAACAAATTTCAAGGGATCTTCTTTAACCTTAGGCAGTTGAATAAGTGTATATTCCTGCTTGTCAAATAACATGTCCAACCGCTTGAGGGAAGGCAATCGAAAATGATAATCACAATACGGACAAACGTAATCG
Source organism: Alphaproteobacteria bacterium (assembly GCA_045635565.1). Classification (GTDB taxonomy): domain Bacteria; phylum Pseudomonadota; class Alphaproteobacteria; order CAAHEQ01; family UBA3637; genus RGIG4140. The sequence goes on from JAZTVX010000021.1 coordinate 17,306, forward strand.
GCCTTTTCAATTTCAGCATGATAAAGCATCGCACCACAAGATGAACATCTATCCCAAAAATGATTTGGAACTTCCTTTTTGTTTGTAGCGACCTTTACCGTCGGACGTGTTAGGCGACTAAGCCAACTCATTATTAAGCCTTTTTATTTAAAGCATCGTTAATTGATTTTCCGGCTTTGAAAAACGGAACACGTTTAGCCTGAACATTAACGGATTCACCTGTTTTAGGATTACGACCGACACGTGCCAAACGTTCACGAACAGACAAAACACCAAACCCACGTAATTCAACACGATTGCCGGCAATCAATGCTTTTGTGATTTCATTAAAAATTGTTGAAACAACACGTTCGGCATCATTTTTATTCATATGTGTTTGGGCGGCCAACAAAGAAACTAATTCAGATTTAATCATTTTATTTTCCTTTCACTGTTAAGATGTAGTTCTTTTATCGTTTTTTTTTTATTTTGTCAAGGATGAAACAAATCTTTTTTTGCTTTTTTACATGATTTCATATTCTTGTCATATCCATAAGTTGCGAATGGGGTTTTCATATCTCAATATGTCAGTCATTTTGAAGAAAAGATAAAATAGACTATTTTTTTCGTTTTGTTTTTTTTGTCAGACTACGCTTGTTATTATGGTAGATAATTTCATTTTCTTTTATTTGAGACTTAACATTTGTGTTCGCAATACGTAAAACCAAATAACGCGTGATGAAAAAACCACTGAAAATTGACAAGAAACGAGCCATGTTTTGTTGACTTAAAACAAGTGAAACAAAGATTAACAAGAAAATACGTAAGGTTCCTGATAAAAATAAAATCAGGCGAGGGTAATTCGATTTTTTGGAAATAAAAATCGTCTGCCATAGCAAATATAAATAAATCAGACACAAAACAATTCCAGCACATAAATAAATGACAAAATCTTGAGCCGTTAAATCAATTTGTTGCATGTGTTATCCTTTTTTATGAATAAATTCACATTGTTGTTAAAACCAACGCATTTTTTTTAAAATAGACAGTTGCAAAACAGCAACCAAAACCAAAAACAGAGCGATAATGAGAAATCCTCTGCTGTCATTTCCGAATGGAATACCACCAATGTTTGCTCCTAGTAAACCTGTTATAAATGTTAGAGGTGTAAAGATAACAATCACAATTGACATGATATACATTGTTTGGTTTAAACTGACATTTGTCTTGGAATCCAATTCTTCTTGTGTAACAGTTGAATGATCTCGTGCCGAATTTAAATCTTCCACGGCTTTTGCTAAATCTAAGTAGATTTCTCTTAACTGGTTGTTGTTATCTTCCGTGAGAACAGGGTGGGTGACACTGCGTAAAACTTTAGCAACATCTCTTTGTGGAACAAGATAACGACGTAATCCAACGATTTTATGTCGTAATTGACTTAATTCTTTGCGGATATCTTTATTTCGGAAACTTTCCGGTTCAATGATGCGTTCTTCAAGTTCATCAACTTCATCACCAATTTTAGTAATAGTACGTTCAATATGTTCTGTCATGATTTTAACGAGATCGATAAAGCAATCTGAGGGCGTTTTGGGACCGTTTCCTTTTGTTAACATTGAACGAATTTTGCGAACGGCAGGAATGGGGCGATGAGAAAGTGTTAATATTCTTTTCTTTTCAATCCACATATGTAAGGCAACCATATCATCAATTTCGGCTGATTTTTGTGTATTGATACCACGCATAACAACTAAAATTCCCCGTTTTTTAGGAAAATAGCGAGGAGAAGTATCTTCATCTACTAAATTTTCAATTACTCGCTCATCTAAACGCATTTCATCAAGCCATTCCTGATTTTCAGGGTCTTTATAGTCAATATGAATCCACATGGGGCGTTCGGATTTATTCGGAACATGTTCCAAATCCAAAACTTTTGCACCGCCTTTTCCGTCAAAGGCTAAACCAAACTCTGGTGTAATGGCCATGTGGATTCTCCTTATAATTGATATAAATAGATACTTTTATTCAATACAACAGTCAACAGCTTGGCGAACAAATGCTTTCATTTTACCAAATACGGATTGAGGTGTTGAAGGTGTTTCGGATGTTGTTTCTTTAACAGATTTATCAATGGTTTGTGTAGATTGTGGTAAAACGGCACTGGCTGTTTTTTTGACATCTTCTAATGAATCGGGTTTCCATGATATATCTTTAGTATCAACCAAATTCATATTTAAGCCCCAGAACAAACAATATAAGTCATATGCCTGATTGAATAAATCATATGCTTCTTTGGTGTTGTTCATGGATTGCTGTTTTGTACCGACTTCCATCAGCCGCATGGATGTTGCTAATAAGTGTTTGGAAATACACCAAACTTCCCCTTCGTAAGACGGGATAATTTTTAGCATCAAATTTTTACGCATTTCACGCACATCCTGTACGGTATCATAAAAAGAATTTTTTCCCGTTTTGGCTCCCGAAAAAATAAGGTGTTCTTCAATGGAAATCAAATTCATAATGGCAATTGTTAAGTCTTGATCCGAAGACAGATCTTTCGGGTTTTTCTTTTTCATGTTATCCATGCGTTCGACAAATTCTTTAACACTTTTTGCTTTTTCCATGTGTTTCTCCTTGTAGGTTGTTAATTAGAGTCCTGCTTTGTCAGCCAAATGGCATTCACAGAGCGGATAAAAATAGAATATAACGCTTAAAATGGCTACAAACAGCACTGGAACAACCACTTTTTCAAAAGGAAAGTGGGCATGTCCGTTGTTTTTTTGCTTCATCCATTCGTAAAAATTGATTCCCAACATAAAAGCACCTGCACCGACTAAATTACTAAACAAAAAGGAATCAATGTATAAAAATCCAATGATAATCGGGTCGTATGTCAATTGTGATATATACATGAATCCAATTGAGCCAATCGAAGCAAGCATTAAAATGGAATCGCGTCCGGCAAAATGCCAATTTTTCTTATTAAACCAACGAATTAAAAAGTAGCCGAAAATTGTCAATAAAGCACCGGACCAGACACCAATAACGCACTTGTCTAATCCCGATTTTTCAGCTAAATACAATGAAGCACCAACAGTGACCATACAAACAGGACAAGCAGGGTTGGCAAAAGATTTGAATGAACAAATAATTGTAAAAATAAAAGTAAGTAGTTTAGACATACATAACCTCAATCAATATTTTCCAAAAATATAGGTTCTTTATAAAAAGGTTTTAGAAAAATTGCAACAAAAAAATAATTATCATGTCAGATAATGTGTTTTTATTGTGTAAAAGAGGTTTTTTGGTCGTTTAACATTGGTTTTCGGCAAAAAAGTGTAAAAAAAATGAAATAGACACAAAAAAAGTATTTACTCTCAAAAATTAAGTTGGTATAATAGAGAGAGTATTCAGCTGAAAGAGGGTGGGGTATGGTTTTTTGGTCAACCGTTTTAGCGTTTATAATCGGTATTATGACGTATATTATTTATCCGAGAGAGGATCAAATTTCAACCGTTCATATGCCTGCATCGGAAGCATATATTTCCGGTTTTGTGGCGCAACATCAAGCCGCAAAGGATTACTTGCGTGAAGCATTGATTGGATTAAACAAATTGTCTGGTAAGGTTTCTGCAACGCATAGTGAAGGGGCAATTCTGGTTCTGTCTGGTGAAAAAGATGGAGAAGAAACGTCGCTTGTTAATTTTATGCCGATGACGCAAACCGTTTCAACATCGTCAGACTTGAAACCTAAGTCTGGTTTTACCAGTGTTTTAGGATGTTTTACGCATCCTGAACGAAAATACGTTTCGGGTGGTGGTTCTAGTGGATATATGGTCAGTTCGCTTCAGTCATGTACGAGTGAAACCGCTCAAACGAAGTATGTTTTTACATATGGTCCTTTACCGGATGAAGCCGATATGCCGTATATGCGTAATAAGATTTTGTTGTGGGAAGCAGCCATTTTACGCAGAACACACGGGAGCCCTGATTGCGGCTTTTTGCAGGAAAAAAATGGGCGTTACTATGTGAACAATTCTTCACATTTAACCAGAACAATTCCGACTAAATTTGTCGAACAGTTGTCAGATTACATTTCTGTTGGTGATAATAAACGTGTATTGGTAGAAGATGAAAACGGGTATGCTGTTCCTCTTTTATTTTGCATGACACCGGCGAATGATCCTTATCCTCGAGCAGGATTGGTTGCTAATTACGATTCGATAATGAATACAGGTGAAGCGGGTGTTCATGCTGTTACGATTACCGAAAATGATAATAAATGGGTCAATTTAGGTAATGGCGTACATGGTGAAACATTCGTTGATGCTGTTGTTGAAGGGGATGGTAACTGGTATGTGCCTGATACAGCATTATGTGAAGAAAATCCGAATCATTTGTTTTGTACGCATGATAAAGGGTTTTCATTTAATAACAATAGATTTGTTAAAACAGGGATAAAACAAAAATCTTTTGGCAGTTCGTTTACCATTTCTATGATGGGGCGTTTCGATGGTAAAAATGGCGTTTATGGTGTTTTTGGAACAGAATATACTTGTACGCCGACGGCTGGTAATCCGTGTTTAACGGCCGAGTATGACAGCAACAATAATATCTTTCGTGTCAAGTTAACGGCGTTGGGTGGAAAAGTATCTGTGTTGGCATATCCTGTACAGGCTGATACAATCACTCAAATTGATTATATTGTCAATCCGGGTGGGCATAAATTATTTATTGATGGTAAGCACGTTAAGGGTGATTCGTTTTCCTCATCGAATACAAGTTGTACTATTTGTACGGAAATTTCCGGATTGGCAGAAAATGAGTTTGTTATCGGTCGAAATGCGGAATGGGCAAATCGCTGGAAGGGTGTTATGTACAATTTCTTGTTGTATAAAAAAACGCTCTCGATTGCCCCTGATATGACAGTAACAGGTAACGAAAAAATGGAAAAGTTTGATGTAAAAGGTTTGGCTCGTGTTCATAAAACGAATTCAGATCGGTATAATTATCAAAAAATAAAATAGGTATCAATATACGTAAAGGAGAAAGAAAAATGAACAAAAAACAACTTAGTGAAAAGGGAGCAATTATCGTTGAAGTTATTGCGGTTATTGCTTTGCTCGGGGTGTTGGGACCAATGTTGTTCAAACAAGTTCTTTCCCGAAATGAAGAAGTTGATAATATCAATATCGCTTCCGAAATACGGTCGGTTAAGGAGGCTTTGTCAGCTTATATCCTCACGAATAAGCAATTGTTGACGACCAATGTCGGTTGTGTTACAACGGGGATTGATATTACGGAGTATTTGCCGATGGGTATGGAAGATTTGCCGGACGGTTATAATTTGGTTGTTTGTACGATTGCTCCAGATACATCTGGTTCATCACCGGCAGCACCTACATTTATTCAAGGATTTATTGTTCCGAATGAATACGTTGTTCCAGAAAATTTGGGTTTGAAACGAGCGGCTCGTATTGCAAATTTGATTGGTACGGATGGTGGTATTTATCAAAACGGTAGTGTCAATGGTACAGCCGGGGGTTGGGGTATTGATGATTTTGATGGTTTGGAAGGGTTGCAAACGGCATTAGATAATTCAGCAGTAGCCGGTGGCAGAAATTACACTTATTTGGCAACGACGGGTATGGATACATATGTTCCCGAATATATTGTTGAAGATTACAGTTCAGGTTTTGTGACTATTCCAGATAATTTGGCTTTTGCAAAATTACATGCCAGTTCGTATTTTTCCATTGGTTCTGGGGGGGGTAATTGTTATGAAAAGAAACATAATACAATGAATATTACCGACGAAGGTTATACAGCAGTTGATGATGAAATTTATACAGTTGGTGAAAATAACTGTGATCCGTTATTTTGGGTGGGAGCCGCTGATGGGTCAACAGCTGATAAGTCAAAATCGGGTATTGTTTATGTCAAAAATAATTTGATGATTGGTCGTCGAAATAAATCTGACAGACAGGCTGTTGGTATTTATGCCCGTTCGGATTCATTAGATGATTCGGCATATCGTCCTGATTCGTCTAAAGAAAATCGGATTGAAGTTTATGACAATACAGGGACGGCAAAAGTTGTTATTAACGGTAAAGGAGAGATTATTTCTAAAACCACAAGACCGTTAACAGATTCTTTGACATCTGATAGTGTTGAAACGTTAACAATGGCGGATGGTTCTATTACTTCCAACATTAAGGGACCAAATACAGGATCGGCATTTGCAGTTGATCCGGCATATACATCCGTTATGAATGATATTCGTCTTGAATCACGGGGTGGGGCTCGTTTAAGTGATATTTTGCCCAATTATATTACAAAAGAGATTGCTTATTTGAAAGGGCGTGGTCCGACTGTTTGTATCCCAGGATGTCCGAAGGGATATGCTCCCGCCATTGTTGTGATGCCGGTTGCTTGGCAAAAAACAAAAATCAAATACTCTGATATGAAAGATATTTTAGATGCACAGGTTGATGTAACAGAAGAAAGTGTGTCTGGCGAAGGTAGTCACAAACATAATGTTGGTGTTTCTGTGACTATTAACTCGGATAAGCAAGATCTTACGGTTTCCGAAACAGGATTGATGATTCAAATTGCAACATCAGAAATGGGACAGGCCATTCATAAAGAAGAAGCCTCAGACGAAGATCAGGCCGATGATAGTGATACAACGACTATGCCATATCAAGGTAGAGAAACGTGTACGCATGGACAGTGGTTTATATATTCACACTATCCCGATTGGGAATATCAACGTGATGATGTTCATGTTATAGCACAAACGTATTGTGTATATGACAAAACTGCATTTGAAACTCCAGAAAAAAATCGTCCGTTAATGTAGTAACACTTTGTTATTGGAATCATGCACAATTATGGAATTGTGCATGATTTTTTTGCATCTATTTATAAGGTTTATAATGTCTGAATGGTGATAAAACACACCTCAATATGAATTGACGTCTCATCAATTCATCGGTTGACTGAATTTGGTTATTAAATATATATTATCTGGAATGGAAGGATAAAAATAAAAGTTGATTCAAAATAAAAGCCATTTTTGAAGTGATATCTTTATGTCTTATTATTTGTTTTGCTTGAGGTGCTTTTGAATAAAGTATTTGAGCGGTTTTTCAATACCTTCAACCAATAATATTGAAACAACAAATGAAACAAATAGAACACTCATAAACAATGTTAACCAATCTAAAACAGGGATACCGGTTTTAATTGTATAATAATTCTTATAGATATCAATGAAAAGAAAATGAAACAAATAAATAGGCCATGTATATACACCAATGATTTGAAAAAATTTATTGCAAATAATCATATTTGAGTGAATCATTTGAGAGATAATCAGAAATGCAAATGCAATAGCCCACATGGTGTGCTTGTTTATCAGAAAGATAAAATTGAGATGATATAAATTTCCGTATATCAATATTAAACTGATAACAACCAATGAATAGGATAGAAGAACAGGATTTTTAAATGATACTTTTTTTATTTCTAAAAAGATATAATAAAGTAATATACCCAAAAAAAACGTTGGTAAGTGTGGTAAAAAAGAAAATGTATTGACATAATTTTTAAAAATATACATATCAAAATGATAGTCAAAAGGTTTTAAAGATAATAAATAATTATTGAAAACATAGGAAATAAAAATACTCATTATAAAAAATAATATACTTTTAGTGACTGAATTATTCAATTTAAACAGGATAATCGATAGTAAAATAAATACAATTAAGGTTCCAATAAACCATTCTACACCCAGAATACTGTTACAATATAAGGGGAAAAAACCGTGAATAAAAGACAAATGAGTCAGTATATTTTTTAATGTGATAGTTTTTTCCCCACCCAGCCAATAATGATTGCCATGCCAGCATGAACAAATAATGACGGCTATATAGAATAGAGGGATAAATCGTATAATCTTGTATTTAAACCAAGAAATACCATTTTTAAAATTATATATTTTTTCTTCAAAATAAAAAGATAAACTGCGATATAATAAAAATGCGGATATTAGGAAAAACAATGTAACTCCATATTTTCCACAATCACCGATGCGGGCAAATATGCCTGTCAATTTGCTGTCAGCATTTGTATGAATAAGCAGTACCAATAAAATTGCTAATCCTTTTAAAGCATTAACCCAGTTTAAAGATGTTTTATTTTTGATTATCATATTCAAATTCCTTCATACACATAGTTTATAAAGGGATATATTATATTATGTCAATAAAAAAAACGGCTTAAATAAGCCGTTTTTATAAGATAAGATTCAACTGTTAGAATTTATATTGGAATCCTAAACTAAACATATCTGCATCAGCACTGTATTTTAAATTTGTTTCGGATTCTCCATTAGCTTCACCGTGAGCCGTTCCACCGTGTACGAAAATGTGCGTATAGCCGGCATCAAACTGCCAATTATTGATTTTATAACTAGCACCCAAAGAAGTTAAAATACGACGTCCGTCAGGAATGCGAGCTGTCCGATATTCGGCTGATTTGATAACAGTTTCATCATATGCTACCCCTGTTCGGAAAGCCCAGTTTTTGTTGTATCTGTAATCCAAACCTAAAGAATAGAACCATGTGTTTTTCCAGTTTTCATGTGTTTGAGAAACAGCACTACCATCGGCTTTGCGAATGATATCAAGATTTTTGAAACGACTCCAACGTGTCCATTTTGCCGTACCGGAAAGTGTGAAACATTTATTCAAGTCATAAGCACCTGATAACACCAAAACTTCCGGAGTGATAACTTTGGCTTTGATGTCTTGTTTACCGTTCATGGATCCCGTCGGGATAAAACCACGTCCCGGAACATATGTTTGAGCAGGCATACCAGAAATTTTTAAATCACCTTCCAATTCATGAGAAACTTTCGAACGAAAAGCAACACCCAAACGAATATCTTTGCGAGGAGTTATAGTTGCCCCCAATGTATAGCCGACCCCGTAATCATCACCACGTAAATCATTGGCACCGGTATCAAAATATAAACCGTTGCTTTCAACTGAACCACCTAAACGTGCCGTAATATATTGAATATTCAACGCTGCTCCTAAAGCAACCATGTCTGTTACCTGATAAGAAAGAGCAGGACTGACATTGATGGCAGATAATTGACTGATACCGGCATGAGATTGTGCAAACCAATCATTTTTATAGTCAGTTGCCAACCCATATGGAACATAAACGCCCAATCCCAAAGTCGCTTTATCATTGATTTTTTGTTGAGCAAATACGTGACCTAATACACGTGTCGGACGCGTATGACCACTCCCTGAACGATTACCTAAACGAGGCATACCATTTGCATCAACTGAACCTTGAGTTTCAATTGAACCTTTATAATCAAAATGTAAACTAACAACAGAAGCACCGGCTTGGAACCCGCTTTTATCATTGTATTGCATACCGGCCGGATTGAAAGCAAGTGCGGAATAATCATCAGCTACAACACCTTGACCTGCAAAAGAACGTCCCATGCTTGTTGTTGAATATTCCGATAAGTGCCAACCGGCAGCAAATGATTGATTGGCAATTAAACTTAAAGCGATAGTACTAACCGCCATTGTCATTGTTTTTTTCATTTGATAACTCCATATAATATTGAAAAAAAAACTAGTTGTTATTTGCCATTTAATGCTATTTTATGCAATCTGTTTTTGATTTTTTGTAACAAAATGTCATAAATGTGTATTTGTATTGTCATATTTTTGTCACAAAACATAATATTTATGTGAAATAAGAAAAATACATTGTATTTTATTGAAAAAAATAATACTATCCTAAATTAGAAATGAAAGGATACACATGATTTACATAAAGTTAATAATCGGTTTGGCACTATTAGTTTATGGTGGTAATATGCTTGTTGACGGTTCTGTCAAATTGGCTAAACGTTTGGGGATTTCTTCTTTGTTGATTGGTTTGGTTTTGGTTGGTTTTGGAACGTCAACGCCTGAATTGGTTGCCAGTTTGATTTCTGTTTTTGAAAATTCTGAAGGGATTGCCGTTGGTAATGTTGTCGGTAGTAATATTGCCAATATTTTACTCGTATTAGGGGCTGCGTCCGTTATGTATCCCGTTTCGATTGATATTAAGGCATTTCGACGGGATGGGGTGATGTTAGGTATCAGCACAGTTGCTTTGATTATTGCGGCACTATCGGGAGTAATCAGTCGTTTCGCAGGTGTTGTGATGGTTTTGTGTCTGTTGGGATATATTTGTTATTCATATTATGTTGATAGAAAAACACATTTGGAAGAAAAAAATAATGAAGCCTTACCAAATGGTTGGCTGGCTTTGGCACAGGCATTTGTTGGTATTGCTTTGACAGCATATGGGGCTGATTTGTTGGTTAAAAATGCCATTGAAGTATCAAAATTATGGCATGTATCGGATTCGGTCATCGGTTTAACAATTGTAGCAGTTGGTACGTCATTGCCAGAATTGACCGCTTCAGTTGTTGCTTCATTTAAAAAAGAAAATGGTGTTGCATTTGGTAATGTTGTCGGTAGTAATATTTATAATGCCTTATTTATTTTGGGAACGGTTTCCGTTTGTAAACCCGTTAATATTCCGACCGGTATGGAAAAAGATATACTCATTATGACAATTGTAACAATATTATTGTGTAGTATTGCAATATGGCAAAAAAAATTCACACGGTTGGTAGGAGTATTGTTTTTATTGTCTTATGTCATATATACCTGGTTGTTGTTTTAAGGAGTAAGTATGGTTAAAACGGTTGCTGTTGGGCTAAGTGGCGGTATTGATTCGACACTTGCAGCCTTGTTGTTGTTAGAGCAGGGGTATCATGTTATCGGTTTAACAATGTCCATTTACAATAAAGATATTCCAAATTTAAAACCGGCCGATAATTCGTGTTACGGTCCTGTTGAAAAACAAGATATTCAAGTTGCCCGTAATATCGGTAAACAATATGGTTTTGATGTTCATGTATTGGACTGTTCGGAAGATTATAAAAAATTGGTTTTATCTTATTTTAAGCAATCTTATTTATCGGGAATAACACCTAATCCCTGTATTAAGTGTAATGAAATAATGAAATTTGGTATGCTTCATGATAAAGCCCGTGATATGGGAATTGCCTTTGATTATTTTGCAACCGGTCATTATGCTCGTATTCATAAGGATAATCATTTTGTTTTACAAAAAGGGATTGATATAAAAAAAGATCAAAGTTATTTCTTATATCGGTTATCACAACAGACACTTTCAGAAACGCTTTTTCCCTTGGGTAACTTGACGAAGGAACAAGTGCGGATGATGGCTCGTGAACGGGGACTTTCTGTCGCTGATAAAGCAGATAGTCAAGACTTTTACAGTGGTGATTACGTTGATTTGTTGGAAGAGAAACCTCGTACAGGGAATATTATTCATGTTTCCGGTCGTATTTTGGGAACACATCGTGGATTTTGGAATTATACAATTGGTCAACGTAAGGGGTTGGGTATATCATTTCCTGTTCCGTTATTTGTGGTTGATATTGATGCCCAAAATAATCATGTGATTGTTGGGGAAGCTGAAACAACCTATATATCAGAAACGATATTAACGGATATTGTTTGTCATGATAGAGATATTTTGTCAAATTCAAAACCTGTTTTGGCCAAGTATCGGTCCTCGGGCAAGGAAGTTCCTGCTCAATTATTTTATGATAAGGAAAATGATAAAATACATATTGTTTTCGATGAACCACAACGAGCCGTAACACGAGGACAATCTTTGGTTTGTTATTCATGTGAAGATGATATATCCGTTCTATGTGGTGGTATTATTCAAGATGTTATCAAAACGAATATTTAGAAAATATCTAAACAATTTTTTCTGTAAATCACTAAATATCTATTAAAGACTTTTTTCTGTTGCATGAAGTATGGCAATCGATTCGTTTTTAATGTTTTGTGTATTTATTAAAAGACAAAAAAAGGCTTTTGCTAAACGATAAAACCTGCTTAAAAATAACATTTAAAAATCAATATATTCTCTTTAAAAAACGTGTCAAAAAAAGGTACGTTATTTTTCCCATACTATTATGCGAAATACCTCTTGTCAACTAAAAAATACAATCATCTGATTTTTATGTGTTTTTTATCCTCGTATAAGCCCTTTCCGTTTCTCAAAAAAAAGCGTCAAAAAAACGTACCTTTTTTTGACACGTTTTTTTAAGGGAAGGTTTTGATTTTTTGAGACTATTTTAATGGAGGTTTTATGATTCGCAAAGTGCCTTTTTTGAAACAATTTTATACACAAAAAACACAAGAATATGGCCGCAGTATGGTTGAAATCTTGGGCGTTTTGGCAGTGATTGGTGTTTTATCCGCTGGTGGGATTTACGGGTATTCGTTTGCTATGGATAAGTATCGGGCAAACGATATTGTGTATGAAGTCAATCTGCGTGCCAATGATATCTGGCATAAATATCAGGAAATGCCTTTGCCTGAACCGAGTGAAGATGGCACGGATTTTGATGAATTTCCAGATACAACGGGAACGGGTTATCCGATTTATATGACATCACACCCCGATGTGGCTTTTAAAACATATGTTGAAGGTGTTTCTTCCCGTGTGTGTAAAAATGTTGTGAACATGAACTTAAATGGTGTTGTAAAAGGCATACAATTTGTGCAGGTTGCCCAAGGGGACGGGGGTTTGGTCAAATATACAGGCAGTGCATTGATTTGTGGGGAAGATGAAACAGATAATACAATCGTTTTTACATCATTTTTAGATTCGGAAAACAATGAAGCAGGTACAGGACAAAGTGGCGACCCATGCGTTGAAAATGCCGATTGTTCCAGCCTCTGTGGAACAGTAACCTGTGATGCCGATAAAATGATTTGTCAAAATGAATGTACGGGAACGGATAAACCGTATTGTTATGATAATGGTGAAACAGGCACTTGTGTAGAATGTATGGTTAATCAAGATTGTGTTTCACACGGAGAAAATTACGTTTGTAATATGTCGGACCATACCTGTCAAGAAATGCGTGTTTGTAATGAAGGTAAAAATTATGATTCGTCTAAACCCCAAGAATACCGTGCTAAAAACGGGGCGTGTATTCCTTGTGTGGATATTAACGCTATTGAAATCAGTTTAGATAAATTTACCGATACCACATTAAATATAGAAGATGATACAACAGGGGAAGAACAATGTAACGCTTGTAATAATACGCATACGGTCACGATTGATGAAGCCAATAATACGGCTTATTGTGGTGTTGGTTGTATTCGGGGTGTGACATACGAATCATTAAATGACGGTTGTATTCCATGCCGAAAACCAGATGGCTCGCCGAATGATACGGCATACCAAATTCCAGTAACAACAAAAGCCCGTGGTTTATGTGAGGCCTGTAATCTTATCTGGTGGCGATATTCTTATCAACTAGACCGGTGTGATTACATGCCTAAAACATGCCCAGAAGGAACATTTGCTGTATTTGGTTACACAGATAATCCTCGCTGTGAACCCTGTACGAATCCAAATCGTGTTACTGTAATTGCTTGGGATGGGGGACGACATTTAGGTTCGTCCGTCTGGACGACAGATAAAATTAAGGCATCGTGTACATCTTGTCCGGAAAGAACAAAAGATGGGGTTTGGGCAAAACGTGAAGTTGTCTATGAAAATGTGAATGGTGCTCCTTGGCATTGTATTCCTATTTGCGAACAACCTGATGAAGAAGCTTCAATTGTAGCCTGTACCGATGCTGATGACAGTACAGTTTGTAAACGAAAATATAGAAGTAATGGTGAGTGCTATGCATGTGATGATTCGTCTAATCGAATAATAGATACAGGTGGAACAGATGAAATAGATACCTATGAAGAAAAAATCTGTATTGCTTGTGGACGCAAGGTTAAAAATGGGTATTGTATCTTGGAAAACACATGTGGTTTAGGACAGGTAAGATTAAAAAACGGCACTTGTCTTTCGTGTGATAAAGAGGGATTTCGTCCTGAAATTGTTGATGAAGATGATTCGGGTTGTTTGAAAAACTGTCGTAAGAAAGGGAATGATTACAGTACAGATTCAGATGCAACAGAAACACGTTGGATATATGATAATGGGACAACAAAGTATTGTTTAAAAATTTGCCCACAAGAACAATGGCAAAACAGAAATGGCGTTTGTTTTGATTGTTCTGATGAGATGGGTAAAGAATATTCAACACACTCAACTGATTCACCAGGTAAATATTGTTCGGACCGTTGCCCTAATAGAGAGTTGACACAAGTATGGGGTGATGTTTGCCGATTAAAAATGTGCCCTCCTGATAAAGATGGTACTATTCGTTATCGGGGAAATTTGGGTGAATGTATGAGATGTGATTTTACCGGTTCAAGAGGAAATGTCCCCAATTCATGGGTAGCAAAAGCACAATGCGATTTATGCAGTAATCGTATTCATAATGGTGGAGCAGATTTATACGGTCTTTGTGTTTTAGTTGATCCTGGTGTTAGTGGTGTTTGTAACAGTCAAAATTGGACCATACCATCAAAATTAGCAAGCGATCATCCTGATTTATATGATGAACTTCAAGAATATGTTCGTGGTGAACATGATGGTAAATATTTTAGAGATAATGAAGGATTCTGTCATTCTTGCACGACTGACAAGGCTGTTTCAACATCACAGGCACAATGTAATCTTTGCAATATTAAGATTATGCAACGTACATACAGTGGCAAGGTCTGTTCATTAGGTGGTTGTCAAACAAATGAATTTATGAACAACACGCCTGATTGTATCAAATGTACGCCTGCGACAGAACCAAGTTCTTATATCAATGCCACTTATCAACTCAAAATGGGGCATACGGCAACATGTGGGCAATGTGGCAATCGTCAAATATTGACAGTAGGTTCCAATAATTTGCAATATTGTGTTCCGAATGTTTGTTTGGTTGGTTCGGAATGGCAATCGGCAAGCAATGGTAAATGCAAACTGTGTCAAGAAGATAATGCTGTTCATGAAAACGGAACAGAAGCCATTTATCGTCAACAATGCGAAGCCTGTAACCGTGTCGCATTCAGTCAGGAAGCCAATGGGAAAACATCATGGTATTGTTCCAAGTTAGCAACAGATGGCACATTTATTGATAGCACAGGTAATGTGAAAAGTTGTTCGACATCAGGCGATACGCAAATTGCCAATACCACCAAAGCAAGAAATATTTGTGAAGCAAGTGGATGCGATAGAGTTGCTCAATCAGATGCAAATGGCAATTGGTGGTGTGTCAAAGATTAAATGAGTTTTGTATGTTGCTAAATGATGTCTCCCGCTGTTTGAACAGCGGGAGACTATTGATTTGAAAAGAGTTCCTTGTACTAAATGTAAAACATCAATCCTTCTTTGCAAAGATTTGAATAAATTGGTTTATTTAAGTTTAGTTTTTGAATAATTTCTATGGGTTTGTCGGCAATGTGTAATGTTTGAACTGAAACCTTGTTATTTTTGATTGTTTTGACAATTGCACTGGGTAATAATGCTTTTCCGATACAAGAAGATAAATATACAAAGCATTCATCATTATCGTTCAGATATTGTTTTGCCAAATAACGAGCATATAAGTTAAGAGTTAAATCAGCTTTACTGGTATCTTTTGTCCACGGACTGCCACCACCAACAGGGCAGGCTGTTGAATAAAAATCACAAGCCAATTTGCGACCGGTAATACCACAATCAGCAATAGCAGAATGATACGTGTAATTACCTGTACCGTTAATAATAATGTTAATTGGTTTTTGTCCAAGCGTATCGATTATAAAATCAGTTAAATCTTCATTATGGAGCATAGGAATAGCAACAATTGCCGTTTGAATGACACCCTTATCATCAATTGTGATTTGTGTTTTAATATCCAAACCCAAATTATCCGATGAATGGGCTTTTTGATAGAGTGCATTGTTTAATTGACGAGCCAGA
Source organism: Alphaproteobacteria bacterium (assembly GCA_045635565.1). Classification (GTDB taxonomy): domain Bacteria; phylum Pseudomonadota; class Alphaproteobacteria; order CAAHEQ01; family UBA3637; genus RGIG4140. The sequence goes on from JAZTVX010000021.1 coordinate 33,293, forward strand.
ACGAGTTCAATCGGCATGTTTTCCCGACCTTGACAGGCATAACCGACAAAAACGCCTTGATCGCCCCAACCGTCTTGATGAATGCCTTGTAAAATTTCACCGGATTGAATCCCTAATAAATTGATAACCCTAATTTGATGGATATTGATTGCTTTGTCTTGCCAAATCGAGGTATAACGCTCATTATAGCCAATGGCTCGCAAGGCTTCTTTAACTGTTTCGGTTAAATCAGGTAATTGAACGTGACCACTGATTTCACCACCTAAAATAACGGTATTATCTTTAATTAACACTTCAACGGCATATTTGACTTGATTATCCGTTTCGATGAGTTTGTCCAATAAATAACTTGTAATGAAGTCTGCTGTTTTATCAGGGTGACCGATTGATACGTATTCTGCTGTTTTTAGCATATTGTTTCCTTTCATTTTTTTTACATTTATTGTGAAAGGACAAGAAAAAAACAAAAAGTCATCAATATAATATTGACCTTTGTTGCTCTTTTTAGTCCGTTTGTAAAAGTATCGCTACTTTTTGAATCAGGACAAGTAGAGATAAATCCGATTCAGGCATATTGTATAATGTTTTTTTTGAAAATGCAAGTCATATCTTCGTATTTATTAAAATACAAAAAAAACCACACAAGGTGGTTTTAAATGGCGATCCCGGAGCGATTCGAACGCCCGACCCACAGCTTAGAAGGCTGTTGCTCTATCCAGCTGAGCTACGGGACCTTTATAAAAAGATAAAATATATTACTTTTAAACTTTTGTCAATACATTTATTCTAATTGTGTACCATTTCGCATGATTTTTTCGGCAATTTCTGTTCGTGTATTATCTTTTTGATGAATAATCAATCCTGAATGTAATTCAAATGGCTTTTTTGAACCCATAATACCACGTATGATGACTCGTTTGCACGGTTTTCCTTCTTTTGAAAATATTGGAATCACTTCTATGGCTCCGAGGGCCGTTTTATTCAAAATACTTAAAATTTCAGGTAAGGCTTCCGTTCGATGAATAAGTGTGAATGTTCCTTTTGCACGTACATGTTTTAAACAGTATGTAATCCAAAACGATAAATCGACAACTTGATGATAGGCTTGAGCCGTTTGTTTATTTTCGCGTAGCAGATTTTCTGTGTAAAATGGTGGATTTGTCACAACATGATGAAATTGTCGTCCATGAATGCCAGAGGGAGAAACAGTAATATCTTCACAAATAAATTCAGGATGACATTGATTTAGAACAGAATTTTGACAAGCATAGGTATATAATTCTCGTTGCATTTCGATGCCTGTTAATTTTAATGAAGGAATACGGGCATTTAAACAATATAAAATAATACCGGTACCTGTGCCGACATCTAAAACGGTATCACCAGATTTTGCCCGAACGGCTGATGCCAACAACACAGCATCAGACGTTGCCCGATAACCGTTTTTATCTTGTATTAACTTTACTTTTCCATCTAGAAAATTATCAATTGTTGTATTCATGTTTTCTCTTATGACACAGGGACAAAAAAAAATCAAGTGTTTTGTTTAATAAAAGTTGACAAAGAAAATGTTTTTTGTTAGTATGAAAAAGAAAAGCAGAAAGGAGAGTTTTGATGAACAATCAAGATTTAAAAAAAATGACGTTTTTAGGAGCCGTTGCATTGAGCGGTTGTACGGATACACATGCCGTTCAGTCTTATGTTGATGCTTTACCACAGGAAGGTATCGTTACCGATTCGGCTATGTTCAACACATGTGAAGGAGTACCGGAAGCATATTATTTTGAAATCGATACAGATATTCAAAAACAAGGTGCTGAATATGCTGGTATTGTTCATTTTTCCTGCGGGAAAGAGGCTGTTTATACAGCACAGAAGGAATATCCGATTGGTGCTCCGATTAACATTCAAAAATCTGCTCCGATTTTTTCACGCTTATTGCATTTTAATGGTGGTGAAGCAACAGATTATGATGTGGTTTTACAAAAAGCCTGTTATGAAAAATTAAGAGTTAATACAAACGGATGATTGTATTTTTCAACTATTAAAAAGCCTGCTTTTAGATGATTCTAAATGCGGGTTTTTTTATGTCAAAGAATAGAAAAAATTTGATTTAATGTGCTTCTTTCCAATTATTGCCACATCGTACATCAGCAATTAACGGTACAGACAATTGAATGGCTTTTTCCATTTTATCTTTTATTAACGTCATGACAGGTTCAACATCTGATTGACATACTTCAAAAATCAATTCATCATGTACCTGTAAGAGCATTTTAGCATCAAAATGATTATTCGAAAGGGTTTGATGAATTTGATTCATAGCTATTTTTATAATATCTGCTGCTCCGCCTTGAATAGGTGCGTTGATGGCGGCCCGTATTGCAAAAGAACGTGTTTTTGGATGTTCTAAACCTGAAATGAAGCATTGTCGTCCCAGTGGTGTTAAAACATAGCCGTTCTTTTTGACGAATTCTTCTGTTTGAGCCATATAGGATTTAATTTCCGGATAATGTTCTAAATACGAATCAATATAACGTTGAGCATCTGAACGTGAAATTCCCAATTGATTGGATAATCCAAAGGCTGAAATACCGTAAATTAAACCAAAATTGATGGCTTTGGCTCGTCTGCGTGTATCACTATCAATTTCTGAAAGGGGAATTTTAAATATTTGTGAGGCTGTACGAGCATGAATATCTTCATTTTTTAAAAAAGATTCTTTGAGTTGATGTACATTTGCCACGTCAGCCATAATACGTAATTCAATTTGTGAATAGTCGGCACAAATCAGTTTGTATCCTTTTCGAGCAATAAATGCCCGACGAATTTCTTTGCCGTGTTCTGTTCGAATGGGAATGTTTTGTAAATTTGGATCAACGGATGAAAGACGACCGGTATTTGTAACAGTTTGTAAAAAGGTCGTATGTACTCGATTAGCCGAATCGGCTTGTTTTAGCAAGGCATCAACATATGTGGATTTTAATTTGCCGAACATACGGTGTTTTAAAATTAAATCAGCAATTTCATGTCCTTCTTCTGCTAATTTTTCTAAAACTTGTACATTAGTTGAAAATGAACCTCCCGTGTTTTTTTTATTTGCCGTTAAGCCCATTTTTTCAAATAAAATCTTGGCAATTTGTGCTGGTGAGTTGATGTTAAATTCTTCTCCGGCAATTTGATGAATTTGTTGAGAAAGACGGTTGATTTCATCTGAAAATATTATTTTTAACTGCAATAGTTGATTAGTATCAATTAAAATACCATTGACTTCCATATGAAACAAGACAGAAATGAGTGGTAATTCAATTGTTTGATAAATGAACGGATTATTTTTTAATGATGTGTCAAACTGTGTATAAAGTTCATGTATTATAAAGAGTTGTTGGGGCCAAAAACGGACTTCATCGCTTTGTTCGACAATTTCAGTGATGTTTGTTTTTACATATTGTTGAGCTAAATCGGATAATTCTGCAGATTTTTGTGAACCGTTTAAGACATAATTTTGTATTAAAACATCATCAAAATTTTGAATGGAACAGATATGTTGTTTAAACTGATATAACAAATGTAGTTGTTTTTTGACATCATAAGATATTTTGTGAATGTTTGAATTTTCCAATATATCAATTAGATTATCGTAAATATCTTCAAAAGGAATGTCGGAAGTTTTATGAGATTCATTAAATGAAAATAAATCAGAAACAGTGTTTCTTTTTTCTACTGATACCGGAATGATATATGGAGAGCCATTTAAATATATCCCAACAGATGAAATTTGACTCTCATTATTTAGTGTATTCAATAAAAATGTCACATCTTTGCATTGAAGAATTTTTTGATATACATTTTTCCATTCATATAATGTTTTGACCACGATAGGTTTTAAAGCAACAGGTTTCGGATCATCGATAGACGAGGGGAAGATTGTTGAATTATCACAAAACAAGTCGGATTGTTTTGTCAGCCAAGAAGATATTTTATTCGTCAGACTTTTAAAATTATTTTGAGATAAAAAGTCAAATAAAATTTTTTCATTCGGTTTTGTTAGGACAAAATCGGATATATCGGTGTTAACCGGTACATGATCATCAAGTTGAACCAATTTTTGTGAGATATAAATTTGTTCTTTGTTTTGAATTAAACCTAATCTGCGTTTTTCACTTTTTATATCGTTAATGTGTTCAAAAATGCCATCCAATGAATGAAACTCATTGATGAGTTGGGCCGCCGTTTTCGGGCCGATACCATTTGCCCCAGGCACATTGTCGATAGAATCCCCCATGAGTGATTGAACATCTACAACCTTATTGGGCAACACTCCGAATTTGTTGATAACATCTTCTTCGGTAAGTGTTTTTTTCTTCATTGGGTCATATAATGATACACCATCACATATTAACTGCATTAAATCTTTATCAGCAGAAATAATCCGGACGAATTGCCCGGCTTTACGAGCCAAACGGGTATATGTTGCGATTAAATCATCTGCCTCAAACCCTTCCATTTCAATTTGAGGAACATTCAAAACACGACACACTTCTCTGATTAACGGAAATTGAGGGATAAGTTCCGGTGGAGTTTCTTTTCGGTTTTGTTTGTATGCCGGATAGATATTATTTCTAAAATTATGACGGGCGGCATCAAATACGACAACCATATGAGAACACCGGCAATCGTTAATCAATTGGATTAACATATTCATAAATCCGTAAACAGCGTTAACAGGTGTCCCGTCTGAACGTGTCATCGGAGGCAGTGCATAAAAAGCACGAAAAATGTAACCAGAGCCATCAACAAGACAAACTGTCTGATTTTCTTTCTGTTTTGTCATTATTTGCTCTTTTTGGGAGTTGTTTTTGTTGTACCTTTTTCAACAATGGGAGTTTTCGCAGACTGTTTTTTTGTGATGGCATCTTCTTCAATTATATCTTCGGATTCCTCTAAAGATACAACAGTTAAAGAGGCTCTGTCTTTTTTATTTTTAGCATTTTGTAATGTTAATTCTTTTAACGATGTATAGGCAACTTTACAATGTTCGGGACAATATGGCTTGCCGGTTTGACAATCTTTACCACAAAAATGGAAATCAGGATCTTTAATTTCACCAATCGGCCAACGACAGGAATTTAAACGTAAATCCAATAATGTAACGTGTTTAGGTTCTTCTTTGACAATAGCCACTTTTTCCACAGTTTTTTTTGTGGATTTTTTAATGGGAGAGGGACGAGCATCTAATTCCAAGCGATGTACTTTCCCGACGACGGCATTCTTGCTCATGCCTAATTCACGACCGATTTCAACCGTGCTTTTCCCTTTTTGCCATAATTTTTTCAATTGCTTAATTTTTTCGGGTGTCCAAACCATAATTCTATCCTCTCAAAAACGTCTGTTCAGAATAGTATATCCTTTTTTTTAGATTTAGTCAATATATATAGGTAATCCGATGTATATAAAATCATGTTGGTGATAAATTTTTCTTAATTCATCTGCATACGGAGCAACAAATATAGCATCGCCGGGAGTAGCCTCATACATCGAAAAATACATTTGTGTCGATGTTAAAGGCTTGTCTTTTTGAATGGGATTTTCTTTTCTTAATTGACTAAAGCCTATGGCTTCGATCAAAGACATACGGTTAACTCGAACAGAACGTAAAATAATGTCTGATTTGACGGCAAATTCTTGTGCGTTTTGCCAACCTTGCTTTTGAATAAACTGTTCAAAAGCATCTTTAAACTTTGTTTTTTGAATGCTTTGAACCCAATGTTCAAATGGATTAGCAACGGCTTCAGGAACTTTATCAATAATGAAAGAACGTAATTCGGAAGGTAAATCAGGGTCTTTCATTGATTTTATGAAAGATGTTAAGGTATTTAATGTGGCTTGCGTGCGTTGAATGTCTGAAATGGTTAAAGAAGTTTTATTATAATTTTTTTCAATTTTGGCAGGCAATTGATGCGATTCTCTTAATGAACGAACGGCATAATCGGCTATTTCAATGGCACTTCTTGCTTGTGTTTGAGGCGTATTTGTAAAAACCGATTGCAACATAAACGATTTTTCCGTTGGTTGAGGTGTTTCCCAATAATCCGGATCTAAAAAGTAATAAAAGACAGCTGGTAAATCATCAAGATGCTTTTTGGCAAATTCCTGCATGACAGGTGCAATAACAGTTGGTTTTTTACCCTTCCATACGATAATTTGAGGGTGTGATTTTATTTTATGCGAAATCAGTGTTTCTTCATGTATAAACGGGAAAAAGTATTGCCGTTTATCATAAGGAATTTTTAACAGATTTTGCAATAAATAGTCATCGTAAAAATATAGGTTTTTATTCTCATCAACGAAATTTTTTGTTTCTTGTAAAAGTGTAATTCCATCATTTAATACACTGTTTTTATTTGAGTTGTTTTGAAGTATTGTGTTTTTACTGAAGTCTTGTGATAAAGCAAGAACAGGAACATTAAACATTAAAACAAACAATATGAAATATGAAAAAGGGGAACTTTTTTTCATCATTATCCTTTTCTGCCTTTCAAACGTGGATTGGTTATTTGAATTTGATATGTCAAAATTGTTTCTCCATTTGCCGGTATTGAAATAACCCATTTAACACGATCAGATGTTTCTTGTGTATGAGGGTAATTTTCCTGTGTTATTTTCCAGTTGTTCGAAAAGTTTTCAAAGATAATAACTTCTTTAAGATTGTCAGAACCGTTTTTAATCGTTATTTCATAAGTTGATATCGTTGTATCTATACCGATTTTTTCATGTGATGTACGTTTTGCATTGGCAAAAAGATCGAATGCTTCACCCATTCTCAAACGAACCTTGGCAAGATTAGGTGTATGAACAATTCTGTTTTCTCCTAGAAAGATACTTTTATCGTTACTAGATTTTTTATAAAGGCGAATAACACCTTTGGGTAAAGGTATGCCTAGGCCATTTTCTTTCGTATTAGAAAATTGATACACAATCGTTGGCTTGATATTTTCTGCCTCTGTTTGGTATGGACGTAGGGAATTGTCAAAAATATATTCTTTTTTCAGTGTGGCTTCTTTAATACTCATTAAGGAAACCTGTTTTGTTTGTTGGGATAAAATTGATGTTTTAAACGGTAATGAGTAAACATAAAAATCAGAAACTTCTTCAATTGTTCCAGCTAAACTATCCTCGGCTACTTCTGATTTAAAGCTATTAGCAGTATACGCCACCATGCGTGGGGAACGAATTGACTGACGAACGATGTTTATATCTCCGGCAACTAATTGAATAGATGCATTATCAAAAGTTGTTCCTGATTGATTGGCAAGGGTAATGAAACCATTTAAATTCATTTTGTCTTCGGTATCATTGATTTCGGCAACATAGTTTGCCTGCCATGACAAACCTCTTGTTAAATATGTTAAATCAATACTTTGATTTCCAGTTTTAACAGATTGTAAATTCATGGATAATGATGGTTTTGAAATTAATCCTTTTGGCATCGCTTTAAGCAAAACATTACCCGCAAAATGAGTGTAAATTTCTCCGTTTGCTTCTACAATCGGTTGTTCGTTAAAAGCAATTAAACGTCCTTCTTTTTGAATTGGTTCACCTGTTTGAGGGTGAATTGTTTGTAAAATCACATCTTGTCCGACGGATTTTTGTAATAAGGATTGCGAGGTAATTAAATCATAGTTAAAATTTTGTTCAATAACGGTTAATCCATTACCTTTTAACAAAGCACTTTCCGGAATAATTTGAGCCGAAATATTTTCATAAGAAATTTGATTGAAGCCTTCTTTTAAAGATGTTTCACGCACATCGTTTATCAATGCTACATTTTCATTATAAATCGTTATATTTAAGTCTTTTTGTTGTGATGTTGGAATGATATTTGTTGGTGAAGCCATAACCTGTGTACAATAAAATAATACTCCTAAACAGCATCCGATGCTTAATTTTTTATTTTTTTGCATTAGTATTCCCCCTTTTGTTGTGTTTCTGCGATTAATTGTTTTGTTATATTGCGATTATTTTGTTGTGCTAGATCTAGCCATTTTGCATCCAAATCAATGGCTGCCATATATAAATAATGACGCATGAACAGATTGAAAACAGCCTGTTCCGTTAAACCATAGAAAATATTTTGATTTAACATTGTTTTTTTATAATGTTGAATATATCTTTGGTGTTCATGTTGTCCGATAATGTAATAGAATAATGAGACAATGACAAACATCATACAACATAAGATGACTATTATTACCCATGAGGGGGTAATATCTTTCTTAAACGACAGGTAAACGCCTCCACAGATAATAACAAGACCTGTCAGCCAATATTTTGCCGATATTTTGATGTAAATGATAACGTTAAGTAATGTGCGTCCCCATTTACTTTGAGCATATCTAAATAAAAATTTCTGACGACAGGGAATGGGATTCAGTTGATAAAATGATACAAATTGTGGTAAAATGCGACCGTTGTATAAACAATTCAGTTCTAATGGATGTAGTGATTGAATAAATTGAACGGTTTTCTTGTTTCCTTTTGTGAAGAATAAATAAATTCCAGACAGAAATAAGTACACGACGATTGAAATAAGAACAAAAATAATCAGAAATGAGGAGGGATTTTGATTTAATAGTTTTTCCCATGAAAAATCACTTGTACTTTCATTTTGAAAAATATGGTTTATTTTCACGGACGCCAATGCCGGTATCGGATTGTTAATGCGATAAATCGTATTACCTGCCGAATCAGTTTGTTCATTATAGGCGTTTTTGATAATGGCTTCATTTCGACCAAAGTACAGACCGTTTGAAACAGGAATTACTTTGTTTGGGAAAGAAACGTAAACGGTTAAGCGATTGATGGGAAGGGGCCATTTATATCCTGTAACATCAAAATCAAGGTATCCCTTTTGTTTATCGAATAAAACAGCGTTTTTGATTAGATATTTTAGGTAAAAGGAATGATATCCTGCCGGTAAGTACTCTGTATTTTTGATTTCAATTTCATCATCTGCGACGGAAATAACCGGTGTGAAATTTTGACCGTCAATTCGGGCTTTTAACAATTGAAAATAATCATTTTTATTGTTTTCCAATCGTTCGAACGATAAATTTCGCGTAAATAAACTATTTTGCGGATTAACTGTGTATATAAATTCTTCAACGCTGATGGTTGTTTCATCAATCAGTCGAATGATGGAAATAAAATCACTGGTGTGTGGAACATACAAAACGGCACCTGCTTCACCAAACGGTGGTTGATAATTGATTTCGGGTGTGTTTTGTATCGGTGCTGCAAATTTCTGTGGTTGAGAATTAGCATTTCTGTTTTGGAAAAATTTATCATCTGTAATTTGCGTTGTTCCAAATAATCGTTTTTTCTCTTCATCCATCCAGCCTGACATTTTTTCCGGTTTAGGCATACCTACCGTTGGTTCTATTTTCACAAATGGTGTTCCCGTATAGATACCGGAACTGGGCTTGTTGCGATTGGATATGTCAAGCAAGTTTTCTGTGCTGACGGGTATTTTCGAAAATGCTGTATTAAAACAACAAAGGATTAAGAGAAAGAAAACTATTTTTTTCATTTAGTGTCTGCCTTATTCGAAGTGGATAATTCTTTCTTTTCATCTGACACACAAACCTGATAAAGGGGACATTGCTCACATAATGGTCGTCGGGCAGTACAAATATAACGTCCGTGCAACACCAAAGCCAACCCCACATCTGATTTATAATTTTCAGGAACCAACTGATTCAATTTCTTTTCAATTTCTTCCGGTGTTTTTCCCGTGCATATTTTTAAGCGGTGACATAAGCGAAAAACATGTGTATCCACCCCGATGGAAGGAGCATGGAAGGCGATGTTTAAAAAAACATTGGCTGTTTTACGTCCAACACCGGGCAATGTTATTAATGTATCGAAATCTGACGGAACAATCCCAGCATATTGATTAACAATAATATCAGCTAAACGTATGATGGATTTTGATTTGTTGTTAAAATAGTTGACTGTTTTTAAATACGTTTTTAAGTTTTCTTCGCCAAGATTTAAAATGGTTTGAGGTGTATCAGCCACTTGAAACAAAACATCGGTTACCTTGTTGACGTTTTTATCTGTCGTTTGAGCCGATAAAATGATAGCTACAAGTAAAGAAAAATGATTTGTCCAGTTAAGTTCACATCTGGGATTAGGATAAGCCTTTTCCAGTGTCTGAAAAAAGATATTTCTTTGTTTTTTTGCCATTAAACTCATGAACAATCCTTTACTTATTGCGTTGTTTTATCATATAAGCCACTTCTTTTAAAATATTGCCTTCTTTTCCGAAGATGTCAACACATTGTGCGGCTTGTTGTGCGTGATAATGTGCCAGTTCCTGTACCCGTTCAATGCCGTACAATGTTATAAATGTTGTTTTGTGGGCATTTGCATCTTTGTGCAGTGTTTTTCCAACAATTTTATCATCTCCTAACGCATCAAGTAAATCATCCGTTATTTGAAATAATAAACCAATATGAGAAGCATATTTTTTTAAAGAAGATAATATTTCGTCAGAACAATGAGATAAAATACAAGGGGATATACACGCATATTCAAGTAATGCCCCCGTTTTTAATATTTGCATTTGGCGAATTTGATTTTCGGATAATGTTATTGTTTCGCCCAAAATATCAATCATTTGACCGCCAATCATGCCTTGTGAACCAGCACATTTAGCCAGCATATGTACCAATTGACATTTTTTATCAGGTGATACAATCCAATCCGGATTGGTTAATAATTCAAAGGCTTTTGTTAATAAGGCATCTCCCGCCAAAATAGCCGTTGCTTCATCAAATTGAATATGTGTTGTCGGTTTGCCTCGTCGTAACACATCATTGTCCATAGCCGGTAAATCATCGTGAATCAAAGAATATGTATGTACCATTTCCAATGAGCAGGCAACTGTCCACAAATCTGTTTCGGAACATCCCAGTATATTACCGATTGTCAGAACAAAAAACGGGCGTAAAGCTTTTCCCGTGCTGATAGAAGAATATTGCATGGCTTCGACAACACGTCGTGTCAAATCATTCGGTAAAGGCAAAACACTTTCAAGTTTGTCATTTAATACCCTGCGAATAACCGTAAAATCATTTGTTAAGTTGTTCATCAAAATCTTCCGTTCCGACTGGTGTATTGCCGTCAATAACCAACAAATCGATTTTTGATTTGGCATTTTTTAATTTTTCCGTGCACAAATTACGCATTTTGACACCTCGTTCGTATGCTTGTACGGCTTCCTCCAATTTAATACGACCACTTTCCAACAAGCGAACGACATTTTCCAATTCAATCATGGCTTCTTCAAAAGATAAATCTTCAATCGGTTTATTATTCATAGGTTATTCCTTAATTTTTAATGACCGCAGGTGCATTTATGGGTGTGATGATGACATTCATCTTGTTCGCAATCATCTGTTTTTGTCGTATGACAACAGCATTCATCTGACATGCAAGATGATTTTTTGGTTTTAGTTGAACATCTTTTGTTTTTTTGATGTTCTTCAAAGGCTTTACGGGATGCGTGCGAATCAATCAGTTCTTTTTCACGCAAAGCAATTTTGTTAATTAAATCCCAAACCGTTTCTCGTGTTGAAAAAGCATCTTGAATTGTATTGATATCTGTTTGTGTTTCTTCAATCTGATTCAATAACTGCATCAATTCTTCCTGTAAATCGAATGCGTTATTTGAAATAATCTGCATTTCTTCCAATAGGATTTTCGGATTTTGTGAGGTTTCTAATAATTTATTCAGATGATTTATTTTTTTTTCAATTTCTGCTTTCATGTTGTTTCCCTTTCATTTTTAATTACTCTAAACAATCTCATTCCTAAATACAAGTTTTTTATTCTAAAAAAATCAAAAAAATTTGACTTTGATAATAACGAACGTTAAAATACGTCCATTAAAATAAAAAATGAACAAAGAATGATAAAATGACGTTTATTCAGTAGAGGAGTTTTGAAATATGCAATTAACGCTTAAATCTGTTTTGTTATTAACATTGACTTCCGTTGCTTTGCTGAGAAGTTATTCCGCCTTGTCATCAACGGATATTTTTTCTGTTTATCAGGCCAAAGCCCCACAAGGTTGTGTTGATAAAGATATCGGCAAGGGAAAAATCGGTTTGGCAGAGTTGATTGAAATCGGATTATGCAACAATCCTTCGCTTAATCGGGGATATATGCAGGTTAAGGTTTCTGAGTCAAGTTTAGGTAAATCAAAATCTGAATATTTGCCTCAAATTTCAGGAACGGCAGGTATATCAGATACATTTTCGAAAAATGAAAATTTGGGAACATCTAAATCTGATCCGTACAACGGTAATATAGCCTTATCATGGCTTTTATATGATTTTGGTGGAAGGAGTGCTCGTATTGAGCGTGAAAGGGCATATCTTAATCAAACACAATTTACGTATAATGCGTTATTGCATGATACCATTTTGGCAATCAACAATGCGTATTTAGATTTATTAAGTAGTCAAGAAGTGTTAAAAAGTGCTAAAACCAGTCGTGGAAGTTATCAAAAATCATTTGAGGAGTCGTCTCGTCGGTATGAATTAGGATTGGTTTCATTAAGTGACAAGTTGCAGGCAAAAACAAGTTATGAACAATCAAAATTAGAAGTTGTAACAGCTGAAAATACTGTTAAGCAAAATCAAGGTAATTTGGCTATTTTGCTTAATTTATCACCTGATACGACCTTTAATTTAAAAAGTCCATCCAAAAACGATGATATTACACGTTTGGCAACAGGTACTCAAACCGTTCAGGATTTAATGAACTTGGCTATTGAATTACGACCGGAAATTAAAAGTTCACAAAGTGTTGTAAAAGCAGCAAAAGAAAACATTGATGTTGCGAAGTCATTGAATATGCCTACTATCTCGGCAACTGGTCGGTTGACATTTAACGATGATTGGAAATATCATAATCCGTATGAATATGGTTCATCTGCAGGTTTTAATGTATCTGTCCCTTTATTTACGGGATTTTCAAACACATATAATATTTATCAGGCAAAGTACGGATATCATCAGTCAAAATACGGTTTAATCGAAACGCAAGATATGGTTAAAAATGAAGTATGGGCTTCATTCCAGAATTACAATACGGCTGTAACGGCTTATGATATCAGTCAAAAAGTGTTGGAAAGTGCCGAAGAAGCCGAACGTGTGGCTTTTGCCATGTATCAGGTCGGAAAAGGTGATATTTTGACACTTTTAACAGCCAGTTCTAATTTAGCATCGGCACGGAAAGAAGTTATTGTTGCTTTTTATGCTGTTCTTAAAAGTAAATCAAATCTTTATCGTGCAATTGGGAGATTTTAATTATGGATAATACAACCCAAACATCATTTGTAAAACACGGTTTTACGACAGTATGGCAAAAAAAATGGTTGCGATACGGTGTGTTAATTATTTGTATTGGTGGAATGTTGTTGTTTTTTATGAACAAGGGTCATTCTTTAACAGTTAAAAATTTTGACATTGTATCCGTTGAACGGGGTAATATTGTTGAGACGGTTACGGCAACAGGTAAAATACAGCCGATAAACACAGTTAGTGTCGGCACTCAAATTTCAGGTATTGTTGAAACGGTTTTGGTTGATTATAATGATGAAGTTGAAAAAGGCCAGTTGCTGGCTCAACTGGATACGGCATTATTAACGGAAAATAAAAATGATGCCAAAGCCCGTTTGGATTTAGCATTGGCAAAGCAAAAAATTGCCCAACTCAATTATAATCGATATCAAAAACTACATAATGATAAACTGATTGCCAAGGCTACATTTGAAGAAACTGAAATCGCTTTAGCAGGGGCTGATGCTGATGTATTAACAGCAACGGCAGATGTTAATAAGGCAGATAGAAACTATGGGTATGCACAAATTACCTCACCTGTATCGGGAACAGTCATTTCAAAAGAAGTAGAACAAGGACAAACGGTTGCTGCCAGTTATCAAACACCAACTTTATTTTTAATTGCCGAAGATTTATCAAAAATGCAAATTGAAGCCAATATTGCCGAAGCCGATATCGGTTCTATTGTGAAAGGAATGTCGGCTACTTTTACGGTTGATGCTTATCCGAACGATACATTTAATGGGGTGGTAAAACAAATTCGATTGTCACCGACAGAAGAATCAAACGTTGTGATGTACACGGTTGTTATTGATGTAGATAATTCTTCCCGTAAACTTCTTCCCGGTATGACAGCATTTGTACATATTGTTGTTCGTGAAGCACATGATGTACTACGCATTCCGACAAGTGCTTTACAATTCAAACCTTCAACTCTTTTGAAACAGTACGTTGAAAAAAGGAAAGTCAATTTGAAAGCCACTGAAAGCATGGTTTACCAGTTTAAAAATGGTAAGTTGATACCGGTTGTGTTTGAACGAGGTATATCTGATGTTTCTTTTATTGAGGTTAAGTCCGGCTTAAAAGAAGGAGAGGGTGTTATTACTGAATTTCTTCAACGAATGGGTCGTCGCTCATGAATGATAAAGTAATTGTTGTCCAAGATTTGTGTAAAACATATTACATGAGCGGAGGATTGTCTCAATCTGTTTTGAAATGTATTTCATTTGAAATTACCACTGGTGAGTTTGTTGCCATTATGGGACATTCCGGTTCGGGCAAATCAACATTGATGAATATTTTAGGTTGTTTGGACCGACCGACGGATGGTACCTATTTGTTAGATGGTGAAGATGTTTCATCTCGCACAGATGAAGAATTAGCACGTATCAGAGGACAAAAGATTGGTTTTGTGTTTCAAAACTTTAATTTAATGATGAAACGAACATTAGCCGATAATGTTTCGCTTCCGTTGATTTATCAGGGATTTAAAGAAAAAGAACGTTATGAGAAAGCCAAAGAAATGCTTTCTGCCGTCGGCTTGGTTGGGTATGAGGATCGTTTGCCATCACAGATTTCAGGTGGTATGCAGCAGCGTGTTGCCATTGCTCGGGCTCTTATCAATCATCCGGCTATTATTTTTGCCGATGAACCGACGGGTAATTTGGATACACAAACATCAGATGAAATTATGCGTTTGTTTTCAGAACTTAATCAAAAAGGCATTACCATTGTTCTGGTAACTCATGAAGAAGATGTTGCCAACTATGCTCATCGTATGATTAAAATAACAGACGGAAAAAAAGAATATGATGGCCTTCGTTCAGATTATTTAAAGGAAGCAAAATGATTTATCAAATTTTAAAAGAGGCATGGATTTCTATTAGTGCGTATAAATTGCGGACTTTTTTAACCATGTTGGGTATTTTAATTGGTGTCGCTGCTGTGGTAATGATGGTATCTGCCGGTCAAGCTGTTCAAAATGAAATTACCAAAACATTTGATTCCATGGGTACAAATTTAATTATCATCGGGCCGGGAGAAACTGTTAAAGGCGGTATTCGTGGGGGCAGGGGCAAACCAACTGTTACGTTTGAAGATATTGATTCACTTAAAACGTTAAAAGACGTTCAGACGAGCAGTTATGTTGTTAATTCTGCTGTTCAGGCTGTCTATGGTTCCAATAATTATGGTGTAAGTGTATATGGTACAACACCGGATTATATTGATATCGGTAATTGGGAAATTGAGCAAGGGCAAATGTTTTCTGAAAAAGACCTGCGTTCTGGTAAACCTTATATTGTTATCGGACAAACGGTGGTGGATGAATTATTCGGTCTTCAAAATCCTATTGGAAAAGTTATTCGTTTAAAAAGCCAACCTTTTACTGTTATCGGTGTATTAAAAGGCAAGGGAGATGGTATGATGGGGGATGATCAAGATAATATTGTTTTGATGCCCGCAACCACGTTAAGACAACGCATACATGCCGGTATGCGCCATAATTTTGCTAATGTTGGATTTGTTAAAGCGGTTAGTGAAGATAAAATGGAAGTAGTTGCCAATCGTATTGAATACCAATTAAGAGCTCGTCATCGTTTGAAAGAAGGTGTTGTCAATGATTTTAGTGTCCGTTTAATGACTGACATTGTTGAAAAAGTACGCCGTGTCGGATTTATTTTGTCTGCGTTATTAGCGGCGATTGCTTCCATTTCTTTAATTGTTGGCAGTATCGGAATTATGAACATGATGCTTGTATCCGTTACGGAAAGAACACGGGAAATTGGTACTCGAAAAGCATTAGGGGCTCCGAATAAATGGATAATGGTGCAATTTTTGACGGAATCAATTCTGATTTCATTTATGGGGAGCTTTATTGGTATGATATTAGGTGTAATGCTATCTCAAATCGGTGGGGCAATATTGCAAAAAGAAGTTCCGATTTCTATCTGGTCAGTGGTCATATCTGTGTTAGTTGCTATTATTGTCGGTGTTGTATCAGGTTTAATGCCTGCTATAAAAGCCATGAAACTTGATCCGATTGAAGCATTAAGATATCAATAATGCTTTTATTTAACGAAAGACTATTTATGCAAGAAAACAAAAAAAACGGAAGAAAAAATCTTCCGTTTTTTTACTTGAGCATCTAATCTTCATTTTTGGCTAAACGTTCATACAATTTGAAACGTTTATCAATTTGTTCTTGGGCTTTTAAAACCAATTTGTCGTAATGGTCTGCATTGCTTTGGCGTACAGCTTTAAAACGAGTTTCTGTTGCCATAAATTCAGATATCGGACGGGTTGGTTTACTGTCCAATTGGAACGGATTCAATCCTTGTGCTGAACGACGAGGATCAAATCTGTACAACGGCCACAACCCCGTTTCAACAGCCATTTTTTGGTGTTCTAATCCCATTTTGCCAATATCATAACCATGTGAAATACAGTGACTGTATGCAATAATCAACGATGGCCCGTTAAAACTTTCTGCTTCGTTGATGGCTTGCAAAGCATGCATGTCTTTTGCACCTAATGAAATACTGGCGACATAAACACCCCCGGATGACATAGCTATCATACCCAAATCTTTGCGAGGTTGCTCATTACCGGCAATGGCAAATTTTGCTGAAGCTCCAATAGGTGTTGCTTTGGAACGTTGACCACCGGTATTGGAATAAACTTCGGTATCCATAACCATAATATTCACATTTTTACCAGAGTAAAGAACATGATCTAATCCACCATAGCCAATATCATATGCCCAACCATCACCACCTAAAATCCAGACGGATTTTTTAACCAAATAGTCAGCATTATCAAATAATAACTTGGCTTTGGGTGTATTCATTTGTGATAATGTTTTCTTCAAAATGGTAATCCGATTGCGTTGTTCAACAATGCCTTGTTCTGTTGATTGGTCGGCACTCATGATAGATGATACCAAATTTTCGTCCAAATCAAGTTGCATGCTTGTCAACAGTTGACGGGCAAATTCTGTTTTTGAATCAACGGATGTACGCATACCCAATCCAAATTCGGCATTGTCTTCGAATAATGAATTAGCCCATGCCGGTCCCCGACCATCAGCATTTTTGGCGTAAGGTGTTGTTGGCAAGTTACCACTGTAAATGGATGAACAACCTGTTGCATTGGCAACAATCAATCGGTCACCGAACAATTGTGTTATCATTTTAACATACGGTGTTTCACCACAACCGGCACAGGCACCCGAAAATTCAAATAACGGACGCATTAAAGCCACTGATTTAATTTGTTTTGGTGAAAGTTTTGTTCTGTCGGAATCAGGCAAAGACATAAAGAAATCAAAATTTTGAATATCTTTGTTTAAGTGTGTTTCAATCGGAACCATGGTAATGGCTTTTTGCTCTGGATTGTTTCTGTTTTTTGCCGGACAAACTTGTGAACACAATGTACAACCCGTACAATCTTCCGGAGCAACTTGAATAACATATTTATCACCGGCAAATTCTTTTCCTTTATAATCAGTACATTTAAACCCATCTGGTGCATGTTCCAAATGTTGCGTTGCAAAAGTTTTGGCTCGAATGGCGGCATGTGGACAAACAGATACACATTTACCGCATTGAATACATAAATCAGGATTCCATTCCGGAATATCTTGAGCGATACGTCGTTTTTCATATTTTGCCGTATCTGTTGGCCATACCCCATCAGCTGTCCATTCAAATGAACTGACAGGTAATTGTTCTCCTCGACCTTCAATAATTTTTCCTGTTACTTGTTTAATCAATTCCGGAGCATCTTCCGAAACGCCAGTTTGACGTTTGTAAACTGAATTAACGGCACCGATTTTGATTTCATGAAGGTGAGCCAATGATTCATCAACGGCTTTAATGTTGGCATCAACAATATCCTGACCTTTACGTGCATATGTTTTTTGAATAGCTTTTTTAATTTTTTCAATGGCTAATTCTCTGGGTAAAACACCGGATATTGCAAAAAAGCATGTTTGCATAATGGTGTTAATGCGTCTGCCCATACCGGTTTTTTCGGCAACATCCATAGCATCAATAGCATATAATCGAATGTTTTTATCAACGATTTCCTGTTGAACTTCTATTGGTAAAGAATCCCATACCTTATCGGTTTTTTCATTTGAATTGATAAGAAAAACAGCATTTTGACTGGCATAGGATAACACATCTGTTTTAAACAGGAACGGTGTATGGTGACAGGCAACAAAATCAGCTTGATTGATTAAATACGGAGCCTTAATAGGATTTTTGGAAAATCTTAAATGAGAAATTGTCATCCCACCTGATTTTTTGGAATCATATACGAAATAGGCTTGCCCGTAGTAATCATCACCGTCCGCAATAATTTTAATCGAGTTTTTATTGGCACCAACCGTACCGTCCGAACCTAATCCGATAAAGACAGAACGGTTTACATCTTTTCCTTCAATATTGAAAGTATTATCGTATGATAAAGATAAATGCGTGACATCATCATTGATACCAACAGTAAAATGAGCCTTTTCTTTATTTTCAAAGATAGCCTTTACCATGGCCGGTGTAAATTCTTTTGAAGATAAACCATATCGACCACCTAAAATTTTTGGCATATGCGATACAGCACCATTTGAAACACCTTCTGCCAAAGTTGACACAATATCGAGATATAACGGTTCCCCAACTGAACCGGATTCTTTCGTTCTGTCCAAAACGGATACATATTGAACCGTTTTCGGTAATGCTTCAATAAAGGCTTGTTTGGGGAAGGGACGATATAAATGAATACCGATAACCCCATATTTTGTTCCATTCTCATTCAGTGATTTGACGGTTTGTTCAATTGTTTCAACACTGGAACCAATGGCAACTATAACATGTTCGGCATCTTGTGCCCCATAATATTGCACCAAATGATAAGCCCGTCCTGTTACTTCTTCAAAACGACGCATAGCTTTTTCAACCAATGTAGGACAAGCATTATAGTATTTGTTTGATGCTTCCTTAATCTGGAAGAAAACATCCGGATTTTGTGCTGTTCCCCGAATTGTCGGATTTTCGGGTGTTAAAGCATTTTTGCCCGTAAAATCGGTCGGAATGTCTGCCATCAATTCTTTTAATTCTTCATCGGAAATTAAATCAATTTTATTGATTTCATGAGATGTTCTGAATCCGTCAAAAAAGTGAATAAACGGAATGCGTGAAAGGAATGTGGACATTTGTGCAATAGCCGCAAAGTCTTGTGCCTCTTGAACGGAATTGGAAGCCAACATCGCAAAACCCGTTTGACGACAAGCCATAACATCTGAATGGTCACCAAAAATAGATAAGGCGTGACCGGCAATCGTTCGAGCGGCAACATGCATAACAAATGGTGTTAATTCACCGGCAATTTTATACATATTCGGAATCATTAACAATAAACCTTGTGACGCCGTATATGTCGTTGTGATTGAACCGGCTTGCAAAGAACCATGCACAGCTCCGATAGCACCGGCTTCGGATTGCATTTCCAAAATTTGAGGGACTTTGCCCCAAATATTTTCAACACCGGCAGCTGACCAGGTATCTGACCATTCACCCATCGGAGAAGATGGTGTAATCGGGTAAATAATTGAAACTTCATTTAATTTATGTGCAACAAATGCTGCAGCTTCATTTGCATCAAGCATTTTTGTTTTGTGTTTTATAGACATGTTTGTTCCTTTCGAATATTCTGTGTTTTTTTATACAGGAAACAAAATCAAATGTCCAATAAAAAAATATGTTCATGATAATAATTAAGACCATAATTTTCAAAAGTGAAGGTGGTAACAAATAATAAAAATACAATTTGTGATAAATTATACTTGAAAAAAAATTTTTTAGGGTATATATTGCTTTCTCGTTGGGTGTATAGCTCAGTTGGTTAGAGCGTTACGTTCACATCGTAAAGGTCGTCGGTTCGAATCCAACTACACCCACCATTTTTATTAACTGTTTATATGGTTATTTTGTCTTACTAAATCCATCAGATTTAAATGATACGATTCAACGAGTTGTGGAGAAAAAGGAACACTTTCCTCCGTTATTATTTCAAAATTTTCCTGTAATAAATTTAATCGTTTGTATTTCGATGTTGATGCATACGGATTTAAGCAGCAAAGAAATTGATTATCATCAGGAATTTGTACAAGGTATTGTTCATCAAATAGGATAAAAGAAGGTATCCTTTCATCTTGTCCCCAATCTAATATACGGATATTTTCGGCATAAGGCAGAGCAGAGATAAGAGGGTGTGTTTCATTGAAATGTTCATCTGTTTTGAAGGGCATAGCTTGCGTTAGTTTTTCATTGGCTAATACGTCCCGTGTAACAATCAAAGATAATCCTTTTATCTTTTCTGGGAAATATTCGGAAAAGCAAGATAAATAAGGGTACATTTTGTCAAAATCATCTTTATTTAAAAATAGTTGCACGTGTTCGCTTTGCTCTGTTAATAACTGACACATCAGTAAAATACGATTATCATTATATGAAATGGGAAATATTTCCTTGTAATTTTGTTCAATTGCCTGTTCATATGTTTTAATAATTTTTTCACTTTTTTGAGTTGACATTTTCGCATTCACCTTTTTAAAGTTTTCAAAAGTACCAGATACCAAGTTATCAGATTTTTTCGTAAATTTCAATCCTGTTTCATCTTTATTATTTAAACAGGTTATTTATATGATTCAAAATGATTTTTTTAATGAAAACATTGACAATTGGTCAATGTTATAATACTATATCAAAAATTCAACAAAGATGAGTGTTGATACACAAAATGGATAATTGAATACAGGGAATACACTATGAATTTTAATATGAAAGAAAATTTAATGTTAGAACAAACAACCAAACAATCAGAGTCTAAAAAAATAAATTTAGAATTAAAAGCAACTTTACGTCGATTATCTTTGAAACACCGACAAACCTTAATGAATACAATTGTAGAACAACAAGAAGATGGGGTTTTTTGTATAGAACAATTATTGACTAATTTATTAACATCTGCAATTTTGATATCACCAATTAAACCGGCTGTTGTAAGAGCTAACATGATGAAAGAGCCAGCACAACAATTATGTTGTCTTGCTGACTATGATGTGAATGTTAATTTAAATTTACTACCGATTAAAGATGCTGATTATCCGTTGTATTTGGAATGTTGGAATGGTAAAACGCAGGAAGTTGTTGATTTAATTCATCGATATGCAACAATTTTATATTCTTTAAAGAAAGATGACCTTATTTCATTTGCCCAAGAAGTGTGTTTGCCGGATACCGAAGAAGAAAAGGTCCAAAAAGAAACTCGATACAAAGAACTTGAACAGAAAGCATTGTCTTTGCATCGTTCAGAATACGACAATAATCCAAGTTATAAAGCAATGTTTGATATGTTTTATGAGGACGAAAAAACAGAAAAAGAAGTATGTTGTGTCGGGTTTAGAGGTGTTACAAACATTACACCTTATGATTTTGAACCTCCTAAAAAAACGGGAGCGAAAATTATTGGGGCTTTATTGGCTGTTAGTGCTGTTGCGACAGGTGTTTATTGTTTGACACAAAACACAGATGATAATGCATCTGAACAAGTGGTACCCCAGATGCAAAAAATTATGGAACAAAAACCTGTGGTTCAACCAACCAATAGTCGTGGTGCTAAAACAATGTGATGAATGAAAATGTTTAATAAGATTACCGTTCAATGTACAATCTCAATCTAATGGGGAACTCGAATGGAATAATTTATCAATTTTATAAATAGCCTTGCTAAAACGCAAGGCTTTGTCAATAGAACAAATATTATTTTCGTCTTGACAATGATTTGTGACTGTGTTAGCATCCCTCTGTTATGATGCAAATATCTCAAAACATCAACAAAAAACATAAAAATCTTTCGTGGAGAGATCCGACATAAGATGCCTTTTTTAATATAAATATAATATTTTATTCAAACATTTATATTAGGAAAGGATTTTTAAAATGACTTTATTGCATAGCCAATCAGAAGAACCGTTTGTTCTTTCGGCGACATCGAAATTGTTATTGAAAGAATTGCTTCAATTACGACAAACAGGTCAAAACAGACCGGTTCTTATAGCCATTTCAGGTGAAAGCGCTGCCGGAAAAACAACTTTTATCAATACGTTAAAGCGAATACTAAAATCAGCAACGTTTATTGATGCCGATAACTATTTTAATGATTTATCACAAGAAATTCAACAGGCAGGTTCTTTTGCTAATTTGGTGGAGCAGGGGTTTGAAAGTGATGCTCCAACGTCATTTCAATTAAAGCAATTGGAACAGGATTTAAGGACTTTAAAATCAAATAAAAGTGTATGGATACCGCTATATGATATGAAAACGGGAAAAAGTTTTTCTGATGCACAATTTATTCAACCATCAACATTTATTTTTGTAGCCGGTATTTGTACGTTGTATAGGCCAGTATCAGATTTGTTTGATTTTAAAATCTATTTACAAGCAGATGAAAAATTGAGGTTTGAACGATATATGAAACGAGCCACAGAACGAGGACAAACACAATCAGAGGCACAACGGCAATATGCCTATATATCTAAAATGGCACAAAAATACATTTTACCTCAACAAAAACAGGCTGATATAATTGTCAAAGGACGATTGCCGAAACATTATTTGCAACAGTTGTTTATACAAACAATTCGTTCAATCGTATAATGATGAGACACGTTTAAGTCGTCTATTAAAATAAATTTGATTCCGGATAAAGCAAAAATAATATCTTTATCCGGAATTTGACAATGATAAAGCCTGACTTATTCAGCGAGACTTTGTTATTGGACATCGAAATTGTTGCTTATCCTCGTTGTCTGGATTCTTTCCTTTTTTTATTCAAATAAGCGTTAGCAGTTGAGGATTTTCCTGCTTGATTTAATCTGTTTGCTACATAAGATTGTTCATATGCTTCCCCATTAAAAATAAAATTACCGACTGTTCTTGCTTGTTTGATGATTGGCATATCTTTAAATGAAGATTTATTATCACAAAATTCTGAAATCGTTTTAGATGCTCTTGCACACATCATTTCAGCATCATCTTTTAATAGGATTTTTTTACCTAATTTTTGTTCGGCATGTTTTTTACCACTTTCAATGCCAATACTATCCAGTTCAGCCAAAAGTCGTGCTTCATAAACTTTGGGTCTAAATATCGCACAAAATGTATCTTCTATATATTTAAATATATTCATTTTATAGAATCCTTTCTTTATTCACTTCTTGCACCCCGACCTTCATCTTTGGGTTTAATATTGGTATTTTGATGACTAATTAGAGTAGGGAAGGTAATTGTCAAATTATCAGATGTTGCTTCCGTGTTGGTCGATATAGAAAAATAAAAAGGTTGTTGATTGGAATATGCTGGCTTTCTTGTTATTTCTTGACATTTTTGTTCTTCTTGAAACACCTCTTTGAATGTACGTGTAATCATATTTCTAACGACTAAAGGCAAATCATTATTGATTGATGATTTTGCTTTTTTCCAATCAATTTTTGATTTTTCATCTTCTGATAATGTTTTCATGATATAATTAAAAGCGTTTTTGTCTCTTTGTAGAAATGTGCACCCTAATATTTCTTCAATTGTGAACATGTTTAAATTTTTAGAAAAAATAGGACATTTTTTTTGATAGAGATGAAACATTGCAAACGGGTGCAATTCTTGAATGGATATACTAGCCATTATGGCTCTTTCTTCTTGAGTGGCTTTTTCATAAACCATATCAATAATGTTTTTGTTGCATGTTAAAAGTGCCTCTTTTAAAGGATAGCTATACTTATTAGGTTGAAAGGTTGCGCCTGCATCTAACAAAAGTTTCACCATTTTTTCATCTTGATGAACAATTGCATAACTTAAAGACGAATTCCCTGCCCAAAACATTTCTTTTCCCCACGTACTGTCTTTATTTTTTTCTTGAGCAATATTTAAAATTCTTTTAACCAGAATTTCATTTTTGTTTCGAACAGATATTGATAAAAACTCAGATGTACCAAGATTGTTCATAATTTCAGCCCCATGTTCAAGAAGCAAAAGAGCCGTTTCGGTGTGATTATGATAAACCGCAGCACGCAAAGCGGGGCTTTCTTTATCACGTTCAAAAAAGGAGGGGTTAATTTTTGCCCCTTTTTTAATCAACATCGCCACAATTTCTGTTTGTCCAAAAGTAGAAGCCACCACTAAAAGGCTTTTATTATCCCCTGTTTTTTTATTCGGGTTTAAACCGTTTTGCAAAGCGTGTGCCACTTTTTCAACCAATCCCTCTTTAACCCATTCAAAAGATTGAAAATCTTCATATTTTTTTAAATAAGACGTAATTTTTTTAACGTTTCCAGACAAAATAGCATCTTTAAAGCGATATTCATCTTTTCCTGAAAAAAACTCCAAATCAATTTTTTTGTTTAAATTGATGAAATAATTGAAAATTTCAATAGTTTTCTTTTCAGTCGGATATAAAAAAACACTTTCTCGTTCATATTTTTCAATCATTTCTTTCAGTTTTGAATAATCCCCTGTTTTAAAGGCATTTTCAAAAAGTTCATTAAAGACAGTATTCATTTTATTTTTCTTCCGTTAAATTACTACTCTGTTCTTGCACCACGGGAAGTGTCTTGTGTTGGCAATTGCTTTTGGTCTGTTATTTTTTGGACCTGTCTTGGAATATCTACATCATCTCCTTGTATATTTTCATCTGGGTAAGGCGGAATTCTGTCCAAAAGTGTTTTTTCATAATTTTCAACAGGTTGAACTGTAATATCTTGCACACGAACAATCGGTGTTGGAAATTTTTGTTCTAAATCCTGATCGCTGATTGGCATAATGCTTTTTTCTTCAATGGCTTGTCTGATATATGCTCTAACAGTTTGGCTGTGTTTACTCTTTTTGCGTTCAAATTCAAGTATCCCATTTTTCATAGCATCCGAATAAGCCAAAGCAACAGGTGTGTATCCCATTTTATTCACTTTTGTTATAGAGGCTCCATTATTCAACAATGCAACAACTAACTCTTCTCCACCTTTTTGTTGAACAGCCATATGCAAAAGAGTATCCCCATCTATATCTGCTTTTTTAACATCACATGTCTTATTCTGCACTGATTTGATAATATATTTTTCTAATTCAGAAGTATATTGAGAATATTTCATAATTCCTATGTATTCCAATGTTTCACAAGCGGTATTGGATTTATTAAGAACGTTGTCTAAGTCTTTATCAAAATCTTCTTCAGTATATGGAAGCAATTGTCTGTTAAAAATGGTAGTTGCAATATTCGCAGTTTTTTTTACTAATTGTGAAAGAAAACCTATTTCATCTTTTTTACCAGTATTCGTTGTCATGATAATACCCTTTTTTTATATTTATTCGACATTTTTTATCTCATATGGTGGTCGGTTTTATAGCATATTTAAAGATATCTGTCAAATATTATCTAAAAACATAGAGAAAATATAAGGAAGTAAAATCCAGTCAGGTAAAATAGTTTTTATAATATTTGACAAATGGTTTATGGAACAAGTATATAGGCATTCAATAGAAGACAGATTGATTTTCGTGTTATAAATTTTGCAATTTTAAACCATGCTTTTGCTTGATATCAATAACATTTCGATTACATATCAGTGCATACAGCGTATCTTGCCTCATTGTTCAAACCTGTCGGGTTTACATAACCGTTTGAAGGATTGATATGATAACTATAACAATCAGAGTAAGTATCTGCCATCCACGACCAGTCAGAACCATACGCTTTTTTCATTGCGGCTGTTGGTGCTGATATATTTGTCGTGCTGGATGTTGTTATTCCGATAGTTCTATCGGCATGACAATATCCCCATCTGTTTTCACATCCTGTGGGACAGAATTTGTAGGCACATTTGTAATCGGCTACTTTAACAAGACGTTTTCCTAGAGCTGTACAAAAATGATCAGCACTCCACCAATTCATTGGGATAGATGACATAACAAACGGCGGATTGGATGATTCTTTTGGTGGTTTAAGCGTTGTATTTTTACAAGAACCTGTCATACCTTGTGTATCTTTTGTGCATTTATTTCCACCAACATCTGTAATATGACAATACAATCCTCTGTTGCAATCGCTATTACTTTTGCACGTTTCTGTTTGCATTTCGCATGTTTTTGAAGATGTGAATCTTGTATTTAATTCATTACAATAGCATTGAATAATTTCCCCTGTTTGCGAATTATGCATTGTCTCAGCTAAACCACCCAACCCATCCGGTGATGTATTTTTAGGACAAATAAGTAATGGTAAAACCTCTGTATTAAAAAATAACATTATTGTGTTATTTTTATCTAAACAAACTGCATTTTCATCAATAGATACACCATTTAAGAGTTGATAAACAACATATTTTAAAACATTAGATGACATTTGTATGTTTTTGCAAAGTGGCTTATTCACATTGGTTAATGATATCCAATAACCAGTTTCTTTTACATGGCATTTTCTTTCTTTTTTGCCGGAATTGCCACAACCATAATCAAACAGATAATTTCCGGTTATCATTGTACCATTATCGTATGGATCAACTAATGATAATATTTTTTGCTTATCGTAAGATGTTACCAATTCGATCATCAGTTGATGTGATACATTATTGATTTCATTTAGCACATTATTTGCATGATATTTATTCATTGCGTACGTATAACCCGCAATACCGATAATAGAAAGTACACCGACAATGGCTAAAATACCTAACATTTCAACCATGCTACGACCTCGTTGTGTTGTCAATGTTTGTAAATTTTCTGTTTTTCGATGCAAGAAATGAATCATACTACCCCCAAATAAAACAACGTTTCTTGATAAAAACATTCCATAACAAAATATCCTTTTTGGAGGCATGATATTGGATATTTTGTCTATTGTCAATAAAAAAATAACATCTAAATGCCCTCAAAAAATGATATTTTTTCAATATCATTTCTTATAAAAGAGGCTATAAGTGATGCTCTTGTTTTAGAAGGATTATAAATTAACTAAACGTCTAACCCATAATTTTCTAAATATTCTTTGCTCCACAAAACAGCCTCTAAAGTATCATTATAGGAAACATTATGGGGCTTTAATTGGTTTTATTTTTTCTGGTTAATAACCTCTAATACATTATATTCATCGATAATATCGTTGTGATGATTGGTTATATTATTTTGATTCATCAATTCTGTTATATAATCATGGTGGTCTTTTGGACCTGGATATATCATTTTATCATTAAGAAGTGAATAATATGCATTTTTGATAAGTGCTCCGATTTCGAATTGAATTTTATTTTCAATACTCGTTCCTTGTTTTTTCCCGTTAATAAACACATTTTTACTATGTCTGACAACATTTTGATCATTTGTTTTGATAATGTTACTGCTATCTAATGTTAAATGGATTGGTCTTCTGATTAAAGCCAACTGTGCAGTTGCACTATAATCAAGAGTATCCTTGATATTACCAATAACGATTTTCTTATCTTTTGTTTTGATAATTCCTTTGTCTTTAATATCACCAGTTATACTAACATTTGGTGTTTGAGTCGTCAAAGAAAGTGTTTCTGTAGTGAGGTCTTTTATTTTCACATCAGTATCAGAAGAAATAACAACATCTTTGGATAAAATTTTATTGTAATTTGCTCCATTTCCCGTGTTGTTCAAATGAATAAGATCGCTTGCAATAGCGTTTACGTTGTTTTCATTTGATAGATCAATTTTTAACGCATTCTCTTTCCCAATTGATTGACTGGCTGTTAATGAAACATTTTTAGCAAAAATATTTGTATCATCAGAAGACAAGCCATTCAAAATGCTCATGTCAGTTGTAATATCAATATTATTGGAAAAGTCATTTGTAAGCCCTATGATTATTCCCAGATGTAAATCTTGAGATGAGTTAACTGTTAGATTATCAACAACACCACTTAAAATGCCATTAGCTTTTAATTCATCAAGTGTTACATCTTTGCCAAAGATATCTAAATCTTCATTAACAAAAACATTGTTTAGTATTGCATTTGTATGAGTTGTAACAGAAATACTACCCGTTTCTGATATTAAATTGTTAGCCATGATGTTGTTTTTTGCATCAATCATAGCATTACCAACAGATATTCCCTCGTTGATATTTAAAACATCTCCAATGCCTTTTATAAATGATTGTTCTGCTTGATATTTCAATCCTTCACCCGCTTTATTTGATGGTGTTGACACAACCAAGAAACGCTCTCTTGAACCAATGTCTTTACCTTCAACTGTAGTTAATGAAATATTTTTAGCGTTAATATTTACTGTTTCTATTTTTTCAAATTTTTCAGAAACATTGCTAATATTTCCTGCAGATACAACTTTAACAGTTCCTAACGCACCTTCGCCGTTATTTGTATCAATCTTATTGATTTTTAATCCATTTTGAACATCTTCTGTTCTTAGATAAACATTACTTTCACCTTTAGATAAGATGGTTACCCCTTTGGTTGAAGACAAATTTATTGATGAAGTTTGACTCCCGACATCACCACTTGCCTTAATTGCAATTTGTTCGCCAGCAATAGAGGAAGCATCAGTTGCATTTTGAACACCTTTATTATTTGTTAAGGTTACATTTTTAGAGGCTCTAATTGTTCCAATTTTCATATCGTTGTCAGAAACATTTTGGATATTAATACTGTTTAATCCCCCTAGCTTACCATTGTTATATCCAGCAGTTGCATTTATTGCCCCATTTATATTCACTTCAAGATTTTCGATATTCCCGGCTTCAGATGAAAGAGTTAAATCTTTACCTGCAAATAAGTTATAGTTTTTATTTTTATCAGAACTTGCTGTGGCTATAATTCCAAAGGTAGAATTTAATGCTACATTTCCTTCATTTGATTGAATATTGTCGATATACATTGTTGCAATAGAATCTAAATATATATCATTTTTAGCTTCTATGTTGTAAACACCATTCTTTGCAAATTTTAATGCAGAATCTTTTGTTCCAATTCCACCATTTAATGCTTTTAAATAAATTTCGCTACCTATGATATGATATGGACTATAAGTTTTGGTGTTGCCGGCAATGATTGAGCCTTCTTTACTTTCTAAAGATATTTTTCCATCATTTTCTGATACAATTGAAGATACAACTAAATCGCCTTTATTTGTAATAGAAATGTTGTTTTTAGCTCTGGCTTTTAATTCGTTAACATCAATATCAATATTTTCATTTTCAGTTGTATCAAGAAGGATGCTATCAGCTCTTAATTCTAAAGTGTCAGCAAAAATATTTATCTCTTTTCCAATACCATTAAAGTTTTTGTTAGAGGATGCGAGATAGGCATTGCCACTTGCATTAATGTTAATATTGCTTATCTCTGTATATGGATAATTGATATACACGTCTTTACCACTTGCAGTTAAAGTTCCATTATTTAAAACTTCAACTTGAATGGCTTTGATTGCAGATCCATTTTCTGTTAATGATTCACCAATATTATTTTGAGTATTTAAAGTAATATTATTTGCTGAAATGATAGAATTTGTACCATTCGCTAAAATGCTTCCGTTTGATGTGATATTAACATCACCATGAGCAGCAGAAACGTTGTTGTTTAATAATATATTACCGCTTCCATTAGATGTAATATTAATTTCTGGTTTATCAAATCCTTGAAAGTCAATTGAAATAGAATTGTTTTTAACTTCATAAACCGGATCATAATTAACCGTTACGGTTTTATATTGTTTGCCAGTAAATAATTCAACAAGCCATGAACGAGGTTCATAAACTTGATAAGAATATGTTCCACCGGCAGATGTTATTGTGTAAGCATCCTTACCGGGAGTATATGTTGTTGAATAAACTTTTGCACCGTCAGCCCTTGCAACAACAGATGTTTCATTACCAAAGAATCCGTTTCCTTGAGTGTTTCCTGTTGCTGAAGTAATAATTTCACCCTTATTAACATAAACTTCATATTTTCCGGCATTAGAAGATAAAAACTCGTTTGTTAAGTTATCATGAGACAGATTATCAAAAGTATCTCCACCATCTTCTGAAGAAAACTTGAAGTCATTGATTGTTAATTTACCTTGAGTGTTGATATCGGCATTTAATGTATTTGTAACCAAATTGTATTTTGAATTATTTATAATATTGATATGTCCGTATCCGTTCAAAAGAACAATTTTACCTGTGTTTGAACTGCTGACAATATTTCCAGTTAATGTAATATCGCCACCTTCAATATTTGTTTTAAACAAGTGAATATCTCCAGTGACATTTCCTGTTTTAGTTGAGTCGGTTGGTTTAAAATAGGCCTTGATTTGTTTCAATTGAGATAAATCACTTGTATCATCTGTTAAAGTTAAATAATAGTATTCTTCCCCTGTTTGACTTTTTGTCATTTCGGTTTTAACACCATTGATAATCTGATAATATGTATCACCTTCTTTGACAATTGATAGGTCTGGAATGTTAATTTCTTTAATTTCACTTCCGCTTTGAATTAATCCGTTAACATCTATTGTTTTTGCTTCAATATTAATATTTCCAGTTGCAACAATGGCACCATTTTCATTTGCACCGGCAATTTCTATTTCATTTGAAGTATATTGTTGGTTAAATCCTCCGTTTGGTACTTTTATTTCCAAGTTCTTTGCTTTTAAATTTCCTTCAGATAAAATACTACCAGTATTGTTAATGATAGAAATAGAACCAGATGTGTTTTCAACATTGCCTCTTAAAACGATATCACCGGCCTGAGAATTGATGTTAACACTTGGATCATTGGCATTCACATGGTTCACAATGGATATTTTTGTATCAATGGTTTCATTTACTATATTTTGTGTAATAGAGGAGGGGATACTTGTTCCATAAATACCACCTTTTAACTCTCTATCGATAATCAAATCACCATAAATGATGTTATTAGCGCTATAGTTTTGAATATCAATTGTGAAATTATTTCCAGGGGCTGTAATTGAACCTGATCCTGTGATATTCCCCGTTAAATTGACTTCACCTGATCTGATAATAATATCATCTACAACCATCGAATATATAGAAGTATCAGAGGAGGCATTTTCTTCTTGTCTGTGTTGTAGTTCCTCTATTTTTGCCTGCAAATCTTTAATGTCATCAGTATATTTTTCTCTGGTTTCTTCTAATATAGCATTTATTTGATTGATATTATTTTCGGCAGAAGACATTGTGCTTTTATAAGTTTCAATTGCTATATTATTTTCATTTATTTGTATTGTATCTTGAGCTATTTGTTTGGTTAA
This sequence comes from Alphaproteobacteria bacterium, assembly GCA_045635565.1. Taxonomy (GTDB): domain Bacteria; phylum Pseudomonadota; class Alphaproteobacteria; order CAAHEQ01; family UBA3637; genus RGIG4140. The sequence goes on from JAZTVX010000021.1 coordinate 65,046, forward strand.
AGATTCTTGTTTTGTTATTACAGCAAATAAGGCATCAGAGTAAGCTTGACTGTTTTTGCCTCCAGTATTATATGCATCAATCATAGTTTTGAGTACGGTGATTTATTTAATCTCAACACGTTAAGAAAAGATTTAAATACTTTTAATCGGAATGCGCGTTCTGTTAAAATGAGAGCAGAATTAAAACCGGGTGAAAAGTATGGAACAACAGATGTTAAAATGGTTGCTGAAGAAAGTTTTCCATATCATTTATCTACTTCATTTGATAACTTTGGCAGGGATACAACTGGAGAGCATAGGGGAGGGTTGGTCGCTTCTTCAGATTCATTGATTGGATTTCAAGATAGGTTATCAGTAGCATTCAATATGTCTCGTTCATCTTCTAATCCTTATGTTGATTATAGTATACCAATTAACCATAGTGGAACAAGAATGGGGATTTCATATATGTATGGTAAAAGCGAAATCAGTTTAGATAATAATGCTGATTTTGATTTAACAGCAAAATCAAGAACGCTTAGTGGGTATTTAACGCACCCGCTTATTGATACTTCAAAAGGGAAATTAAATCTTAATACCTCTGTTAACGCAAAAAATTCACATGCAGATATTTCGGATATTACCTATTCCAAATATAAAGGCCGGTCTGTTGCTGTTGGATTTGGTGGTAATTATAACTTTAATAACAGTATGTTATATGCTTCATCATATTTGACTTCCGGGGTTATTGAAGATCATATAAAAGATAAGAAACATAGTTTTAGCAAAGTGAATGCTGATTTATATTATATACATTATTTGCCTTCCAGTATTGTTGGAACTTTTAAGGCTGGTGGGCAGTATTCACCTGACAATATGGCCTATCTTGAACAATATCAAATTGGCGGAATTTCAAGTATCAGAGGATATTCAGAAGGTTTGTTGATGGGAGCAAGTGCTTATTATACCAACCTTGAAATGTTATTCCCAATACCATTTCTACCTAAAACAATCAATGTTCCTTGCAAAAAAGATGAAACATTCCACTTAAAAGATTCAGTAAAATTTGCTACTTTTGTTGATCATGGGGCTGTCTTTCATCATGATAGACCAACAGAAAAAGAAAACTTTTTGTTAAGTGCAGGTGTTGGCTTAAGATTTGCTTTAAGCAAATATATTTCTGCCAGATTTTATGTCGGATTCCCATTGATGAACAAAAAAACATATCGAGAATCTGATGCTGCCTTTCATTTTGATATAATTGCTGTTCCTTTTTAAGACAAATTAAAGAAATGAGAGACAGTTAAGGTATAGAGAATATTATAGTTGATAAGATTGTTATGAAACAGATAAAAGAACACCTAAAGAATAATTAAAAAATTAGAATGAGTAAAATGATATTTGAAAAACACATTAAAACACAATAATCCTTGTAAGATACCCCAAAATGTGCTATTGCTATGGATTGAGTATATTTGAATGAAATGAAAGGAAAATTATCATGACAAATATTGAAGATATTAAGTCTATTGATTTTAGAAAAGTAGCAGATAGAGTTGTCATACCAAGAGATATATTTGATATGCCCAGAGAAAAAGGTAAATCAGATAACACACCATGCCTGACACTTGAAGCATTTGAACCTTATATAGATGAAGATTTTAATGAGGATGATGGAAGTATAATTAAAGCAACAAAGATTACATCCCAATCGCTCTCTATAAAAAAAGACACATCTCGTGGTGCAAGGGGTGAATAAAAACAGAAATTCTGCTTTTGTAGAGTTTTTTATAATATTTGACAAAGAGTTTGAAATGTGCTATAGATTGAGTATTGTTTGCTAAGAGTAGGAGTATTGTTATGAAACCAGAAGAAAAACATCTTTCATTTTCGATTGAGAGATTTGAAGATGTTGGCAAAGCATTTGAAGATGTTGGTGGCCCTAAAAGCGGTATTAAATTAACAGGTGAAGACCATGCTATTTGGGTTAACTATTCAAATGCTTCAAAAGAAACAATGCAACAATTTAAACAAGCCCTTTTAAAACATACTATTAAAAACACTCTTAAAACAAAGGGAGTGACTATTTTGCAAGTTTGTTGTCTTTTGACAGTGTTGGGTGCTTTGCTCAAAGGGTTCCATACCGGATTAGATTATCTTACTTCTCCATGCAAAACAAAAATACAAAACGAAAATAGTTTACCACAAGTTCAAAAAATCACAGACCAAAAGAAAATGCCTATGCAAGACACTTTTCAAAGGGCAAGAGAGGAATAAAAACAGAAATTCTGCTTTTGTGGAGTTTTTTATAATATTGACAAATAGCTTGAAATGTGCTACGGATTGAATGTATTTTAATGAAATAGAAAGGTATAATTAGATGACTGCTACGAAAATGCCATTTGTAGAGAATAATGTGATGGTAAGTTTTAACACTAAAGGTACAAATCGTAGAACTTTTAGTGTAAGCCATGATGATAGAGTAGGTTTTTATAAAACATGCGCACAAACAAATGCTGCGATAGTAGGGGTGCAATCTCCATCTTCATTCGGTGATTCTCATTATACTATTCAATTTCGTAATGAAAAAGAAGAGAAAAAATTTTCAAAATTGTTGCAAAGAAATACAGAGGGTTATCTTTATTCGTTCTTAACCAATAAATATGGACTTTGTTTTGTATCAGGATTAGCATGGTTCACCGTGGGTTTTTTAATGAGCACAACCAGAAAGTCAAAGGATAATGATGCTCGCCCAGTTCCTCAAATCCAAAAAATAACAGATCAAAAGAAAATGTTACCACAAGATACCTCTCGTGGTGCAAGAGAAAATTAAAGAAGGAATTCATTGAAATGGGGATGTTTAAGACACATTTTGTATGATATTTAGGCCAAAAGTTTATGAAGCTAAGATACTTGCTGAATTTGACAGTATAAGTATAGAGGGAAATAAAAGGTTTGCTGAATAAAAATTAGGTAAGAAAATTCTTACAAAAGATGATGCAGAAATACTTTGTTCTAAGGCTGCTAAAACCATTCGTTCCTTTTGTGATGATAAAACAACTATCCAATTAAAAGATATACCTATCATTAAACAAGTAAGAACAACAACTAATTTTGCATTGAATGGCGAAGAATATGAAAAATCATATGTTTCAGATAGATTAAATAGAGTAGAAAAATCATCCTCAGCAAATACATATTTGAAAAGGAACTCGTCAAAGAGATTAAAGAAAATAAAAACGCCGTTAAATAGTGGCGTTTTTTTATATCGATTCCACAAAAAAACTTCCCTTAAGGAAGCTTTAAGTGGTGGATGGGGTGATATTGTAAATTGCATAGGGGCAATTTATCTCTCATTTAATTCGGGACTGGCTAAAGCCGTCACGTCACAAGTGCCGCCGAACTCACTTCCACCGTTCGTTCTTCTCTCACCGTTTATCATGCCATAAAAAAAAGCTCCCAAAGGGAGCTTTTAATGGCGGATGGGGTGAGATTCGAACTCACGGTGGAGTTACCCCCACGCCGGTTTTCAAGACCGGAGCCTTAAACCACTCGACCACCCATCCATATTCACAAAATATCAAACTTAAAAATCTCTTTCAAACTTGATGTTTATCTTATGACACAAAAAAAATAAAAAATCAAGTGATTTTTTTAAAAAAATGATTTATATTTTGATAAAATCATCTAATGAGGCTTAAATGAAAAACAAAATATTATTTGGAAAAATTATAAATACATTATTTTTCAGTTTGTTAGCTTTTAATATTCAAGTAAAGGCAGAGGTTTCTCATGTTGTTGCAAATTCAGAACAAACGGAAAATTTTAATGTTTGGAAAGAAGATTTTCGGGAAATTGCTATCCGAAAAGGATTCGATTCGGATTTTATCAATCAAATTTTACCGCAGTTAACGTATTTGCCCAGAGTTATTACGTCAGATACAAAACAAAATGAGTTTTTGTTGACTTTTTGGGATTATGTAAACAGAGTTATTACCGATAATCGCATTATAACCGGAAAAGAAATGATGAAAAAACATCAGTTTCTTCTTAAAAAAACATCTGAAAAGTATGGAATTCAACCTGAAATTTTAATTGCTTTTTGGGGATTGGAAACAAATTATGGTACATATAAAGGAAAAACAGATACATTGAGTGCTCTTGCAACGTTGGCATATGATAAGCGTCGCAGTGCTTTTTTTACAAAAGAGTTACTTGCTTTATTGGGTGTAATAGAGAAAGGGGAACAAACACATTTTACAGGTTCTTGGGCAGGTGCTTTTGGTAATTTTCAATTTATGCCGACAACATATGTGGCTTATGCTGTTGATGCTGATGGAGATAATCAAAAAGATATTATCAATTCTTTACCTGATGCTTTTGAATCTGCGGCGAATTACTTATCAAAAATGGGGTGGATAAAAAATCAAACTTGGGGGACAGAAGTTCGAATTACAAAACGGCTTAATTGGAATAAAATCAATAAATCTAAAAGATTACCTGTTCAAACGTGGAAAAATATGGGTGTTTTACCTGCTAACGGAAAAGAATGGCGTTCGGATTATTTAACATATCAGGCACATTTGGTTTTGCCTTCCGGAATTGATGGACCGGCTTTTTTGGTATATCCGAATTACGATTTGATTATGAGGTGGAATAATTCAACACTCTATGCCTTGTCTGTCGGATTGTTAGCAGATAAAATCAAATACAATTATGCACCGATTTACAAAAAGCCACAGCAAATTTCAATTTCAAGAAAAGATATAAAAACAATTCAATACTTATTGAAAAAACAAGGATTTTATAGTGATTCTATTGATGGCGTTTTGGGTAAAAGAACACGCCAATCGATTCGGGCATATCAAAAATCAATCGGATGGGATGAGGATGGTTATCCATCAAAAAAATTACTGCTGAATTTACAAAAAAGGAAAAAATAATGCTTAAACAAACGGTTTTTGTGGGTGTCTTTTTAAGTTTTTTTACTTTGACCGGATGTTCTGATAACGGAATTTTATTTCGGTCTGTCGGTAGTTACGATTCGTTTTCCAATACTGGCGTGTATATGGTTGAAGAACCTTACGAAGTTGATGGTGTAACATATGTACCTGTCGAAGATTATGATTATTTTGATAGTGGAGATGCCTTTTGGTTTACTGATGATGATAATCATGTTTTAACGGCGAACGGGGAACGGTACGATGCTAATCGTTTTACTGCCATGCACCGAACATTACCACTGCCATCAATTGTTCGTGTGACTAATTTGAACAATAAAATGTCTGTTTTGGTTCGAGTGAATGATAGAGGGCCTTTGGATGCTTCACGTTTGATTGATGTTTCCAAACCTGTTGCCGATTATTTGAATTTTTCAAAAACAACCGTAACTCCTGTTCAAGTAGAAGTTATGGTGACCGAAAGCAAATTACTTAAAGAACAACTAACCAAAAATCATATAACGGAAAAAACAACCTTTTCTTTTACCCCTAAAAGTACGAAAAAAGGAGAAGTTATCTTAAACGCTGATAGTATTTTATATCCGGGTATGCAACAAAAAGATGTTTGTTTACTAAAAAATCCATCTGATGCAACATGTATGACTGCAATTGAAACAGACATAGAAACTGAATATAATCCGAACGAAATTATTTATTCAGGTGCATCTAATCTTTTCTATGTACAAATAGGGGCTTTTTCACAAAAAGAATCCATTCAAAAAATTCAACAGAAATTAAATTATGTGAATAATTTATCAATCAAAAACAAAAATGTTCGTCATCAAGTTTTACATGTTGTAAGAGTAGGGCCATACGAAACAAGAAATGAGGCACAAAAGGCTCTTGACAAAATCCAACGTTCGGGATATGCTGATGCCAAAGTCATACAAGAGTAAGTGAAGGAAGAAAAATGAAAAAATTGTTTTTTTTATCAAGTATTAGTTTGATTGTTTTAAGCCATTCAGTTAACGCTTTTGAAACACTTGCAAAAAATGCTCTTTTAATGGATGCAGATACAGGGCATGTCATTTATGAAAAACAAGCGGATATTCCGATGCCGCCAGCTTCTATGAGTAAATTGATGACTGCCTATATGGTTTTTGAAGCATTACAAAATGGTAAATTATCTTTGGACGATGAATTTACAACGTCAGAAAACGCATGGAAAAAGGGTGGTGCTAAAAGTGGTAGTTCAACCATGTTTTTAAAGCCTTATGAAAAGGTTAAAATTAAAGATTTGTTGAGAGGGATTATCGTCCAATCTGGTAACGATGCTTGTATTGTTGTTGCCGAAAATATGGCAGGTACAGAAGAAGCTTTTGCTGAACTGATGAATGAAAAAGCCCGTGAAATCGGATTAGAAAATTCAACATTTAGCAATGCAACAGGTTTACCGGATGCAAATCATAAAATGAGTGCCAAAGATTTAGCAAAGTTAGCCCAATTACTGATTAACAAATTTCCGGAATATTATTCTATTTACTCTGAAAAATCATTTACATATAATGGAATCAAACAAGGCAACAGAAATCCGTTGCTTTATACGATGGACGGTGCTGATGGCTTGAAAACAGGTCATACGGAAACATCGGGGTATGGTTTAACGGCTTCTGCAAAAACACCGGATGGTCGTCGTTTGATTATGGTTCTAAATGGCATGAAATCAATGAATGAGCGTCGGGAAGAATCTCAAAAACTCATGAATTGGGGTGTTATTGGATTTGAAAATGTGTTGTTAATCAAAAAAAATCAACCTATCGAAAAAATTCCTGTTTGGTTGGGTGTTTCCGAAAATGTGCAAGCCGTTGCCGAAACGGATTTTACATTAACGGTACCGAAAGGCAGAAAAGTTTCTCCCAAAATGGAAATTATCTATAATTCTCCAATTGAAGCACCTGTTATCAAAGGTCAAAAATTGGGAACTTTGATTATTTCCACAGATAACGGTAATAAGAGCCTGAAATTGATTGCAGGTGACAATGTCGAAAAGGTTGGTTATTTTGGAAAAATAAAGCATATTTTATTGGGATTATTTAAGTAAAAAATGAAAAAAGGTTTATTTATTACATTTGAAGGGGGAGAAGGTGTTGGTAAATCAACCCAAATCAAGTTGTTACAGAATTATATACAACAAACATATCCAGACACCGAACTTATTTTAACGCGTGAACCTGGAGGGAGTGTTGGAGCCGAAGAAATTCGCACTCTTTTATTAAATGGAAAAACGAGCCGTTGGGATAAGTTAAGCGAGTTATTATTGTTCACGGCTGCCCGCCGTAATCATTTAACGGAGAAAATTTGGCCGGCAATGAAGGAAGGAAAAATTGTTTTATGCGACCGATTTTTTGACAGTACAATTGCTTATCAATGTTACGGATATGGATTTAACGAGGAAATATATCAGCAATCTATGATGTTATATCATATGATTGCCGGTAATTTTGGGCCTGATTTAACGTTTGTTTTGGATCTAGATGTCGAAGTCGGGTTACAAAGAAGTCGTTGTCGGGTAGGGAATAACGAACAACGTTTTGAAGATATGCAAGTATCTTTTCATCAAAATTTACGAAAAGGTTTTCTTGAATTAGCTCATAAAAATCCCAAACGATGTGTTGTTATTGATGCTTCACAATCGATTGATGATATTCACAAACAAATTATACAATCTTTTGAGGAGTATGTTGCTTTATGAATATTAAAAAACAGATCATAGATGTTATACAGAAAGGGAAAATTGCTGGTTCGTGGCTTGTTTCCGGAGAGTATGGCGTAGGTAAGAAAAAATTTGCATCTGAATTAGCATCTTTTTTAACAACAGGAGAGTGGAAAGAAACTTATCAATATAATCCAAATGTGAAATGGGTCGAATGTGGTTTAACGGAAGATGCTAAAAAAGAAATTCAAAAGATGATTTTGGCTGGAAAATCTGTTGAAGAAAATGAAAAAACAGCCAATCGGAAACAAGAAATTACAATTGACGATATTCGTTCCGGTATTCAATTTTTATCTTTAAAACCGGCTCAAAATGAATATCGTATTTTAATCATCAATTTAGCTGAGGATATGAACAGAAATGCCGCAAATGCTCTTTTAAAAGTTTTAGAAGAACCTTATCCTCAAAGTGTTTTAATTTTATTGACCCAAAATACAGGAAAATTATTACCAACTATTTGTTCAAGATGTCGTAAAATTGTTGTGCCTAAATTAAAATTTTCGGAGATAACCGAACAATTAAAGCAACTTTACCCTCAATGTAAAGATGTTGAGTTAATTGCTGAATTATCCAATGGTTCAATCGGATTGGCGCGGGAAATATACAATCAAAACGGTTTAGAGTTGTACCAAAAATTAACCTCGTTACTTGTACCGTTTTCACAGGTTGATATTGAAAAATTGAATGATTTTGCCGACTTTCTGACGAAAAACGAAAAACAGTATGATTTATTTTGTACTTTTTTACTTAATCGGTTAGCTTCATATGTAAAAGAATATGCACAGATAAACCGTTTAAAAACAGAAAGATTTATTGATATTTTTGATGAAACAACAAAAGAATTTGATTTGACAAGTACACTTTATTTAGATAAAAAACAAGTTATTATTTCAAAAATATTATCTTTATGTGAGGTTTTATAACGATGATTGATAGTCATTGTCATTTAGGTATCGGACAAGAGTGGAAAAATACGTCTGATACAATTATGAATATATTAAACAGAGCACATCAATCTGGTGTGACCGATATTTTAACCGTTGCTTGTCATTATGATGATTTAACTGACATGCAGGATATGGCAACAGTACCACATGTTTATACATCATTTGGTTTACATCCCGAAAATGCTATTCTTTTTGATAAAAATCATGTTTGCGACATATTAGAAGAAAATACTGAACTTATTGCATATGGTGAAATCGGTTTAGATTATTTTTATGGAGCGGATACACGCAAAGAACAAATCAATGCTTTTGAAAAACAAATTGAAATTGCCTCAGAATTTCATCTGCCGATTATAGTTCATACACGAGACGCTGATGATGATACTATTCAAATATTGCAATCGGCATATCAGGGAGGTTTGCTGAAGCATGGAGGTGTTTTGCATTGTTTTACCGGCACTGAAATGTTGGCGGAAAAAGCCACTGAGTTAGATTTTTATATATCTGCTTCTGGTATTTTGACATTTAAAAAAGCAGATGATTTAAGAAATATTTTTCAAAAAATTCCATTAAATCGGTTGCTTGTTGAAACAGATGCTCCTTATTTGGCTCCATTGCCATATCGAGGGAAACGTAATGAGCCTGCTTATGTTATAGAAGTAGCAAAATGTTTGGCAACATTAAAAAATGTGTCCTTAAAAGAGATTGGCCAGATAACAACACACAATTTCAATCAGATTTTTAACATTAAAGGAGAGTAGGGATGCGTGTTCGAATTTTAGGGTGTGGTCCATCAAATGGAATTCCTTCGCTTAATCGTGGATTTGGATTATGTGATTCAACCAATCCTAAAAATATACGCACAAGAAGTGCTGCTTTAATCAGATTATCCAATCAAAAAAATATTCTGATAGATGCTGATCCTGAAATCAGACAACAATTACTTAATGCTGGAAATCCTGTAATAGATGCTGTTTTATTCACGCACTCACATTATGATCACATGGGAGGTGCAGATGATTTACGGGTTTTGGCACAACGGTTACAAGGTCCGTTGCCTGTCTATTTAACACAATATGATGCTATTCGATTTAAAGAAACTTTAAAATATTTATTCAAACAAACAGACAATACACCATTATTTGACATTAACATCATTGAGTTTTATCAACCGTTTTTTATTGCAGGCATTGAAATCACGCCTATTTTACAAAAACATGGTTCTCATGAATTTTCAACAGGCTATAAAATTGGTTCAAAATTTGCATATTCTACTGATGTAAAAGAAATGGAAGAGAAGGGGTTTGAATTATTAACCGGTTTAGATACGTGGGTTTTGGGTGGAACAACACGTAAGGAAAATTCGAAACATATACATTTAGAAGGGGCTTTATCATGGATAAAGCGTTTAAATCCTCGTCAAGTCTATTTGACACATATGGGATTGAGAATGGATTATGAAACGCTCTGTGCGGAGTTGCCACAATCAATTTGTCCCAGTTATGACGGATTAGAATTTGATGTAGCAGAATAAATCTAAAAATTTGATTTTTTATTTGATTTTTTAACTATTTGTATTTTATTCAAAAAAAAACAAATAGTTATTCATTTATTTTGAATGGAGAACATCATTTTAAAGCGAGAAAAATAACTTTGAACGATACAAAATACAATCATTTTAGTTTAAAAAGACTTATTACATAAAAACAAGATATTTTATCGTTTATTTTTTCAATGAAAAGATAATGGTTTGGATAGAATTCACATTATGAAATAACATAATAATTTTTTCAAAAAATATCCATTTAAAACAAAAAAATAAATCATACATTTGATTTAAAACAAAAACACAAATCAGAAATTATATCATAATATTTATTGTAATCAATTACTTATTCTTTTTTATTAAAAATATTGTAACTATACATAATATAAATTATGCGCCAAATATATCTGGAATAAACACACATATTTTTAATAATTTCAATATGTTAAATGTGCGTGTGGATAACTTTGTTGATAGTTTCAGAATTTATGGGCTATTCTTTTAAATCAACTTCGAATTAAGGATTGCATCGACGTTGAATATGAACTCAAACATTGATACCATATTTTAGGTCTAGCCATCGGTTCTGTTTGAATGCCTGTATGGCTCATAATACCAGCAAAGTCCCCTTGCCTAATGGTCTGTGTAAATGACGATACATATACTTATTACCCGTAAACAGGGTCGAAATATAAAGTGAGTTGACTTTCTTGAGCACCATTTTTCACTTATTTATTTGTATTTTACCCACCGTATCCATGTAATACTCTCTACACCAAAATTCTCTTTTTCTATACCTAAATCCAGCATTTTTCCATTTTTCGTGTATCATTAAACTACTTTCACCTTTGTGATAACCTACAACACTAGAAACAGTGAATTTTGTTGGTATCTCTAATAGCTTCTACACACTTCTGCTCTGAATTACCAGCCTGTCCGTGGGTTTTCTGAACACAAAAAATCCTCCTGAAACTTAGGAGGATTTTTATATGTTTGTTAAAGTATTTCCTTTTTCTGATTTAGTTTTTTTCATGCTCATGACGAACGTGAGATACATCTTGCTCGGAAGTTGATGACAAACCATCATCAGTTCGCTCTTGTTGTGCACGCAATACGTCTGTTAAAGGCTTTTGTTGTGACTGTTCCGGCACAAGAACTTGTTGATGTTCTCTTTGCCAAGTCAAATACGGTTCTGAATTTATCAATGTTCGTGCCTTATTACGAATATGAAGCGGTGTATTTTTTGTCATCCGTTCATAGACCAAATCAACCTTTTCAACGGGTATTTTGTTGCATTCTATCATTGTCGTCATAACCGAATAAAGAGATGTATTTCTACCTTTCCAACGTTCTTCTGCCAATAAATAATCAAGTGGTGTCTGACCAGTTTCGTCAACTACATTCAAATCAACGCCTTGTTTAATCATCTGCTGAACCCAATCAAACTTTCCCTGCTCTATTAAAAATATAATGAGGGGTTTACCATCTATTTTTTGATTTAAATCAACTGCTCCATTCGTTTTAAACATTAAATGTTCAATGATATCATCATATTCTTTATATTTCTCTTGGAGTGCTAATACCAATGGGGTTTTTCCACCGGCATTAGGCTTATCAGCATTTTCAGGTGTTATCAATGTTTGAATAAGGTCAACTGAACGTCCATATTGAATAGCAATGGCGAGTGGGGTGTTGCCCTGTTCATCAACAGCAGTTAAATCAACACCTTCTTGAATCATTTTACCCACTAAATCTTCTCGCCCTTTTTTGATAAAATTAGATACCAGTGGCTCTCCATCTACTTTTTGATTTAAATCAACTACTCCATTTGTGTTGAACATCAAATATTCAATGACTTGCCAGCAGTTTTGACGATATTGGGAATGCTTGGAAGTATAGTATGGATACTGGGTCAATGCCTTAGTAGCAATCATTAAAGGTGTTTTCCCATCAGCATTGGGTTTATCAGCATTTTCAGGAGTTATCAATGTTTGAATAAAGTCAAACGGATAACCTCTTCCAATCAAATAATCAAACGGAATTTCAATACCTTTTTCGGCTGCTTTTTTGATAATATCGTATTTTCTATCTTTTTCAAGATCTGTTTCTAATATTTGAATTAAATGTTGTTGAGTAATATTAACGGCACCATCGTTTTCAAACATTAATTCTTCAACTAAATCCCAGCGTTTTTCCCGTTCAATTAATCGTGTAACCGCCTCTGTAAAAATACCAGAACCAACAACACCAGCCACATCCATTTCTTCATCGGCTCGGCTCATTATGGATAATAATTTTTGAATATCTTTTGTTGTGCCTTTTTTAATTAAATCAGATACAGATACAAAATTTTCAATTGCATTCGTAAATACATCGTTCCTAAGAATCTCCTTTATCAAATTTTCCAAGCGTACAGGATTACGCAATAATTGACGACTGATTTCGCCTGTCACAGATGGGGTAATGTGTTGGTCATCTTCCTTGCCCCAATCATATGCTTGTGTTATTTCCAATAAAGCATCAATCTCTGCATAAGAACCTTCTTCAATAATTGAACGAAGTACGTCCTCATCTAATTTTCCCTTTATCTTATCTTCAATGGCTTTATATCCTGCAAAAGAGTCTTCATACCCTCTAGAATAATTTTTGGCGTACTTTATTACATTTTCCAACAAATTGTCTTGATACCGATCTATTATTTTTTTTGTATCTAATGAATTATTCGCATTTTCTCTTGAAATTTCTTTACTTTCTGCTTCCCTTAAACACCGAATAAAATCAACCGGTGCACCATATTCAAGTGCAACCATTAAAGGTGTTTTTCCCCCCATGTCTTGAGCCAACAAATGAACACCTTCTAATAATTTAACATCAAAAGTACCATCTGCTTTTCGAAAAGCATCCCATTTTTTATGGCGTATCAAAGTCGATATGAATGGTTCATTATGCCAATTATTAGGGATTCTTTGATTTAAAATATTACTGTTAATTAAAATGTGCGTATCTTTCTTATTCTCATCAAATGTAAAATTTCTTTCTAACAGAATACTCAAAAAGCCTATGTTTCCCTCGTGAATCAAGGCTGATATCAATGGTTGCTTTTCATTCCCAATTGTTTGATTCAGGTCCACACCAGGTTGGCTCATGATATGGCAGACTATTTTGTCATTTTCACCTGTTCTTTTTTGCTGATATCGTTCAAATGCTAAGACTAATGGTGTTTTACCATCTTTATCGGGGGTGTCAAGGATGTTTTTATTTGTGTACATTTCAATCACCTCAAGAGAACATCCCGCCTTAATGGAAATTGTCATTACGGTATCAATAACCTCTTTCCCATCAGTAACTGTTCCTTTGCTTTTATCTCTGAGTTGGTCTAAAACAATAGGTTTTCCAACTAATTCATAAAGTTCTCTATCTTTCTTGCCTTTATAATATGCACGCAAATCCTTGTCTGTTAATAAAAACCGGATGGTTTCCACTTGATTTTGTCTTGCGGCTCGAACAAAAATATTCTCACCTCTATTATCCGTAATTGCAACATTGGCCCCTTTTAATATTAAATATTTTAAAACATCCGTTCGACCTAAATCCGCTGCTATTAAAAGAGGAGAAACAGTACGTGCGTTATTCGCACGTGCGTTATCCACACGTGCGTTATCCTCTGTAAAAAGAACATATTTACCATGTTCCAATACATAGCAATTACATGAAATAGCATTTATATGAGCACCATTACCAATCAGACCTTGAATTTCATTCAAAGGACGGCCATTTTCAAGGGCTCCCATCAACGATGTCCAACCATTATCATTTGGAAGAACTGCCTCTTCTAAATTTGTAAAGGCACGTTCAGGACACCAATGGCCATCCCCATAGTCGTTGTGCCACACAGTCTCACCAGGTACCATATGACCTCCGGTATACACAAAGTGACCAGGTTGTTTTCGCCAAGCACGATATGTTCCCCATTTGTCATTGACAACTGTAACATCTACAGAACCTTTCCCTACATAAGTGGGAACTCGAATTGATTGCAAGATAAAGTCAATTGCCAAAGATTTTTCACCATCATTAAAAGGATCTTCTTCGTCTACGTCTTTACGGAAATCTCTAACATATTCAATAAGCTTAATTTGTTGTTCCGGGGTCAAACTGTCCCACGAAACAAAAGTGTTTTCTTTTGTATTTAAAAACGCTCCAATTTGCTCATTACTATCAAAATTTTTTTTCGTAAAAACATCAGAAGGCTTATCATCTTTTTTTAATAAAAGATTAACTCCGCACACTTTTCTTAAGTGATCAATAATCTCACAAACATATGTTCTTACGTCATCTTCATCCATTTTTCATCCTCCACAACACACCAATATTATAAAGAGTATATCACGCTTTAATTTTTGACACAAGTTTTTTGATACAAAAATTAAATTTATTGACATAAAAAAACACCTTGCTACATGAACAAGGTGTCTGTTTTTCAATTACATTACAAGGATCTAATTATTCTTAAGCATTTTTTTCGATTTCTTCGATTTCTTGCTTAATGGCTAATTTTTGTTTTTTATATTCCTGAATTTTCATGTTGTCCGGTAACGGATGAGCACTTTCTTCAGCGATTTTAACATCTAATTCGGCGTGTTTAGCCTTTAATGCTGTTAAATGTTTTTCAATTTTTTCCATATTCTTCTCCTTATGTTGACTTTATTAGTATAAATCCGTCTTAAAAAAAATGCAACCTTTCTTTTATTCTCCGACATAAATTCCTAAATGACGAGCTGTTTGCACAAGTGAACTTGTCGGATCAACCGGCGTATTAGCGATTTTTAAAATCGTATTCAATGCTTCGTCTTTAACGGAACCGTCTTTATAAACAACAACACGATTGGTTTCGCTGTTTTCAATCAATTCTACAGCTCTGACAGCAAATTGTGATGCTAAAATTCTATCAGATGGAACAGGATTACCGGCACGTTGAATGTGACCTAAAACATTTACACGAACATTATATCCATCTGCTTGTAACTTTTCAACAAAGTAGTCAGAGACACCTCTGAATGTTTTTCCGTTACCAGCAAAATGATGCTTCCCATCAGGTGATTTAACTCCTTCTGAAATAACAATAATACCGTGTTTTTTACCTTGTTTTTTATTTTCTTCCAATTTTTTGACAATACCTTCGTATGTGTAATCGATTTCCGGAATTAAAATAACATCAGCATAACCAGCAATACCGGCAGATAAGGCTAAATGCCCTGCTCCACGCCCCATAACTTCCACAATCATAACACGATTGTGCGATGTAGCGGTTGTTGTTAATTTATCAAGGGCTTCAACAACGACATTGACCGCCGTTTCAAAACCGATAGCAACATCTGTGCCCGGTGCATCGTTATCAATCGTTTTAGGAATACCAATCATTGATATACCTGCTTTTTTACAGTATCTGCTGACAATGGCCATTGACCCATCTCCACCGACAACAACCAAAGACGAAATACCCAATTCCTTAATACCTTCTTGGAAACGCTTATCTAATTCTTCATCTGTTAATTCTTCAATTGTACCATCGGCTTTTTGTTGCAAATGCGGATTACCCGTATTGTTACTGCCTAACATCGTACCACCCAAAGCAGCATATGGGAAATCAAATTCTGAAATCGTTAATTTTTTATAACGCATCGGTCTTGAAAAAACACCATCGGTGGAATTATAAATTCCGATAACTTCCCAACCTTTAAGATTGGCCGCAAAAACAACCCCTCGAACAGCAGCATTCAGTCCTGAACAGTCACCACCACTTGTTAATATACCAATTTTTTTTGTTACTTGTGTCATGTATTTCTCCACTTATAATGAAAAGTTTTTACCTAAATATGTTTTGCGTACGTTTTCATCCGCAATAATTTCATCCGGTGTACCTTGTTTCAGAACAACGCCGTCATGCAAAATATAAGCCCTATCAATAATACTTAATGTTTCACGAACATTGTGATCTGTAATTAAAACACCCAGCCCTCTGTTTTTAAGCTGTCCGACCAACTCTTTAATTTCACCAACCGCAATCGGATCAATACCGGCTAACGGTTCATCCAGCAAAATAAATGACGGACGGGACGCTAATGCACGAGCAATTTCCAAACGTCTCCTTTCCCCACCGGACAATGCCCGTGAAGGTGAAAAACGCAAATGCTCTATTGAAAACTCTTTCAATAAAGAATCAAGTTCTTGTTCTCTTTTTTCTTCACTCTTTTCAACAATTTCCAATACTGAACGAATATTGTCTTCAACATTCAATCCCCTAAAAATAGATGCTTCTTGGGGCAAATAACCAACACCCAAACGAGCACGTCTATAAACAGGAAAAGATGTAATATCAATACCATCGAGTGTAATCGTTCCTTTGTCCGGTGAAATCAGACCCGTCACACAATAAAAAGACGTTGTTTTACCTGCACCATTCGGACCAAGTAAGCCTACTGCTTCCCCCTGTTGGACAGACAAAGAAACATCCCGTAAAACGACCCGTTTTTTGTAACTTTTACTCAAATTAGATACGGTTAAACCTCGTTGGGGTATAATCATTTTGCCTCACTTTTCTTACTCATCTCAAAATTATTGGGAATAATTTGTCCTTTAACCCGCCCTTTTATGCTTTTGCTTCGAGAAGCCGATAATGAACTAATCCCCGTTTTAAGATTTAATGTTGCGTATTCCCCTTTTAATACACTTTCTTTTTCATGTAAAGAAACTTTTTCATAAACGCTGATAATTTTTGTTTTGGGCGTGTAAACACCATATTCTCCAACAATTTTTTGTTGTCTGTTTGTTGCATTCATTTGACCGAAAGCAATAACCTTTGCTAAAACATGTCCCGTTTCATCGTAAACAGCATAAATTCTATTTGCTTTCACCGTGTTGGTTCCTTCTTTAACAACGGCATTATCCGTTACAACAATTAATTGACCGACTTTATTTGTGTCTAAAACAATTTTCTCTGGTAATTCTTGTAAAACCGTATCTATATCGGCTTTATCTTTGTACACCGTCATATTTTGACCCGATACATGGTGTTTTTCCTGAACAGCAGTAACATTTTTCTGAGCCGTTACTTTTTGAACAACAGTCTTACCTTGAATGTCTTTTGTATAATGTAAGATAACTTTTTGTGCTTCTAAGGAACTTTTACCTTGAATAATATCAACATTTTTCAATACTGTAATTGTTTTATCTAACTGATTGATTGTTAAACCATTTTCTGATATAATGTAAATATTTTTATCATCTTCATTCAGATATGATTTTTGTTGTTTAAAATCAAGGGATGGTATATTGTTTAATTGTTTTTCCTGATGGAATAGTAATGTTTCGGTAAATCCTTTAAAGTGGAGATAATTTCCCTTGTCCGCAATATAGAAGCCATTTGCCTGTATCATACCGGCAGGACCTTTAATAAAAACATCCTGTTCGCTACCGATTGTTCCGGCATTATAATCACAAACCACCTTTTCGGAAAAAGCCTGATAACCGTTATCAGTTGACGCATCAACCTGTTCTTCAAAATATAGATATTTGTCCTTTTGAAACGCTAAACCGTACGATGTTTGCCCCTGTAAAACTATCCCGTCTGACATAACATATCGTGCTTGAGGCATATCTAAAGAAATAATCTGTCTTGAAGGGTCTGCTTCTTTAACCGTTTGAGCAATAACCGTTATCGGATTTTGATTACTGTCCCGTGAAAAAAAACGGACAGATGCCATATCTGTGGTGGCGTTTTTTATGCTTTTATGCGAAGGAGTTAGAGAGGCAAATTTATCTTTTTGTTCAACAAGTGCCGGCCATATAATCATAACACTTGCTAATAAAAAAGCAAACACTGGTAACAGGCGTTTAAAAACAACAACCCTGCGAGAATGTATTTTAAGTTTTAACAAGCGTAATGTAAACATTTTTATCCCTATGCAACACCAGCCATCAACAATGGATGGACATGTAACAATCCAATGGGTTTATCTTCTCCATCAACAACAAAAAGGCTGGTAATTTTCTGTGTATTCATAATTCGTAATGCTTCAACACATAAAATATCAGAAACAACGGTTTTCGGATCTTTTGTCATAATATCCGAGGTTGTTTTTTTAATAATATTTGTTGACATATGCCGACGCAAGTCTCCATCAGTAATAATACCAACCAAATGTCCTTCGGTATCGATAACACCAAGACAACCCCAACTTTTTGATGTCATAATAACTAATGCATCAGACATCAATTCATCTTCATGAACAAGTGGCAGTTCATCACCTGTTACCATAATATCACGGGCCCGTAATAGGACATTACCTAATTTACCACCCGGATGTCTGTCATGAAATTCTTCTCGTGTAAATCCTTTTTGCTCAATCAACGCAACGGCAATGGCATCTCCCATGGCTAATGTTGTTGTTGTTGATGTTGTCGGAGCCAAACCCAGAGGACAGGCTTCCGGTGCCTCTTTTTTCGACGGTATCAACAACGTTAAATCCGCCGCTTTTGCCATTGTGCTTTCCGGATTACTGGTAATAGCAATCATCGGAATACCGAATCTGCGTGAAAAGGTAATAATATCGCCCATTTCACGGCTTTCACCGGAATTGGAAATCGTCAATAGTAAATCGTCAGTCGTCAACATACCTAAATCGCCGTGGCTAGCCTCGCTGGGATGAACAAAAAATGCCGGTGTTCCCGTAGAAGCGAGTGTTGCGGCAATTTTTTGACCGACATGACCACTTTTTCCCATACCAGAGATAATCAGACGACCTTTAATTTTTGTCATCATGTTAATCGCTTGAACAAACGTATCACCAAAACTTTTTTTCATCTGTTCAAGACCATGTATTTCCATATCAATCACGCGTCTAGCACTTTTAATCAATTCATTTGACATTATAAAAACTCCTTAATGAGAAAAAATATCAGGTTCGTCAAAATCCAATAAATCCAACTTTCCACGTGTCACCAAAAAATTAAAACAGGATTGAGCTAATTCTTTTCTATGTTCACGTTCAAGCAAGATATCTAATTTATTTTTCAAACGATGTAAATACAAAACATCATTTGCTGCATATGAAATTTGTTCATCAGTTAATACATCACAACCCCAATCAGACGTTTGTTGTTCTTTAACCAAAGAAACACCCAATAAGTCATAACACAATGATTTCAAACTATGTGACGGGGATGATGTGCGACATAATTTTGAGGCAATTTTTGTACAGTATATCGGTTTTACTTCGACATTCAAATCATGCAAAATCTTAGCAACATCAAAACGGGCAAAGTGAAATATCTTCAATATGTTTGTGTCAGTCAGCAAACGACACAAGTTTGGACAGGGAACCCCTTGTTTAATTTGCACAAGGCATGCTGTCCCGTCACCTGATGATAACTGAACCAAACACAATCTGTCCCGATGTAAATTCAATCCCATCGTTTCGGTATCAATGGCAACCGAGTTACCAAACGACACATTATCTGGCAAATCACCGATATAAACTGTAATATTTTTTGTCAAAATGAATCCTTTCAACTTAAAAGATAAGCTGTTTATACAACAAGAATTTGAAAAAAGCAACCGATTTTATCAAAATATATTCGTATGTCGTATGTATTATTTGTGTAATAAAACCTGTTTTTGAAAATCCAATCCTCGTTCTTCAAAATTCTTATACAGATTGTAACTCGGCGATGCCGGTGATAATAAAACCAACCCATCTATGGGTGTAACTTGATAAGCCTTCCTAACAGCATCAGACATTGTTTGAACCAGATATGAATTAAATCCATTCATGCTGGCTATTTTATGTATTTTAATACCTGTTTCCGGTAATGCAATTAAATGAACACGTTGTTTTATCGGTTGCAAAGCAGTAATCAACGAATCAAAATTTTGTCCTCTGTCTAATCCGCCGACAATCAATGTTATAGCCTGCCCCTTATCAAATGCATGAATGGCTGCAACCGCTGTTTCAGGTGTTGTTGAGATGCTGTCATCAACAAATGTCAATCCGTTAAAACAACCAATATTCTGCAGGCGATGCGGTAAACTTTGAAAACCAGAAAAGGCCTGTTGAACACAGGATAAATCTATTCCCAACTGATGTGCCACACTTAAAACGGCACAGGCATTTTCAGCGTTATGGTATCCGATTAAATTTAAGTAATCCCGTTTTATCAATTGGGTTTCTCCTCGACAAAACCAACCGTTATTCAAATGAAAGGTTTCTGGCGTATTAAAAAAAAATGCTTTAGGCATAAAATGTTTCATTTTTTGTATTTGTTCGCAGGAACCGTTAATATATGATTGTTTTGCTTGACAAATCATATGACATTTATCCATGTAATATTGATTATGTGAACCATGCCATTGTAAATGTTCGGGAAATAAATTTGTCATAATGGCAATATCACACGAGCCGATAAAATCAGCACATTGATAACTGGAAAGTTCCGCAACTACAAAATCATGTTCCTCTTGCATCAATAAATCAAGCAAACAAACACCTATATTCCCACCAAGTGCCACATCTTTTCCAGCTGTTTTTAACAGATAATATATCAAACTGGAAGTTGTGCTTTTCCCTTTCGTTCCTGTAACAGAAACAACAAATGTATTCAAACTTTTATTTGACATATATAATGCAGAACACGAAGTAAAAACAGTGCTGTTTCTTTGTGCTTCTATAATCTCTTTACGATATAAACTAACTCCCGGAGATTTAACTACAATATCACATTCGTGTAACATTGATAAATTATATTCATCAATTAACAAAATATCTTTTGGCTGAGCAAAGTGCATGATGGCACGATGAGCGGATTTACCTTCTCTGCCATACCCCCATATACCAACTTTTTTATTTGTTAAATCTTTCCATAACATATGATTGTATTTCCTCCGGTATTAAGTGATGACTATCCGGTGTCAGTAATTTCTGATAACTATTATCAGAAACCGACGATATTTGAGAAGCCAATCGGATAATCACTTTATCATTTTTCCAGTGTTCATGATGTGCTAATAAATCAAATGCAATACGTGATTCCTCTATTTCACCGACACATTCAAACGGTTTATGACCTTTCAATCCTAAAAGTTCTTCAAAACCATCCAGTTGTGTTTCATCATCTAATAAATTTTTACCAATGCACCGAACAAGCTTTTCTTTATCCATAAAAGGTGCTAAAATTAAAAAAACAAACCGACATTTATCACAATGGCCACACCACCTGTCAATTCGGGTCTTTTCATCTAATTTAAAAGCACGATTACAGCTGGTAAAAACATCAAAAAAAGCCGAACAGCGTTGACTAAATAAACGGGCAATATGAAACTCACTTAACGGTCTTAATAAAGAAAAATACCGAAATTCAGGTGTAACTAAAGACGTTAACTTATAAAACATTTGTTCAAATGCAAAAGATTTGCTAAATTGATGATTTATCGGCAGTTTATCTTGCATCATATTACCACTGTTAGCCGAACGTTCACATGATAATGCTATGAATCGATAATCATAAATAATACCACATGCCCATAATAAAAAAGCCAACATACCGGTAATTGGCACGTGCCCGTTCAAAACCTGTCCTGTTTCGTTTAATTCAATTAAATGAGGTGCAATTTCCCGTTTTAATACTAAATGAGACAACCCACTAACTGATACACATTCACAAATAGCCCGTGGATTTCCAACAGACACAGCCATACAAGGGTATTGTATATCCTTGATTATTTCCATAGATACACAAGAATCTTTTCCACCACCAACAGGAATTAAAAATCTTGCCGTTAACGATAACTTTTCCTTCCGAATAGGTTTATCCGAAAATGGAAAATTGATTTTTCCTTGTAAATTAAGTTGATTACGAATAGCAAATTCGCCCAATCCCTCTAAATAAAAACGATTAAAAAAACCGGCTTCATCAACAGATAAGCAACCACTTTCAACATGTAATTTTTCTGGACAAAAAGCCTTAAAATAACTAATACCAAAAGCGATATGCGTCAAAAAGAAAATATGTTGTAAAACATTTTTTCGAGTATTCGATAAGGCAGGAACATTTGGAAAAACAATCCGTTCTGTGAAAAAATGTTTATCCGTTTTATCTAAAACTTCATAATTTAGTGTCAATACACCCGTTTTATCATCAAAATGATATGATTT
The DNA here is from genome assembly GCA_045635565.1 of Alphaproteobacteria bacterium. Taxonomy (GTDB): domain Bacteria; phylum Pseudomonadota; class Alphaproteobacteria; order CAAHEQ01; family UBA3637; genus RGIG4140. Next base: position 87,440 of record JAZTVX010000021.1, read on the forward strand.
ATAATAAAAAGCCTTGCACAAAATATTTTTTCCTTTTAGAATACAGTCAATCTTTATTTTGCTTAACTATATACTCAATTATTGATAGAATGTAAAGGATTATTTATCATGATAAAATTAAAACGGTCACAATTGGCACGCTTCGTTTTTGTTTTGATGTTTTTAGGCTTTTTTGCCTTGGTTTATATGGCATATAAAGACTTTTCATTAACTCCGGCCGAACGATTTGAATATGCACAACAAGCTGAGAAAAAAGGTCAATTTTCTATGGCTGAAAGATATTATATTTCCGCCGCCGGTTCCTCGGATAAGGACGTATCAAAAGTTGCCGCATACTATTTGGGTCTCCTTTATAAAAGGGGAGAAAAAAATTTCCCGATTAACGGGAAACGGGCAGAAATGTATTTAGAACAGGCTTCTTTGGAAAACCTGCCACAGGCACAATATGAATTGGCATTGATGTATGATGTCGGTGATAAAATTCCCGAAAATAGAGAACGAGCCGTTCATTGGATGAACTTATCAGCAAAACAAGGATATACTGATGCTTTATACAGTTTAGGTGTTTGGATTGAACGGGGATATTTAGGCAAACCGGATATGTCCAAAGTTGTAGTTCTTTATGAAAAAGCCGCACAACAAAATCATATCTACGCCATAACGAGTTTAATTGCCCTTTATTCGGGCGGATTTAGTGAGTTTCCACGTGATACCGAAAAAGCAACTCTTTGGATGAACAAATTAGTTGAATTAAATCAAAAAAATAACAATATAAAAAGATAAACTGAAAAGAGGATAAAATGGTTTTAAAATATCGTAAAGATTATATTGCTCCACATTATAAATTACCACTCACGGAACTGGATTTTACCTTAGATGCGACACAAACAATTGTTCGTTCAAAATTGCATTTTAAGCAAGTAGATTGTTCAAAACCGCTTATTTTAGACGGTCAACATATGACACTCAAATCCATCCAAATAGACGGACGGATTTTGGATAATAGTGAATATGCTTTAACAGATAACTCTTTAACCTTGAATCCGGAACAAAATGACTTTGTTTTAGAAACAGAAGTTGAAATCAATCCACAGGAAAATACCCGTTTAATGGGATTGTACGTTTCTAACGGTATTTTTTGTACACAATGTGAGCCGGAAGGTTTCCGTAATATTACCTATTATCCGGATCATTCCGATGTACCGAGCAAATTTATCGTCACCATTCGGGCCGACCGAACAAAATTTCCCGTTTTATTATCAAATGGCAACATGATAAAAGATGAAGGAAATGTTGTTGTTTTTGAAGATCCTTACAACAAACCATGTTATTTGTTTGCTTTAGTTGCCGGTGATTTATCCAGTATTGAAGATACATTTATCACGATGTCAAAAAAGAAAGTTAATTTAAATTTGTATTGTGAAAAAGGAAAAAAAGACCGATTAACATTTGCTATGGATGCATTGAAACGTGCAATGAAATGGGACGAACAAGTCTTTGGATTAGAATACGACTTAAACCGTTTCAGCATCGTTGCCGTTCCTCATTTTAATGCCGGAGCCATGGAAAACAAATCACTGAATATTTTTAATGATGCGGCATTATTGGCTTCACCTGATACGGCAACTGATGCCACATACGAATATATTGATCATGTCATTGCTCACGAATATTTCCACAATTATAGTGGGGATCGGGTTACTTTGCGAAGTTGGTTTGATTTATCGTTAAAAGAGGGATTTACTGTTTTCCGTGATTCAGAATATGGGTATGACACCTTTTCCCGTTCGGTTAGTCGTATTGATGATGTTGCAACGTTGCGTGCGTACCAATTCCCAGAGGATGATGGTCCCCTTGCCCACCCTGTTCGACCAGACTCGTATCATGAAATTGATAATTTCTACACAACGACAATTTATGAAAAAGGGGCAGAAGTTATTCGTATGCAACAAGCCATTGTCGGTAAATCAGCCTTCATGAAAGGTTGTCAAATCTACTTTACCCGACATGATGGTCAAGCCGTAACGATTGATGATTTTGTAAAAGCCATTGAAGATGGTTCCGGACAAGATTTAACCCAATTCAAACAATGGTATAGCGTTGCCGGTCGTCCAAGTGTTAAAGTCAAGACAGATTTTGTGGATGGAACATATGTTGTCACACTAAAACAAACGCATAAAACATGCAAAAAACCGTTTGTTATTCCGTTAAATTACGGTCTTGTTGGAAAAGACGGTCGTGATTTAAAAACGGGAACATTTATTTTGAGTAAAAAAGAACAACATTTTACATTCAAAGGATTGCCATATGAACCGGTTTTATCTATCAACCGTTTCTTTACTTCCCCGATTGATTTGGAAATAAAATACACACAAGATGATCGGTTACATTTGATGAAACATGACTCTGATTTATTCAACAGATATGATGTCGGTCATCAATATGCCCTTGAACGCATGGTAAAAATGATTATCAAGGAGGCAAAACGACCTGATATGAAGGTTATTGATGCGTTAGGCAGTTATTTATCACAAAAAAATCTGGATAAAGCATTCATTGCCCGAGCCATTGTGTTACCGACAGAAGAAGAATTATTTGAAAAATTACAAGCCGTTTCCATTGATGAAATCAAACGCATACGTTTGATAATGCGTCAGGCATTTGCTAAAAAGTTTGAAAAAGAATTGGTCAAGATTTACAAACAGAATCAAATAACCGGACCATATGAACCAACAAACGAAGCCTTTGCCAAACGTGCCATTAAAAATGTTGCACTCGGTTACTTAGCATTAACGAAACACAAAGCCCTTGTATTTGACCAATTCGAAAAAGCAAATAATTTAACAGACAGATTATCCGCCTTAAACATTTTAGTTAATAATGATATGCAAGATGCTGAAAAAGCATTGGCATTATTTTACGAAAGATACAAAGACGAAGATTTGGTCTTAAATAAATGGTTTGCCATTCAGGCTCGTAACAGTTCTAAAAATGTCTTATCGACTGTTCAAAATCTGATTCATCATGAAAAATTTGACATGAAAAATCCGAATAAGGTACGTGCATTATTGGGTTCGTTTAGTGCCAATTTAGGTTCATTCCATTCCCAAGACGGATATGATTTTTTTGCGCAGCAAGTAATGAAAATTGATAAAATCAATCCCCATTTAGCAGCACGATTATTTACTGCATTTTCAAAATATCGCAAGTGCAACACAGAAACACAAACCCATGCTCGGACTGTTCTGTCGCACGTTATGGATGATACAACTCTTTCTGGAACATCCCGTGAAACGGTTGAACGATTACTTGAATGTTAGAATAATTATTTCAATATGCGAAAAAAAATCTCATTGTTTTTGCAATGGGATTTTTTCTTGGCATGTTTAGTCATTTGTTAAAATCCTCACCCGAACAAATAAGTTTTCCTGTCTTTATCTTATAAAAAGGTCTTGAAAATCGTTTTCACAATCTTCAAGACCTTTTGTTTCAATCATTGATTTGATTGAGTATTTTCAACAAAGGGATATTATTAGAAATTATATTTTGCTTTCAGCATACCACCTTGAGAGCGGTAATCTTGACGGAAAGCACCATTATATTCTAATGTTAAATCCAGATTTTTAATGGAAGCAGTAATCCCTGCCCCAGCTTCAACACCAAACCGATGTAAACGTTGACCATCGATTTGATAATTTCCACCACCTAAAACAGCAACATTTGCCTTTGAATTATCAGAAATAATATCATATGTGGCTGCTAAACGAACAGAAGGATTCCACTTAATACAGCAGTGTGTGAACGGTTTAGCATATTTAACACCGGCAACTGCTGTCAGAACATCATCTCGTTCCGAACGAATACGTTGTACACCATCGGAATAAGAATCCGTATCAACTAACAGGTAACGCATACCGACTTCAGGTGTTAAACCATTGGCAAAGTCATAACCTGTCATAATTTGAGCAGCGTATGAATTGACATCATATTCACTACGTAATGCAATACCCATTGGGGCTTTCTTTTCTTTGTATTTCGCAAAACCATAATTCAAAACAGTATTGATATACCATTCAGATGGTTGGTATTCTCCGTATGCAAACACATTGTGTCCGTCAACTGTTAAATCACGACCACTGGAATCGGCATCCGTATCTGTATAACCATATCCGAGACCGATTGTAACGGACGGAGATACTTGATAATCAGCCCCGACAGCCAAACCACGAGAATTAGCACTAAATCCATCGTTTGATGTTGTTATGTCTCGTTTTGAGTGGTTGTATATGCCTTGAGCCCAAACGCCTGTTCCTTTGGAAATATCCCCCCCATTTGTACCTGTTACGGCAGATGTTCCCATGCGTGTTCCGGCAATACCGGCAAACATGTTAGTCAAATTCTGTGACAATCCAAGCGTATATTGAGATGTTGAAGGAGCAACATCTTTTGTACCTTGAATAGCCTTTGAAGGATTACCTGATTGTAATTCATTAGACAATGCAGCAGCCAATTCGTTTCCTTGTTCAGAACCTGCACCATTAACCGCAATCAAAGACAATAATGCCGTTGTATCTTGTACGGAAGCACCTGTTTCTTCGGCAATTTGATTTTCTGATTTTTTGGAGGCTTCAATATTCCCGTCAACTTGCTTAAATGAATACAAACCATTGTCTTCAATTTTGAAAGTACCGGCAATTGTATCTGCTGTAATGAAGTTGTATGATTTTTCTTCAACACCGCTATCAACAATCAATTTGAGGGCAGAATCACCGATTGTAACATTTGTAGCATCGATTTTAGTTGTATCATCTAAAGCAGTAACCAATGTTGAACCGTCTTTAAATGTGACATTACCACCGGTAACTTTACCATTTAATGTTAATTCACCGGAAACTTCCATTTCATCAGCAGAAACTGTACCAATATTTGTAATTGTACCACCATTAACCGTTAATTTTTCAATACGTGCTTCTGCATTGCTATCACTGACATTGATTTCACCGTTATTCATAACTAAATTATTTAATGCGATTTGGGTACTTGTATCAGAATCTTCAATGGCTGCAACATTCCATTTTGCACCATCATTAAGTGTAACAACGGCTTGTGTAACTTTTAAATAATCATCAGTCGGACGAACATTACCCCACGTCATTGTTGTATTTCCATTCCAATATGAATCAGCCCCATTCAAATTAACATTGATATGCGCATCAATCGGACTACCCGATGTCTTTTTATCATAGTTAAAATCAATATTACCGTTCATTTTAAGAGTTTTATCTGCATCGCCTTCGGCTGTGTTAATAGCAATTGTAGCACCACCACGACCCAAAATGGCATTTTTAGCATTTAATGTTGTATTACCGGATAAACGAACAACACCTTCAGACATACCAGCAACAGCTGTTACATTAGATGAGATATTGATATTGTCAGCAACTAAAGAAACCTCTGTTGACGGAGAAACCTTTACCCCATCCGTATTAGCGATAACACCTGTTTGATTTTCAACGTTGATGTCGATTTGTTTAGCGTTTAAAGAAATTTTAGACCCATTTGAATAGGCATGAACACCATACATATCATCCGTACCTGTAATAGAAATGGTATTGGCATGAACATCTACTTCACCACCTAAATTAGCACGAATACCTCGTTCTGAACCACCTGAAATCGTTAAACTGTTTATAGCATCATCGGCACTACCAATAATAATTTTAGAACCTGTATCTTTTGCCCAAACACCATAAGAACCGGCTGTAACATCAATATCAGAACCCGTAAACGTTCCAACGGAACCGGAACCGGAAAAAATACCGGCCGTATCACCGGATATATTTGTATCCGCATATTCTGAATTTGTTGTTACATCAATGCCGTATGTTGCTGAAACGGCAGGAACGGAAATCACAACTGCCAAATTAAATAAAGCACATTTAATTAAGATGCTTCTGTATTTTTTTGACAATTCTGTTATTGCTGTATGTGAATAACGCATAAAATGCCTCCTTCAAAAAAATTACCTATACAAAAAATGATCTATTTTTTGCTTTCACATTGTATGTATTGCATACACAAAAGGAAAATTCAAGTAATTTTTGTTCTTTTTTTGAAAAAAATGTATTTTTCATACGACTTATCCAACCAATAAAAAACAAACAAATTATTTGACACAAACGATATTTTTTGTTATCTTACACAAAATTACACATATTACGAAGGTTGGATCGTATGAAAACAATTGGCATCTATGCTTACATTGATTCAAATTTATCCGTTGTCGGAGGCATTGAGGCTCAAGTATTTCATTTAGCACTAACACTTGAAAAATTAGATTTTAATGTTGTAATTCACTGTTTAAAATCAACAAAAACAGGTTTGTCATTTCAAAAACAACATTTTGTTTTTCAAACTGAAGTAAAAAAATTATCTCAGAACATACAAATAATTTCACCTAACACGTGTTTTGACTTTGATAAAGCGATTCAAGAAAATATTCGCCTTTCAAAACAGGAAAATGAAGATATCATTTTTTCTTTTGATACGCGTGACGGATATATCTCGTCAATTACAAAATTTGTCAAGGAGGAGTTAAGCATCCCTTTGATAACATTTGTTTATTTTACGACCGAAGAACGTTGGTGGCGAAGTCATTTCATTGAAAAATCTAAAAACACCTACTATCGAACAACACAAAATGAACAAAACCAATACTTGTTAAATAAAGAAGAAGTTTTACAAAATATATTGCATATTTCTGATTTAATTATTGTTCCGACGCATTATGTAAAAGGACAAATCATTACAAATACAGGGTTTAAATATGGTGATAAAATCAAAATTTGCTATCATGGTGTTCCTGAAACACAAGGCTTTAACACCAAATGGAAAAACATAAGAACATTTTTATATGCTTCACGTATGAGTGTACCAATTTCTTGTGACAAAGGTTTTTTATGGGCATTGGAAACCTTTTACAATATGCCTGATACACTATATGTATGTGGTGCTGGTAATTTTCAAAATATAATGCCCGATTTTTCATCATCTAACATTCACTTCAACGGTTTGATTTCACAAAAAGAATTATTCCAGATAATGAAAGATTGTTCTTTTGCTCTTGTACCCTCCATGATGGAAGCCGGTTGTACGTTTGCTGTTGAATGTGCATCACACAATTGTTTACCTTTGGCTTTAGACTTTGCCGGCTTAGCAGAAATAATGGAAGCTATCGGATTGGAAGATTATTTATTGTCACCTCAAAAACACTACTTAACAGATGATTTATTTACCTTTATCCCGAATACTGATAAATTTAATCAAAAGCTCTGCTCAATTGATGAAAAAAAAGTCAACAGTGATTTAAAAAGAGCACAACAAATTATTGCATCAAAATACACTGTTACCAAAACAACAAATAAACTCCTTCAACTTATTCAGGAGCATCTTTGATGTTTAACATATTCCCCGAAACGCACATACTGAATGTATTAAATTCAAGTTTAAAAAATCAAAATCAATTATTTTTTTTAAAACACGAACAAAAAACAGTTGTTTTAAAATTATTTGATGCCAATCATAAAAATGAATATATGACAGAATTAAACGCCATGTATTTTTTTAAAAAAATAAATAAATTTAAATATATTACACCAAATATTTTAAGCACTGGAATAATTAATGACAATCAATATATTTTAATGAATTTCATATCCGGAATTGATTTAGAAACATCGTTACCGACAATGTCACGTAAAGACATCATACAGGTAAGTAATCATATCATCAATCTAATTAAATCTGAAAAAACGACTACATCACTTCCATTTGTTTCTCATGATAAAACACCGTTAATTCTAAAAGACATGCAACGAGCCATTGATCGTCTGAAACAAGTCAGTTTATCAAATCTACCCTTATCTAATGACGATTTAGAACGTGCTCTATACTTATGCGAATCTTCATCAGAACCGCAATATCTTCACTTTATCACACAGGATTTAAGATTACGTCATATTCTTTGGGAAAATAATCAAATCAACGGTATTGTTGATTTTGAATATGCAAAATTCAATGATATTTCTTTTGAAATCGGTCATTTGTTTCATGATATTTTATCACTTCAATGTGCTAATGGATTTTACTTGTTTCAACAATTGTATATGAATCTTCAAAAAGTAATAACTATCCCAGACATGCAACGAGTCTTCTTGTATATGATTAAGCAAGGAATAACAACCATATCATCCAAACTAAAACGTAATTTAGACAGAAATCATATTCATCAAGAAGCCTGTTTAATTAAATCATATATTCAAGCTGATAATTTTATTAAACTTATTGAAATGGAGAAACAAAAATGGAAAACATGCCTATAAAATCACATTTAGGCGTATATGCTTTTATATACCAAAATGATTCACTATTACTGATAAAAAAAGCACGAGGTCCTTATCAAGGAATGTATGATTTACCGGGGGGAACGATTGAACCTAACGAACTGATAACTGAAACATTAGAACGTGAAATTAAGGAAGAAACAGGATGCTATTTAGTTACTTGCGAACAAATCGGAACTGTCGATACACGTTTTGTCTGGAACAGGGAAAATGAAAATAAACCACAAACCTTATTTAAACATATCGGTATTTTGTATTTTGCAACGGTTACCGGAAAAGAAACATCTTCGGGTGACGGGCAAGATTCTGATGGAGCCATATGGATTTCAATCAGTGATATCTGTCAGAAAAAAGTATCTGTTTCACCATTTGTTACAAAGGGATTACAAATTGCTTCCGAACTGAAAAAATGAGATACATACATATGAAAAAAACACTGATTTTATTCACAGGTTCAAGTACCGCCGGCAAAACAACATTTGTTCAACTGTTATCTTCTATCGACGAGAATCTGCACCCAATGGTTCAAGCAACTTCCAGAGAACCAAGATCAGATGATGATTTACGCTTCATGCGTCATTATTCTCCGGAAGAATATGAAAAACAAAGTTTTTGGATTCGTTCTAAACAATATGGTATTATCAACGATGATATAAAAAATTTTTTATTAACAAATCAAAATCTGGCAATTGGTATTGTCGGTGTTCGTGATTTAATGCAAGCGGTTGATAATGCTTCCAAAGATTTTGATGTGCGTGTTGTTTTGGTGCGTTTTTCATCTTTACCTCTTTGGGAAGAACCTTTATCAGAATATAATATTCGCCAATTCTTCACACAACCGGAAGTGCGTATCGAACAAAACAAACGTCATATTCATGAGTTCTTTATCAACGATGAATTTATTAAAAATTATGTTGATTTGATTTTACCACGTGATATGCCCCTTATTGAACGTGTTCATTTGTTTGGAAAAACCTTTAATCACAAAGCATCTCAAACTACATCTGAAGAACAACTCTTACACCATTTTAATTTATTGAACAACCGTTCTCGTATCTAATTAAAAAAACAACTATTGCCATAAGAACACTTGACTTTGTTTTACTTTTTTATTAAGAACAAAATATGAACAAAAGAGGTAAAAATGACAAGAGTAATTTGCTTAGTTGATTGTGATTCTTTTTATGTATCTTGCGAACAACTGGATAATCCTTCATATCGAAATAAACCCGTTTGCGTTGTAACAGGTTGTGTTAATAATCGTGGTATTGTTGTTTCTCGCTCAAAAGAAGCAAAGCAATACGGCATCAAAATGGGGGCTCCCTTATTTACGCTTAAAAATATGAAACAGGACATCATTTTTTTACCAGCTCGCATGGAACGTTACAATGAAATATCTCATGACGTTATGAATTGTTTAAAATCTTTTTCACCACAAGTAGAAATTGTGTCTATCGATGAAGCATATATTGATTTAACTTCTTTAAATAAACTTTATCGTAAAACATATGTGGAAATTGTTCAATCTATTCGTAAAACAGTCTTAAAAAATACAGGAATATCCGTTTCAATCGGTTTAAGCACATCAAAAACGTTGGCAAAATTAGCAAGCGATAAAGCAAAAAAAACAGATGGTATCTTTTGCATTTCCCCTAAACGAATCATGTCATCAATCGGATCACTCAATGTTGAGGAGATATCCGGCATCGGTCATCAAAGTGCATCATTATTGAAACGAAACGGCATTTTTACCATATCGGATTTTATACAACAATCAGATTCTTGGATAAGACAGACATTGGGGAAAGCAGGCATTGAACTTAAACATGAATTACTCGGTGAAACTGTTTCTTTGGTTGATAGCACACCAAAACATCCTCAATCTATCATGGATTCCTCTGTTATCGGTGACTTTACGAGAGATTCATTTATTTTGTTAAACGAACTACATTACCATATTCATCAGGCTTGCCGTAAATTAAGAAAACATCAAGCGTTTTGTCAAACGGTGGGAGTTCACCTTAAATTAAAAAATTTTAGAACCATTACACAAAAAAAATCATTAAAACAAGCAACACAATCAGAACATGATATTGGTAAAATTGCTGATGATTTATTTAGCCAAATATATCACAATGACATTCTCTATCGTAGTATCGGTATTGAATTAAGCAATTTAAAATATCCGCCAGATATACAAGCAGACCTGTTTGATGAGCCCATTCGAGAAAATTATCTGGGTAAAACTATTGATGAACTGGAAAACAAATTTGGTAAAAACATCATTCAAATCGGTTGGATTTCATACAGACATCAAACAGATGCGAAAAAGTCGTCTTCATAAAAAAAACACTTGACTTTAAAGATACTTTGTGCTTTTTTATAGCCGAAAGAAAGAGGGATACTTCTCTTTTTTGATATTGGATAACAAGTTATAAAAAATAAATTTTTAAGGATTGTACTATGTTGAAAAAATTATTTGCAATTATCTGCACGGTTTCATTATTGAGTGCTTGTGCTTCTCAAAAAGACGGGTCCGATTTATACGGAAACGGAAACGGCGGTTGGAATGACAATGTTGAATTTGCCGACTTACAAGAAACGGCAAACACACAACGTTTCAAAGATGAAACAAACAGTGTTGTTTACTTTACATTGAATAGTTCTGATTTATCATCAGAAGCTAAAAATGACTTGGCTAAACAAGCTGAATGGTTGGCTGAAAATCCACGTGTTTTAATCGTAATCGAAGGTCGTTGTGACGAACGTGGTACACGTGAATACAACTTAGCATTAGGTGAACGTCGTGCCATGGCTGCTCGTAGTTACTTAATTGCGCATGGTATTTCTGCCGATCGTATTCGTATTATCACATATGGAAAAGAAAAACCTGTTGTTTTGGGTTCAACGGAAGAAGCATGGGCTCAAAATCGTAGTGCTACAACGGTTGCCTACTAAAATCATCAGTGATTTTATAACACCGCTCTTTAATAGAGCGGTGTTTTGTTTTAATTAAACAACAAAAAACATCTTCTTTTTATTTGACAAATGATAAAAAATGTTTTTTACTCTACTAAAACAATTATCTCTATAACAAAGGAAAAAATATGCGTTATTCAATTTCTGTCATTCTTGTATCTGCCTTATGCTTATCATTACCAGCAACCAGTGCCAGCACTCAAACGGATATTTTATATGATAAAGTTGAACGTCTGGAAAAAGATATGATGTCCTTGCAACGCAAAATTTATAGAGGAGAGGTTATCTCCTCTCCAAATACGCCAACGGGATCATTGGATGCATTATATGAGCAAATTTCAGCCCAAACAGAAGTCATTCAGAATTTAACAGCCCAAATTGAAACATTGGAATTTAATCAAAAACAATTGGAAGAAAAATTCAATAGGATGAATGCTGATGTTGATATGCGTTTTAAATTATCTTCGGATTTAACAAGTGAAAAAACAACTTCAACAATATCTCAAAATGATAAAGATGCCTATGATACAGCCTATAATGCCATGAAAAAAGGTGATTATAAAAAAGCAGAAAGTGCATTTACGGCTTTCATACAAAATTATCCTAAATCCGATTTAGTCGGCAATGCAAATTACTGGTTGGGAGAAACATATTACGCCCGCGGTTTGTATGAACAGGCAGTTGGTATTTTTGCTGATGGTTTTACAAAATACAAAAACAATTCTAAAGCACCGGACAACTTATTAAAACTCGGTTTAACAATGAATAAACTCGGTAAGAAAAAAGATGCATGCACGGCTTTTACGGCTTTACCAACTGAATTTCCAAAAGCATCAACAACCTTAAAAAATCGAGCAAAAGCAGAAGCGAAAAAGTTATCCTGCAAATAAGGCTATCCCATGTCAATTTTGACAAACGAAGACTTTAATACCTTAATGCAATCATTTGATTTATCAAATGAAAACAAAATTGCTGTTGGTGTATCCGGTGGGGCTGACAGTTTATGCTTAACGCTGTTTTTGTCAGAATGGGCTAAACAACATAACAAAGAACTGATTGCCGTAACAGTGAATCATAATTTGCGTTCGGAAGCCCAAAAAGAGGCAGAAGCCATTAACTGCTTTTTGAATAAAAAAAACATTCAGCATGTTATTTTGACCAATACGAAACCCATCCCACAGACAGGAATCGAAGAATATGCCCGTCACATACGTTACGATCTATTAACAAAATACTGTTTATCTAATAATATCAAATCATTATTCATTGCTCATCATCTAAATGATCAAGCAGAAACATTCTTAATGCGTTTGTCTAAAAAAAGTGGATTACGAGGATTAAAAGGGATATCTCATAATACGCGCTTTCTCAATATTCACATTTGTCGTCCTTTTTTAAGTGTAGATAAACAAACAATTACGGATACACTGTCGCATTTAAACATTCGCTGGTTTGAAGACACAATGAATCAGGATGATACGTTTGCACGTGTTCGCTGGCGTAAAGCCTTACCTTTGTTGACTGAATGGGGCATTTCATCTAATGATATCTATCATGTGACACAGCGTTTATCTCGGGCTGATGATTGCTTGGAGCAATACACAAAAGATTTTATAACACACCATGTATGGATTGATTTTCGGGGATTTTGTCGGCTTCCTCACGAAGCATTTCATCAATTGCATCATGAAATTCAAATACGTGTACTGGAACGATTGATACACCTTATCGGTCAATCGGGCAAAAATATTTCTTTGAAATCAATAGAAGATTTATCTTCTCGTTTACCCTGCTCTGCAACTATTGGTGAATGTATTTTTGTTCCGCACAAAACAGGCTTGTATATTGCCAAAGAACACATTACACAGGAAAAAGGGCGCTTTATTGAAGCTAATACACCTACACGGTGGGACCGTTTTTTAATTACGGCAAAACAGCGTTGTTTTGTTCAAGGCAGTGCCCCTATCACAAAAATTGAAAATATACCGGCAATTGTTCAAAAAACATTTCCAGCTGTTTTCATACAAAAAGAACTTGAAAAGAAGATTCAAATTGATTATAAGAAAAAAAACGATACAATGATTCAGATTCATTTTTTGACACAGACAGAAGGATATAATTGATAATGAAACAAAAAAATAAAATAGGACGTAATTTCCTGTTATGGTCTTTGATCGTATTTGTTGTCATAACCATTGCTCAAATGACAGCACCGAACCAAAATAACGGTAAATTACAGAAAATGACCTACTCTGAATTTGTTTCAGCAGTGGAAAAAGGGGAAATTACAACTGTTGAAATCAAAGGACAATCGTTGAGTGGGACACTTAAAGACGATAAACAATTTGAAAGTTATGCACCGGAAGATGCCGGTTTGGTTCCATTGTTGCAAAAAAACAATATACAAATTACAGCCGTTCCAATTGATACGGGTGAATCTAGTTGGTTTGTCAGTTTATTGGCTTGGGCTCCGATTTTATTATTTGCCGGTTTGTGGATTGTTATGATGAAGCAAATGGCATCCAGCAACGGCAAGGCTATGAGTTTTGGAAAATCAAAAGCCAAGTTATTGGAAGGAAAAGAAAAAGTCACATTTGAGGACGTTGCAGGCATTGAAGAAGCCAAGCAAGAATTACAAGAAATTGTTGATTTTTTAAAGGCTCCGGTTAAATTTCAGCGATTGGGGGGTAAAATACCAAAAGGTGCTTTATTAGTCGGCCCTCCGGGAACGGGTAAAACACTTTTGGCTCGTGCTATTGCCGGCGAGGCCGGTGTACCATTTTTCAGCATTTCCGGTTCGGATTTTGTTGAAATGTTTGTCGGGGTCGGTGCTTCTCGTGTTCGAGATATGTTTGAACAAGCAAAAAAATCTGCACCCTGTATTGTATTTGTTGATGAAATTGATGCTGTCGGTCGTCATCGTGGAGCCGGTTTAGGTGGTGGAAATGATGAACGGGAACAAACGCTCAATCAATTATTGGTCGAAATGGACGGATTTGAAGAAAATTCAGGCATTATTTTAATCGCAGCAACTAACAGACCTGATGTTCTTGACCCTGCGTTGTTGCGTCCCGGTCGGTTTGACAGACAAATTGTCGTTTCAAATCCAGATATTAACGGACGTGAAGCCATTTTAAAAGTACATGTCAAAAAAGTACCATTGGCTCCGAATGTTAAATTACCCGTCATAGCACGTGGTACACCCGGTTTTTCGGGCGCTGATTTGGCAAATCTTGTCAATGAAGCCGCATTACTGGCTGCCCGTCGCAATAAAACTATGGTAACTATGCAGGAATTTGAAGATGCAAAAGATAAAGTCATGATGGGTTCCGAACGAAAATCACTTGTCATGGATGAAAGTGAAAAACGTATGACCGCTTATCATGAAGCCGGTCATGCCATTGTTTCTTTGCATTTACCGGAATCTGATCCACTTCATAAAGTAACAATTATTCCTCGGGGAAGAGCCTTAGGTGTAACGATGCAACTACCTGAAAAAGATAAATACTCTCAAAGTATGACTTATTTAAAAAGTCGGTTGAGTATTTTATTTGCCGGTCGCATTGCCGAAGAAATGATATTAGGTAAAGAAGGTGTATCAACTGGAGCCAGTAATGATATTCAAGTTGCCACCACCATTGCCCGTAAAATGGTCAGTGAATGGGGCATGAGTGATGAACTCGGTCCGATTGCATACGATGAACCACAAGATGAAGTCTTTTTAGGATATAGCATATCCAAACGAAAAAATGTTTCAGATTCAACGGCTTTAAAAGTGGATTTGGAAATTCGTAAAATCATTGATATAGCATATAAAAGAACCGAAAATATTTTAAAAACATATCGTCATGAATTGGATTGTCTGGCCCAAGGTTTAATTGAGTATGAAACGTTATCCGGTGAAGAAATCAAAGATTTATTGGCTGGAAATCCCATTCGTATCAAGGAAGATAAACCAATATACAAGGCACGGGGAACAGTACCTTCCGTTGGCAAGCCATATAAAGGAGAAAGGTCAAAAAAAATGCAAACATTGATTGCTGAAAAACAAGAAAATATCAGCAATGAACAAAATACAGAAAATAAAGAAGATGGTATTCAACCAGAAAATGTTTAAATATCATTTCCCTTTCTCTAAATGATAAAAATTATAATGAAAAAAATCCACCCATTGGGTGGATTTTAATCTTTTGAGAGAGTAATATAAAAATGTAGCTCGAAGGCTCTTATCCTTTCAAATGAAAAAATAATATCAAGTGGTTCGATGGGGTATTGTGTTACCAAGGTAACATTTGTTTCTTCGAGTTCTACCTGTTGACAAAAAAACAAGGCATCGCTTACCCAATTGCATCAGCATTTGACACATTTCTTTATCAACATCGGCAACCAGAACAAAGGTTATCGCCGTTTTCATCTTTTCCGATGAACATCAAATGGACCGATATCCAGTTTATTTCGCCTGTACTTTCTCACCCTTGTTCAGCTA
>JAZTVX010000022.1:0-12167 GCA_045635565.1 Alphaproteobacteria bacterium
ACCTCCGTCAAAATAATCTCAAAAAATCAAAACCTTCTCTTAAAAAAACGTGTCAAAAAAAGGTACGTTTTTTTGACGCTTTTTTTTGATGAACGGACAGGGCTTTTAGTGAAGTAAAAAAGATATAAAAATCAGATAATTGTATTTTTTAGTTGACAAGAGGTATTTTGCATCATAATATGGGAAAAATAACGTACCTTTTTTTGACACGTTTTTTATTGAGAACATATTGATTTTTAAGACTTATTTTTGAATAGGTTTTGGCGTTCGGTAGCGAGCTTTTTTTATCATTTTTTGTGTGTTCGAGATGTAAATAAACAATTCATTTTTCTGTTTTTAGATATCATTTAAAAATTGATTCGTTATATTATTCATCGCAAAAATGTGTAAATAACCTGATAAAAAATAATAAAGATTAAGTCATTTAGCACTTTTCAAATGATAATTGAAATATTAAAAAGAATATTTACGCCTTTTTAAAATATAAAAACAGATAAACTTAATTTAATGAAAAAATGTCAGATAATCCATAAGCCGGGTTTTGTTTTAGATAATCATTCGTCTTGGATAAATATTACTATCTACCTCCAGCGACCTACCTTTTGCCGGCAGAGCAGGAACACTCCTTTTAACATGTATCATGTGCCGTCGTTTCTTGGTCTTGCTTCCGATAGGGCTTGTCCTGCCAAATCAATCGCTTGATTTGCGGTGGGCTCTTACCCCTCCGTTTCACCCTTACCATACTTTATATGGCGGTTTTTTTTCTATGACGCTATCCCTCGAGTCACCTCGGCCGGACGTTATCCGGTATCGTGTTCCCGTGAAGCCCGGACTTTCCTCCAATAAAAAATATCAGCGATTATCCGATTATCTGACACAACCATTCTATTTTGTTTCTGTCTAAAAGTCAATGTTTTTATATAATTCATTAAAAAAACGCCATAAAAAGGATTTGTATTTGAAAAACAAGATGTTTAAAATATGGCATTATAGTACCATATAAAAAAATCTTTAAAAAACAAACAAAAAGTGCTTGACAAATATTTTTTAAAAGTGTATAAATGTGCGTCTATCAGATGAAAAGGATTATTAAAATGACAATGAAAACAACAAAAACACTTAATCCGGCAAACTGTGACGTCAAATGGTATATGATTGACGCAACAGATTTGGTATTGGGTCGTTTAGCCAGCCAGATTGCAACAATTTTACGTGGTAAAAACAAACCATGTTTCTCACCGAACCAAGATTGCGGTGACTATGTTGTTGTTGTAAATGCCGAAAAAGTTCAATTAACAGGACATAAATTAGATCAAAAAATGTATTATCACCACACAGGTTACGTTGGTGGTATCAAAGGTGTTTCCGTTGCAAAACAATTGGAAGAACATCCGGAACGTGTTTTAGAAAAAGCCGTACAACGTATGCTTTCACGTAATTCATTGGGTCGTCAACAAATGCGTAAATTACGTATTTTCGTTGGTCCTGAACACACACACCAAGCACAAAATCCAATCGTTTTGGATATTGCTTCTAAAAACCGTAAAAATAAAAGAGGTGCATAATGGCTACAAAACAAACAAAAGCAACATTAGAAGATTTGAAACAAGAAGTTTCCGCTTCTGCTGAACAAGCCACTCCGGTTGTCCGTGCACCGAAGAAAGATGCTTTGGGTCGTTCTCAATCCGTTGGTAAGAAAAAAGACGCTATTGCTCGTGTTATTATCAAAATGGGTAAAGGTAACATCACTGTTAACGGTCGTACATTGGAAGATTACTTCCCACGTCCGGTTTTGCGTATGATTATCAACCAACCGTTTGCCGTTACAAACCGTGAAGGTCAATTCGATGTTCAATGTAATGTTTGTGGTGGTGGTTTATCCGGTCAAGCTTATGCTTTACGTCATGGTATCAGCCGTTGTTTAGACTTATTTGAACCGGAATTGCACACGGCTTTGAAACGTGCCGGTTTCTTAACACGCGACTCTCGTGTTGTTGAACGTAAAAAACCGGGTTTATCAAAAGCTCGCAAACGCTTCCAATTCTCAAAACGTTAATTGGAACGAATACGAAAAAAATATTTTTCAATGGGTTGTGGAATTTTCACAACCCGTTTTTATGTTGATTATTGTTAACATAAATTCTTGAAAAAAAATCATGTTAAATGGTACTTTAAAAGACGATTGGCATGACCGTTTCAATCGTTTATCACAACAAGCAAAAGCCATTAAATCCACCATAGATGTAACCGATAAGCAAATAGATACGATGGTTTATAAACTTTACAATTTGACAGATGATGAAATTAACATCGTTGAAGGATATTGCATAACTTAACAAACTTGTAATATACATACATTTTTGATATTGATTAGCACGATAACAAATATGTTATGTCATACATAAAAAATTATTTGAAATTTGAGCGATATTTTTGTAATATATCGGATGTAGATGTAATTAACCTACTTTATTCTAATTTTTAGTATATTGAAAAAGGAAATTTAAAAATGCAAAAATCCAGATTAATCTATATTCTTTTAGCTATATTTCTTGGCGGACTGAGTATCCACAATTTTTATGCCGGATATAAAAAGAAAGCAATTGCACAACTTTTGTGTGTATTTCCGGGTTGCCTTTTAGTTATTCCCGTTTTTGTTGTAATGATTTGGGTATTAGTGGATATATGTACCGTAACCCATGATGCAGATGGCGTTGCTTTTTCATAATTGATATAAATAATAAAAAAAACAGGAGAAATCTCCTGTTTTTTTATTATTGTAATCATCTAATATCATTATTTAAATACATTATCACTTCTTATTTTCAATCAAATGCTTCATCACTTTCTTCATCAATGTAGAGAAAGGATAGTTTTTAAAATTGGATACAGGAACAAATTCTCCTCTTAAAGACGGGATACTTTCGTTATTTATCTGTAAGCGTACAATTGTCAATGTCAATGTAAAATGCGTAAATGTATGTGTTACTTTTGTGTTTGTTTTCTGCCAACATTCATGATTAAACAAGGGATACGAATCTTGAGTTTCCTGCCATGGAAATTCATATAAGCCGGAAAGAAGTCCCTTCCCTTCCCGTTTTTCAATATAAAAATCTCCTGCTTTATTTTGTATCAGATAAACAAATCCTGTTTTAATTTTCTTTATCGGCTTTTTAATTAAAGGTATCACATCCGTTAAGTTTTGTTGATTAGCAACACAATAATTTTTAAACGGACATTGTTCGCATAATGGTTTTATCGGCGTACAAACAGTTGCGCCTAAATCCATAATAGCAGAAGCATAATCAGCCCCTTCTGATGGCGGTGTTAGCGTTTGTCCGAGAGTATAAATTTCTTCTTTGGTAACTTCATGTGTTAATCCAAATAATCGAGCCAAAACCCGAATCACATTGCCGTCAACAACTGTTTCGGGCTTATTAAAAGCAAATGCACAAATGCTGGATGCCGTATAAGGTCCAATACCGGGGAGTTTAAGTAATTTGTCCCGTTCATCAGGAATTTGTCCTTGATACGTATGCATTAAAATCTGAGCACATTCATGTATTTTTTTTGCACGAGTATAATAGCCTAACCCTTGCCATGCTAACAAAACATCTTCTAAATGGGCGTTGGCTAAATCTTCTATCGTCGGGAACCGTTGCATCCAACGGTAAAAATAGTCATGAACCGTTTTGACTGTTGTTTGTTGCAACATAATTTCAGTAATCCATACCATGTATGGATTACTATGTGCTTTACCTTTGACACGCCAAGGCAAATCCCGTCCATACAACCGAAACCACGCCAATAAATCTTGAGATATACGGGTCTTATCTGTCTGTGTGTCTTGTCGCCGTTGGTTATTCCGTTTCGCCAATGCCATCATTATTTCTTATGTGTTTCTTTTTTCGTTTTTTTGGCTGGTGTTTTTTCAGATATTGGTTCGACTTCTTTATCGTTAGTCTGTTCTTCCATTGCAGGTGTTTCAATGGAGGCTTCGTCAAATCCGACACCCGATAACGCACTGCGTGTGTAAATTTGCAGTTTACGACCAGACTTATCAACATTTAAGAAAACTTCATGTCCGACTTTGACCTTTTCTTGCATAATTAACAAGGACAATGGATTTTCGACCTGATTTTGAATCAAGCGTTTCAACGCACGGACACCAAATTTTGACGTAAAGACTTCATCAACAAACCAGTCTTTTGCCGAATCGGCAACCGTAATGCTATAACCGGCTGATTGTGCTCGTTTTAACAATTTATTCAAATGAATATCAACAATTTTACGCAAGTCTTCTTCATTTAATTGGTGGAATGAAACAACATCATCTAATCGGTTTAAAAATTCCGGTTTAAAGTATTCACTCAACTTTTCAACCCGTTGGTAACTGGGTAAATTTGCACCAACGTTTGATGTCAAAATGATAATCGTGTTTCTAAAATCAACCGTGACTCCCTTGCTGTCCGTTAAACGACCTTCGTCCAATAATTGTAACATCAAATTTAAAATATCCAAGTGGGCTTTTTCAATTTCGTCAAACAAAACAACTTGGAACGGTTTTAAGCGAACGGATTCAGTCAAGAAACCACCGGCTTCATATCCGGGCATACCCGGAGCCGGTCCAATCATGCGAGAAATAGATGTTCTTTCCATGTATTCCGACATATCTAAACGCAATAAAGCCGTTTCATCGTTAAACATAAACTCAGCTAACGATTTGGCCAACTCTGTTTTACCAACACCTGTTGTACCAATAAATAAAAATGAACCAATCGGACGATTTGGATCTTGCAACCCGGAACGAGAGCGACGCAACGCATTTGCGACAACTGTCACTGCCGAATCTTGTCCAATAACACGTCGTTTCAAATACTGTTCAGCCGTTGCTAAACGTTGCTTATCTTCAGCATCAACTTTTTCAACAGGAATTCCCGTCCAATCGGCAACCGTCCGATAACAATAATTTGGTGTTAAAACCAAAGAATTTGCCCCTGGAATCCCTTTTTCGGCATCCATCTTTAATAAACTACAAGCATCATCAAGCAAATCCAATGCTTTGGACGGGAAAGCCCGTTGTTTGATATAGCGATGCGATAATTGACAGGCCGTTCGAACGCTCTCTTCCGGAATAATGACATCATAATGTAATTCAAAGTAACGTTTACGAACACGGGTAATGGCTATACTTTCATCTAAATTCGGTTCATCAATCATTACCGGTTGAAGACGAGCCATGACAGACCCGTCTTTTTCAACATAAGAAACATAACCCGTTGTATCAGCCTCCAAAATAATCATAATTTGATCAGATGATAAACACAGTTTTAAAAATTTTGCCGTTTCTTTGTTTTCTGGATTGGTGTCTGTGTGAACCAATAAACTTAAATCTTTTAAATACAAAATTTTTTGTTTGTTACTATCAACGATGACTTGTATAATCCGTTTTAAGAGTTCATTATACTGTGCTTCCGATGTGGTATCCAACATGACTTTTGGCAGGTCAATCCCGACCACTTCTTTATCACTTAAAGACAGTGGAACACCGTCTGATGCCATAAAGTTTATCAATCCTTCAATCAATGCTGTTTTACCGATACCATTTGTTCCGACAACAACCGGATTGCTTTTTGTACTACGCATAAGAACATGTATCAAACGTTCTAATTCTTCCTGACGACCAACCAAGTTTTTCAATCGACGTGATTTTGCCAACTGTGTGTAGTTAATCAAATAACGACTAATATTGAAACCTTCTAACATGTGTTATCCTTTTATTCTTCTGTTTCTTCTTCAACAACGCCGGTTAATGTGAACGTTGATGGTTTACGTAACGTTTTAAAAGCCGTTTGAGCCGCTTCATAATCTTTGTCCTGTATCAAACGGTCTTCCATAAAAACATAAGCATCTTGTGCTGTTCCACGCATTAAGGCACGCATATAAACCGTATTTGGATTACCCCACAAAATTGTATCATTTTCATCCGGCAATCCGTATGCATCAAAAACCATGTTCCAAAATTCTTCATGGCGTTGTTGTTTTTTGGCTAAACTGGGTCGGCTTGTTCCCAAGGAATTATCCCCCTTGCTTTTATAAACAATTTTATAGGCAACATTCATTGTGTCTGGTGTGGAATAAGATACCTGTACCGTTTCATTGGATTGTGGCCGTTCGTATGTTTCACGAAATACATAGTGAACTTCATCTTGTTCGGCATAATTTAATACGCATTGACGAATGTCACTTAAAATCGTCAAGTTATGTTTTTGCCGACAAATTGTGTCGTAATGACTGGTTCTAAACAGTGGAATTGATTTTTCAACACGTGCCAATGTATATCCGAGTTCAGCCATTTCTTCATACACTGTTTCCGTATCCATACCTAAACGCAAACCGGCGACTTTGAATTTTGATACGTCATGACGATTCAATGCACCGGCACGGATTTTTTCCCCCATAATTTGCTTGGTACGTTCATCAGCCGATTCGGTCATTGTAACAGGGGCTTCACGTTTAATCAATTCGGTTTCTGAAATATTTTGTTCCGTGAATTTTTTATTATGTGTTTTTTCCTGTGTCATAGAAGCCCGAGAATCGATTTCAATCGTTGTATTCGGGAATGGAGCAATCACTAACTTTGTTAATGGTTCGGCTTCACGTCCTAAACGACGACGTTTTGTTTGCGTTGTCTGCTTGACAACGTTACCTGAGGGATTTGACACTCCTTTATTAGTCGGTACAACAGTTTTTTGTGCTGACAGTTGTTTTTGAGTAACTGTTTGTGTCGGTTCAAAAGAAGAATCAGCAAACAGCGGAATGGCTTCCTGTGCAGATAAATTTTGAGCCAATAACGTAAAAAGTAAAGCAAATGCACATTTTTTCATTCTGTATCCTTATAAATTTGTCTTGACCTTTTTGGATTATACGATATTATATATCATATTTATTAGAAGTATTAAATAATTTATTGATAAAAGCAAGGAAAAAATATGAGCACTCTTAATTCTGTGGCTGTTTTTTGTGGAGGAAGTCCCGGTCGGAAAGCAATTTACATGCAAGAAGCCCATCGTTTGGGCGAAATTTTGGCTCAAAATGATATTAAACTTATCTATGGAGCCGGTACGACCGGTTTAATGGGGTCAGTCGCTGACGGGGCTTTTTCGGAAAATGGTTATGTCATTGGTGCAACCATTCGTGAATTGTATGATATTGAAAAACCGGAAGCTATTGCTCAACGGGCTAATAAATTTGAAGTTTGGGATTTAATGGCTGAACGCAAAGTGTCTATGGTCGATCAATCTGATGCCATTTGTATTTTACCGGGAGGGTTTGGCACGATGGATGAATTGTTTGAAGTTTTAACGCTTCGGCAATTGAATTTAATCAAAGCACCTATTATTGTTGTTAATATTGACGGTTTTTACAACACGCTGGAACAATTTATTTACGAAATGATAGGGGAAGGTTTTGTTAAGCCTTATCAATTGAAATTATTATCTTTTGTTAAATCAGTTGATGATGTATTGCCCGAAATTGAAAATCAAATGAAACTGATTGAGCAAGGTAATGTTCAAAGTGAGGTCTAAATGAAACAGCATATTCTTTTGGGTGTCTTATTCGGGATTCTTTTTTGTTGTTGTTCGTGTGCAACAAAGCCTATCGATCCGGAAGAGTTAAAAATATATGAAGAAACAAACGACCCTTTAGAACCGATGAATCGGACTGTTTTTGCATTTAATAACTTAGTTGATGAAACATTATTGAAACCGACAGCACGTGGATATCGTGCTGTTACGACGCAAACCATGCGTACGGGTGTTACTAATTTTTATGACAATCTGGATGAAACCCGTAATGTTTTAAATGGTGTCTTACAAGCCAATCCGATCAAAACATCTAATGCCCTCAAACGATTTTTAGCGAACACTTTTTGGGGATTTTTTGGGTTGATGGATGTTGCTTCCGATATGGATATTCCTAAATACGATAACGATTTTGGGCAAACATTGGCTGTTTGGGGTTGGGAAACAAGCGATACCTATCTTGTTTTACCGTTGATGGGGCCATCTAATCCTCGTGATGCCTTAGGAACGGCTGGTAATTTTGTGACCCCGCCGTCTGTTTTAATCACCATGATGACGCCTTGGACATCATATCCTTTAACAATTGGTAATTACATTCAAATGCGGGAACGTTCAATTGAATTTTTAGATAATTTACACCGTTCGTCAACAGATTATTATGCAACCGTTCGGTCGATGAGTCGTCAAAACAGACAAAAAGTTATCAATGATGCGTTGGGTCATACCGAAACGGAAACACCGAAACAATATGAATTTGACATGGATTTTGATGATTTTGAATAAGGAGTAGCATTATGAAGAAAATCTTAACACTTATCATTGGCTTATTGATGTATTCGACCAGTGTCTGTGCCGATTCGCAAAAAGCCGTTACATTTGTTGAAACTTTGGCAAATGACATGATTATTGATGTTTTGGCAGCCGATAAACCCATGACGGAAAAACTGAATTTGTTTCAGTCTAAATTTCATCAGGCGTTGGATTTGAAATCTATCGGTCAATTTGTTTTAGGTGTTTATTGGCGAAAAACAACTCCCGCTGAAAGAGAAGCATTCATAGAAGCCTTTATGGATTTCTCAACAAAATCATGGGCTGATAAATTTAATATGTATAACGGTCAACAAATTGTGTTCACGGGTTCCCGTCCGGCTCAGAAAGATCAATTGTATGTTGATAGTGTTATCCAAAACAATCCACCGGTTGAAGTTATTTGGCGTGTTCGTGAAAAAAACAACGAATATAAAATTGTTGACATTGTTGTCGAGGGTGTCAGTATGGCAATGAGTTATCGAAATGAATATGCCTCGTTCCTGCAAAAGAATAAGGGAGATGTTGCCAAACTTACCCAAGAACTCAATCAAAAAAGTCAGGCTTTCAAATTTTCTGATGAAAAATAGACTTTCAAATTTGTCATATGGATTATTTAAACAAACCACTCCCGAAACTTACAATGATTTTTGGGAGTGGTTTTATAAGCAAAATTTAATATAAGTAACAAAGGACATATAAACTGCCTGCACGTTCGCTAACACCCACATTACCATGAGCGAACTGAATAAGTTGAACACGATAGGCTTTATTATTTTTGGAGGCTAATGCTGTTCAAACGTGCTTATCAACGCCAAGATTCATATTGGGGCAACCATTAACTTTGATTATTACATACTTCATCCAACGTTGCCAGATGCCATTCGTTAGCCTTACACCAAGCAAAAGCACTCCACCAGTTCATTTTTTGGTCACTAATGCAATAATCATGCCCGTTTTTACCCTTCGTTTCTACGCCACCATCACATTTAGCGTACGTCAGACTCGGTATCGTTATTGATAATATTAAAATGAATAATAATTTTTTCATGTTTTCCTCCGTTTGTTATTAGTTATTTATGTTTGATATTTATTTGAAATGTTATTGAATTGAAAAATTATTTCATTTTGAATGGTACGTACCCTAATCACTGTTATTGCCCTGTCCACCCTCTCGTCACCCTGACATACATACACCGTCACCCTGAACTTGTTTCAGGGTCTTTTCGAGATACAGCACCTTGCCTCTCCTCCACGTCACCCTGAACTGGTTCAGGGTCTTTTTGAGATAAAGCACCTTGCCACAACCCGATGAGATGCTGAAACATGTTCAGCATGACGAGAATGTGTGAATTATACGTCACCCTGAACTGGGTTCAGGGTCTTTTTGAGATAAAGCACCCTGCCACAACTCGATGAGATGCTGAAACGAGTTCAGCATGACGAGAATGTGTGAATTATACGTCACCCTGAACTTGGTTCAGGGTCTTTTCGAGACATAGCACCTTGCCACAACTCGATGAGATGCTGAAACGAGTTCAGCATGACGGAAAGTGAGTGCGTCTTTTAATGACATAGCACCTTGCCTCTCCTCCACGTCACCCTGAACTTGATTCAGGGTCTTTTGACGATAAAGCGCCTTGCCACAACTCGATGAGATGCTGAAACGAGTTCAGCATGACGGTAACGGTAGGCGTTCAATATAACGGTAGGGGCGTGTTTTTTTTAGCAATAAGGCATTCTGTCCATCCTCTCGTCACCTTGCCTCTCCTCCACGTCACCCTGAACTTGTTTCAGGGTCTTTTCGAGATACAGCACCTTGCCTCTCCTCCACGTCACTCTGAACTTGATTCAGAGTCTTTTGACAACACAGCACTCTGCCACAACTCAATGAGATGCTGAAACGAGTTCAGCATGACGAGAATGTGTGAATTATACGTCACCCTGAACTGGGTTCAGGGTCTTTTGACGATAAAGCACCTTGCCACAACCCGATGAGATGCTGAAACGAGTTCAGCATGACGGTAGGGGGTGATGTTCATCATAACGGAAAAGGTATCATAATAATATAAATGCCTTATTCACATTATTTTTATTTATAATAAATCCGCCTGTAAAAGACGGATTTAATCTTGTATAAATAGTATTTAAAAACAGCGTTAATAACATAAGGCCGCATGATTATTTTTACGTTGAGGGGTAGCCACAGTTCCCCAATGAACATCATAAGCTGAATCATCACCATAGGGCGTTGCTGTCCATAGCCATACATCACCAGCTCCATTTAAACCACCACAACCATTAGCCCAGCCTCGATTATTACATACTTCTTCTATGGTTGCCAAACGCCGTTCATTTGCTTTGCACCAAGCAAACGCACTCCACCAGTTCATTGCTTTATTGTTGCTTACACAATAAACATGATTATCTGCGGTGCTTTTAATTTCTCTTCCCCCATCACATTTAGCAAACACTATGTTTGGTAATGTAACTGAAAAAACACATATCAATAATAATTTTTTCATTTTCTCCTCCGTTTGTTTTTGGTTATTTAAATTTTGATTGTTATTCTCCTGTCGGACATTCTTCCAAATCACTCAAATCGTAATCCATATCCAAACATACACCCCAAAGTGGATTACTACCTTTTGAATCAATTTTATTAGTACACCCTTTGGATTTAAACGCTAAATAACAATATTGTTGTTTCGGACAATCTATTTGAACGGAAAATGTTTTTTCCCAATCTGGGGTTTTTATTTTGCACATTGAATTGACACTTTCCATATCAGTACAAACTCCAAAAATCCTCCCTGTTTGATTTGAAACAGATTGACCCCTGCATGCTTCGGAAGTAAATGATAGATAACAATATTGACTTGGCGGACATGGGTCATCAACAACTTCAATTATTGCCGATCCATCAGGTATGTTAACTGAACAAGACGGATTGACATCATCCATAACAGCACAAACACCATATATGATTCCGGTGTGATTATTTTGAACAGAACTACTACACGTATTATTCGCAAACGACAAATAGCAATATTGCTCTGGTGGACAACCTTTATCTTCTGTTACCATCTCATTTGTTATTATTTCTGACACCTTAAATGAACAATTAGTACTTATTGTCACTTTTGTATCAGATACTTGATATGAACAATCGGCTTTAATTGGTGGCATATCCATGTTTTGAAACGAATATTTACAAAAACCATCTGATTCAACACATTCATCAGCCGTTTCGCCACAAATCGTATTGCCTCCACAACACCACCGACGTTCATCTAGCCAACATTCGCTTTCTGTTTCCGTATCACAAATCGGATTACAAAATGTATGAGACTCGTTGGGTTCTTTTCCGTCAGGACAATCATAACAGGTGCCCGTTTCAGCATGGCAATATCCACCCGCCGAATCGGCACAATCATCATTCGTTTTGCAATCTTTACCGGGGGCTCGTGTCCCTTCAAACGCAAAAATAATATCAAGTGGTTCGGTAGGGCATTGTGTTAAAAGGGTTACATTGGTTTCTTCGAGTTCTACCTGTTGATAAAAAGATAAGGCATCGTTATTACCCAATTGCATCAGCATTTGACACATCTCTTTGTCAACATCGGCAACCAGAACAAAGGTATCTCCGTCTTCATCTTTTCCCGTGAACATATCGTATCCACATTTTGGTGTAAAATTGACCGGTATCCAGTTTGTTTCTTCGGTACTTTCTCGCCCTTGTTGATTCGCATAAGCCAGATGGGCTTCTTGGAC
>JAZTVX010000023.1:0-9105 GCA_045635565.1 Alphaproteobacteria bacterium
TATCGTTCGGACTGTCCTTGCAGGACATCTACTGCGTGAACGAACCCTCTGGTCGGGTTCGATCCCCTGCTCACAAAAAAAACCGACGAAACCGTCGGTTTTTTTTGGAGCGAGTGAAGGGAATGCTCGGGCTTAACCTGCCCTCGTCCTCTCTATCGTTCGGACTGTCCTTGCAGGACATCTACTGCGTGAACGAACCCTCTGGTCGGGTTCGATCCCCTGCTCACAAAAAAAACCGACGAAACCGTCGGTTTTTTTTTGGAGCGAGTGAAGGGAATGCTCGGGCTTAATCAGCCCTCGTCCTCTCTATCGTTCGGACTGTCCTTACAGGACATCTACTGCGTGAACGAACCCTCTGGTCGGGTTCGATCCCCTGCTCACAAAAAAAACCGACGGAACCGTCGGTTTTTTTTTGGAGCGAGTGAAGGGAATCGAACCCTCGTCTTAAGCTTGGGAAGCTTCCGCTCTACCATTGAGCTACACTCGCAATAATACCTGTTCCTTATATAGTTTTTTTATCTGTTTTGCAAGTCTTTTTTTCACTTAAACATACTTTTTTTTAAACGAATCATTCAGACAAACAAAAGATTTTATTTTCAACGAGTTATGAAAAACTTTAAAATCACTCTTTAAAATATTTTCACCTCTTTCATTTTTTGTCAAATCCGTCCAAAAACGCAGATGTAAAATCTATAAAAAAAATAGTTGTTTTTTAAATAGTTCTAAAAAAAATCTTTTCGATGTCAAAAAGTGATTGACAATTGATGCTAATCGCTGTTGACTAAAAAACAATTAAACATCTTTAATACAATATATAGTATGAAACGCACAAAAAGGAGTACAACATGTTGGAAGTTATCCAAAATGAAGAAAAAAGCAATATTGATTTAGGACCGTTGACGGAAGTTATCAAACGCAATGGTGAAAAGCATGCTTTTGACGCCTCCAAAATTGCCGTTGCAATCGCAAAAGCCGGCGAAGCAACCAATGAATTCGGTACAGATGAGGCATGGTTGTTAACACGTCAAGTCATCAAAGTTTTAAAGCATAAATTTGCTTTTGGCATTGTTCCTGCCATTGAACAAATCCAAGATGTTGTTGAACAAGTTTTAATTTCATCAAATTATTACAAAACGGCTCGTTCTTATATTATCTATCGTGAACGTCGGGAAAAAATGCGTCAAGATAAACATGCAGCCGTTGATGCTATTTCATCAATTAACGAATATTTAGATCGTTCCGACTGGCGTGTCAATGCAAATGCGAATCAGGGATATTCTTTAGGTGGGTTGATTTTAAACGTTGCCGGAAAAGTTGTTGCAAACTATTGGTTAAACCACGTTTATACACCCGAAATCGGCGAAGCCCATCGCAATGGCGATTATCATATTCATGATTTGGATATGTTATCCGGCTATTGTGCCGGTTGGTCTTTGCGAGTCTTATTAACGGAAGGCTTTAATGGTGTTCCCAACAAAGTGGAATCAAAACCGCCACGCCATTTAGTATCAGCATTCAGCCAAATGATTAACTTTTTAGGTACACTTCAAAATGAATGGGCCGGAGCACAAGCCTTTTCTTCAGCTGATACATATTTAGCACCATTTATTCGCATTGAAAAATTATCATACGAAGAAGTCAAACAAGCCATGCAGTCATTCATTTTTAATTTGAATGTACCATCACGCTGGGGCACACAAACGCCGTTCACGAACTTAACGTTTGACTGGACGTGTCCGGAAGATTTGAAAGACAAACATCCTATCATTGGCGGTGAAGAACAAGACTTCACATACGGTGACTTGCAAGCCGAAATGGATATGATTAACCGTGCCTTTTTGGAAGTAATGGGTGAAGGCGATGCGAAAGGTCGTCCATTCACATTCCCTATTCCGACGTATAACATCACAAGTGAATTTCCGTGGAATTCACCTAACACGGAATATTTATTTGAAATGACAGCAAAATACGGACTACCATATTTTTCAAACTATCTGAATTCTGACATGAAACCCAGCGATGTTCGGTCTATGTGTTGTCGGTTACGGTTAGACTTAACAGAACTTAAAAAACGTGGGGGTGGTTTGTTTGGTTCTGCTGAACAAACAGGTTCAATCGGTGTTGTTACTATTAACTGTGCCCGTTTGGGTTACGTTTTCAAAGGTCGTGAAACCGACTTATACGCTCGTTTAGATGAATTATTAGAATTAGCCAAAACATCATTGGAAATTAAACGCAAAACCATTTCCATGCATATGGATCGAGGATTATATCCATATACCAAACGGTATTTAGGTACATTCCGCAGTCACTTTTCAACAATTGGTGTCAATGGAATTAACGAAATGATTCGCAACTTTACCGGTGATGCAGAAAATATAACAACAGATTGGGGACGCAGTTTTGCTCAAAAATTCTTAACGCACATTCGTGAAAAAATGCTTGATTTCCAAGCCGAAACAGGTAACATGTACAATTTAGAAGCCACACCGGCAGAAGGAACAACTTATCGTTTTGCCCGTGAAGATCAAAAACGTTACAACGGCATCATTCAGGCAGGTACAAAAGATGCTCCGTATTATACAAACTCATCACAATTGCCGGCAGGTTTTACGGACGATCCATTTACCGCTCTTGATTATCAGGATGATTTGCAAACACAATACACGGGTGGTACGGTTTTACACTTGTACATGAATGAACGTATTTCATCGGCAACAGCATGCAAAGAGTTGGTTAAACGTGTTTTACAGAACT
The DNA here is from genome assembly GCA_045635565.1 of Alphaproteobacteria bacterium. Classification (GTDB taxonomy): domain Bacteria; phylum Pseudomonadota; class Alphaproteobacteria; order CAAHEQ01; family UBA3637; genus RGIG4140. The sequence continues at coordinate 2,758 of JAZTVX010000023.1, forward strand.
ATCGATTACCGTATGTATCGGTTACACCCGTTTATTCTATTTGTCCAAAACATGGCTACATTGCCGGAGAACATAAATATTGTCCAAAATGCGATAAAGAATTGATTGAACGTAAACGTCGTGAAATGGAAGCGACAGGTAATATCTAATTAGTAAAATTAAGGAGTTTTTATGACAGATTTTGATATTTTAAATGCGAACGAATCAGAGCGACAACCAGTTGAATGTTGGACCCGAGTTATGGGTTACTTTCGTCCATACAGCCAATTTAACAAAGGAAAAAAATCAGAGTTTAACGAACGAAAATGGTTTTTAGAAAACAACTGTTCATCATGCACAACAAATGAAAAAGCAGCATAATAAAAATAAAAACGTTACATAGTGTAGCGTTTTTTTGTACCTTTCATAATTAGTTTACAAAACAGCATTTTTATCAGGAACATAAACAATGATTACAATTGCCGGTTTAGTCCCGTTTACAACAATTGATTTTCCCAATCATTTAGCCTCTGTGATATTTTTTCAAGGTTGTCCTTTAAAATGTCCGTTTTGTCATAATCCGAATTTACAACCTCACATTCAAACAGACGGACAAATGAATTGGGATGATGTTTGTTCGTTCATGGAAAAAAGAAAAAACAGACTGGATGGCATTGTTTTAAGTGGGGGCGAACCATTGATGCAACCGAATATTATGACTATTGTCAGTACATTTAAAAGGATGGGATTCAAAGTTGCCATTCATACATCCGGTGCTTATCCTGAACGCTTATCTGACATTCTACCGATGATTGACTGGGTCGGATTAGATATCAAGGCTCCTTGGAAAAAATATGATTTATTAACCGGACGAACAGGATTTGCCACAATCGTTCAAAAAAGTTTACATCTGTTATTGCAATCAGATATAAAATATGAAGTCCGTACAACATGTGACCCTCGTTTTTTAACGATTGAAGATATTTATCAATTGGGCAATTTATTATCAGCGGCAGGAGTTCAGACCTATACATTACAAAAATATCGCACATTTGATATGGATAGCAATCCACCGGCATCTACTGATATTGATTCGTTTTTTGAAAATGATATTCTCATTCAAACATTAAAAAATCAATTTCAAAACTTTTCCTACCGTTAATTTTATAAAAAACTTGCGAAATATAAAAAAATCCGATATAATGGATACAAATATAGCAAAGGAGCACATATGACGGAAGACGGTTTAAATTTTCTGGAACGGTTGGAAGAATTGGAACAACAACGTAGCAGTTTAATCCATCGCAGAGAAGTTGCGAATCGTTTCATTCAAACAGCGACGTTATTATTACGAGATGTTAATGCCGAAATCGAATTACTTCGTCAATTTATAGATGGTGAAGAAATCAACACGATTCAACCGATGGAACAAATTTCCGATGACTTTTTGAGAAGTAAGTTTCTTGAACAGGGAATTATACCTGAACAACCCCGTCGTGGAGCCATGACAGCGAAGGAAAAGGAAAAAAGGGTCAAGGAAGCCGAGGAGGAAAAAACAAAACGCAAAGAATCGGCTCTACCTAACCCGACAGACAAATCTCGTCCGGCACAACCAATGCAACCCAACCAACCGGTTCAACCCGAACAACCTATTAAAACACCGGAAGAACGTAAAGAAGATATCACAAAAAAACTGACACAACGTGATCCCCGCGAACAAAAGAAGGGGTTGGAAGAATTAAAAAAACCAGAAAACAAGGATTTAGGCAAAGATGATCCTGAATTTCAGAAATTGATTAAAGATTCAAAAAAACGTGTTGAAAAATTTGATAAAATACAAGAATCACTCCGTAAAAATTTGCGTGAATTGATGCAATCGGATTCGGAAGTTGTTAAAAAGAATCTGGCTCATTTGAGAGCCGGTCGAGTTGGCATGGGTGTTGCAGGATTTAAGGAAATTGCTCAATCGACGGACGGTCGTTTTAATTCTGTTGCCGGAGCAGCTAAAGGCGTTTGTGAAAATGTTGAAATGCTTTACAAAGAATTTGACATCAAACCGGAAGAAGCCCTCTCTCGTGAAACATTAAACGAAGCAAAACCACTTTTCACACGTCAAATGGGGACAAAATCAAACGAAGATAAAGCCATCGACCGCAACTCACGTCAAAATCGTTATTTGGGCGAATCCAACGAATTGAGTGAAGAAGAACGCCATACATTTAAAGTGATTAAGGATGTTTACGGGATTGAAGCCGAAAAATTACCTCCTGCCGATGCTAAAACACAAAAAGATATGGAAATCGTTCGATCTATTGTTCATGAAACAGCATTAAATCCACGTGGTAAAATCAATCCGATTATCATTAAAAATAATGGAAACAGCGGATATTAACATCGCAATATAATTGCAAAAAATATTTACACAATAAAAATTCCCCTATCAACATAGTGGGAATTTTAGTTTTAAATACTTTACTAATTAGTTGACCTTTCTTTCTATTCGATAAACCCACATTTATGCGGCTACATAAAAATACTGTTTTTCAAGTGAAATTCTCTCAACAAAATAAAAAAGGATTATTTTTTTTCTAATCGACGCATAAATTGATAAAATTTATTTCTATCACGATCATGTTTCAATTTTCTGTCAATAAAAGAATTAAAATCCCGACGAAGTGCAACTTTCGGAAAATCAGGCAAATCAATATCAACCGCTTCACCGATTTTCAAATTCCGAACAGCCGGTTCAAAACATTTTTTATTGATAAATTTATGCAAAGAACGTTCTATCAGACAAAAATTAGAAACATGATTCGTGCCTCCACCTGACAAAGGAACAATATGATGCACATCAAAACCACGAGGAATTTTTCCCCGTTTTGAACGTTCCAAATTGATTTTATCCTTATAAGCATCAAGAAAACCTTTTCGATACAACCACTTCACAAATTTTTGATTCATGTTGCGTCGATCAAATTCCTTTCTCATTTTTTTTGTAACATCAGGACTTTGCAATATAAACCGAACACCCATTATGCTACCCTCCCTTATTATATTTTAACACAACCTATTTATTTATGCAATGACTTTACCTGACGATATTTTGAAAACCATTAAAAATTTTACTTGCAATTTAAAATTAAAAAGTGTATAAATATCAGGCTTAATTTGTTAAGCATAAAATTCACATGTGGGGAAAGCGATTTTTGTAACAAAATACGCTTCCGGTGTAAAACAGGTGTTTTATATCTTGCCCTGCAGAGGTTAAACCGGAAAAAGAAAGGATAAAAAATGACTCTTCCGACAATTAGTATTCGTCAGTTAATGGAATGTGGTGTACATTTCGGACATAACGCCCGTCGTTGGAATCCAAAAATGGGTTCTTACATCTATGGTACACGTGACGGCATCCATATTATGGATTTAACACAAACACAACCTTTATTGGCTCGTGCTTTGGAAGCCGTTCGTGAAGTTGCTTCAAAAGGTGGTAAAGTTTTATTCGTCGGCACAAAAGTTCAAGCCCAAGAAGCTGTTGCTGCTGCCGCCGAACGTTGTGGTCAATACTATGTTAATCATCGTTGGTTAGGTGGTATGTTGACAAACTGGAAAACAATTTCATCCAGCATTAAACGTTTAAAAGAAATTGATGCCAAAACAGAAAAAGGCGAATTACAAGGATTGACGAAAAAAGAAAAATTGAATCTCTCCCGTGAACGTGAAAAATTATTTGCGTCTTTAGGTGGTATTCAAGATATGAACGGTCGTCCGGACTTAATTTTTGTTATCGACGTTCCAAAAGAAGATTTGGCTATTAAAGAAGCCCAAAAATTGGGAATTCCTGTTGTTGCCATTTGCGATTCAAACGCAAATCCGGATGGTATTACATACCCGATTCCAGGCAACGATGACGCTTTACGTGCCATTAACTTGTACTGTGATTTAATCAGCAGTGCCGTTCTTGATGGTATGCAAGCCGAATTAAAAGCAGCCGGTGTTGATTTGGGTGCTATTGCTGAACCAGTCGTAACAGAAGTTACAGCTGAAACAACGGCTGAATAGTCCGTAACTTTCAAAAGGGGATTTACTTTTGGGTATCTCCCCTACTCTATACTATTTTTTTATAATTGATTACCTAAGGAGTATAAAATGGCAGAAATTACAGCAAGTTTGGTTAAAGAACTGCGTGAAAAAACCGGTGCCGGTATGATGGAATGCAAAAAAGCATTAACGGAAACAGCTGGTGATTTAGAACAAGCAATCGACTTTTTAAGAAAAAAAGGTTTATCTGTTGCTGAAAAAAAAGCCGGTCGTGTTGCATCTCAAGGTCTTGTTGGTGTAGTTGTTGACGGTCAAAACGGTGCAATTGTTGAATTAAATTCTGAAACGGACTTTGTTGCCCGCAATGCTGAATTCCAAAGTTTTTTAAGTGATGTTTTAACAGTAGCCGTTGCTCAAAAAGGCGATATGGATGCTATTAAATCAGCCGATATGAACGGTAAAACAGTAGCTGACACATTAACGGCTTTAATTGCTAAAATCGGTGAAAACATGACATTACGTCGTGCCGGTTTTACTTCCGTTGAAAATGGTGTTGTTGTTCCGTATATGCACACCGCTATTGTTCCTAATCAAGGAAAAATCGGTGTTTTAGTTGCATTGGAAAGTACAGCTGATCAAGCAAAACTGAATGAAATTGGTAAGAAAATTGCTATGCACGTTGCTGCTGCTGCTCCTCGTTTCTTGAGCATTGCCGATGTAGATGCTGAAACATTAGCACACGAAAAAGGCATTTACGAAGAACAAGCCAAAACATCAGGAAAACCGGCAAACATCATTGAAAAAATGGTTGAAGGCCGCATTCGTAAGTTCTATGAAGAAGTTGTTGTTTTAGAACAAGCCTTCATTATGGATCCGGATAAAAAAGTTAAAGATATCATCGCTGATGCTTCCAAAGAATTAGGAACACCCGTTGAATTGAAATCATTTGTCCGTTTTGGATTGGGCGAAGGCATCGAAAAGAAAGAAGAAGATTTTGCTGCTGAAGTTAACAGTTGTTTAAAATAAGATTTTCTGTTCAAAAAAAGCACGTCAATAGACGTGCTTTTTTTTCATCTTATCAAATGCAAAAACGATATACGAAACAAATATTTTATGATATCAATAAAATAATATACCCCATAGAATAATACAATCAGTCAATGCCTACTTACGCAGGTAGTATTACGTTTAAAGCCATAAAATAACCCTCTGCACAAACAAAGGGTTCTTTTGTCGGTCATACCCAATAAAATAATTATCATAATTAGCGAACAACTTTTGACGCAGCATCTTCATCACAAACGAACAAAACATCTGGATGATTTTGCATCATACTGGCCGGACAATCTGTTGTCACCTTGCCTTGAATGCTTTTCGCAACTGCATCTGACTTTTTCAAACCAGTTGCCATCACAATAACTTGTTTTGCTTCAAATATTGTTTTCAAACCGATTGTTAAAGCATAAGTCGGAACATCTTCTATCTTATCAAAAAAGCGAGCATTTACTTGGATTGTATCATCTGTCAATCGTTGTTTATGCGTTCTGATTTCAAATGATGTATCGGGTTCATTAAACGCCAAATGCCCATTTTCCCCAATACCACCTAACTGAATATCAATACCACCAAACGATTTGATTTTTTCTTCATATTGTTGACATTCACACTCCAAATCATCTGCCACTCCATTGAGAATATAAATTTGTTCCCTTGGAATATCAATTAAGTGAAACAAATGTTGATACATAAAATAATGATAACTTTGACAATGCGTATCAGTCAAGCCAACATATTCATCCATATTAAATGTCACAACGTTTTTAAAAGAGATTTCGTTTCTTTGATACGCAGTAACTAATCGTTCATAAACAGGAATAGGCGTTGAACCGGTTGGCAAACCCAACACAAGAAAAGGTTTTTCAATTGTCGGAACAAACGATTTAATTTGATTGATAATGTGCTGTGCAACATAATCAGCAACACCGTTCACATCAGAAAAAGTAAGAAGTTGCATATTTATCCTTTCTATTTAATTGATGGATTATTGTACAACTTCTTTTTTTTCTTTGCAACGATTTGTTATGTTGTATTTAATCTTTGATACACCACCAATTACCATCTGTATCTGATTGAGCAACTCTATCGCATCCACTTGCTTCACAAATATTTCTTGCTTTGGTGGTATTGGCAATTTGCGTATCGCCTGATGTCGAACAACTTTTCACATTGCCCGTACTATCAATAAATGTCCCATCTGTTGCTAACTTGGAACAATACCAAGATGTTTTCCCATTGGCTTCCTGACTAAATGCAACACGGTTACAGGCT
>JAZTVX010000024.1:0-36615 GCA_045635565.1 Alphaproteobacteria bacterium
GGAGGAAAACATGAAAAAATTATTATTCATTTTAATATTATCAATAACGATACCGAGTCTGACGTACGCTAAATGTGATGGTGGCGTAGAAACGAAGGGTAAAAATGGGCATGATTATTGTATCAGTGACCAAAAAATGAATTGGTGGAGTGCCTTTGCTTGGTGCAAATCCAATGAACGGCATTTGGCAACAATGGAAGAAGCCTGTAACAATCAAAGTTGGTCGGGTGGTTGCCCCAATATGAATCTTGGTGTTGATAAGCATGTTTGGACAGCATTAGCCTCCGAAAATAATAAAGCTTATCGCGTTCAACTTATTCAGTTCGCTCATGGTAATGTGGGTGTTAGCGAACGTACAGGCAGTTTCTATGTCCTTTGTTACTAATTTATTTTTTATATTAAATTTTGTTTATAAAACCACTCCCAAAAATCATTGTAAGTTTCGGGAGTGGTTTGTTTAAAAATGAGAACATGTATTATTACATGTTTATGTCTGGTAACCAGTGTGTTAATCGTTCTTTTGCTCTTTGTGTATAAAGACGTTTTCTGTCTTGTCCTTTTACCTTTTTTGTGTAAGCGGATAAATCTAATTCAGGGAAAATACCGAAGTTGATATTCATTGGTTGGAATAATTCTTCTTTCCCATCAATGGTAATATGAGCCAACATTGAACCTAAAGCAGTTTCTCGTGGTGGTAAAGATAAATTGGGTAGGGCAGTGAACAAACCGGCCAGTAATCCGATTGAGGCACTTTCAATGTAACCTTCGCAACCGGTTAATTGCCCTGCTAATTTGATATTAGGGCGTTGTTTAAGTTGTAGTTTTTCCGTTAATACACGAGGGCCACAAACAAAAGTATTTCTGTGAATTCCCCCCATTCTGGCAAATTCAGCATTTTTAAGTGCCGGTATCAAACGAAAAACTTCTTTTTGAGCCCCATAAGTTAGTTTCGTCTGAAAACCGACAAGATTCATTAACGAACCTTGTTTGTTTTCTTTGCGTAATTGAACAACGGCAAAAGGTCGTCGCCCGTCTTCATGTGGATTAGATAAACCAACAGGTTTCATCGGACCAAATAACAATGTTTGACGACCCCGTTCAGCCATAACTTCAACAGGCAGACATCCTTCAAAATAAGGTGTATTTCTTTCCCAATCCTTGAATTGTACTCTCTCACCTGTTAATAAGGCGTCAATAAATTGATTGTATTCATCCTTACTTAATGCACAGTTTAAATAATCGGTTCCGTCCCCTTTGTCATAACGGGATTGATACCATGCGTGTTTCATGTCAATACTTTCTGTATAAACAATCGGTGCAATGGCATCAAAAAAATGGAGCGAATCCTGTTGTGTTAAATTTTGCAAATCTTGAGCCATTTTGTCACTGGTTAATGGACCAGTTGCAACAATAATTTGTTCCGAATCGGTATCAGGCAAGCCGGATTCTTTAATTTCAAAAGAAAATAACGGATGAGATTTAAGTGTTTGCGTAATCATTTCGGCAAATTCTGTGCGATTGACAGCCAATGCCCCACCGGCAGGGACTTGTGTCGCATCAGCACATTTCATAATCAGTGAATCACAACGACGCATTTCTTCATGTAATAAGCCGACGGCATTGATGTCAGAATCATCAGAACGTAACGAATTTGAACAGACCAGTTCACCAAATAAATCAGTGGTGTGGGCAGGTGTTGATTGATGCGGACGCATATCAATCATGTGAACGGGAATATTTCTTTTTAATAATTGCCAAGCGGCTTCTGAACCGGCTAAACCAGCTCCGATAATCGTGATTTTTTTTGTCATTTTTACTTTCCTTTTTAATATAAGTGTGCTATAACACAAAAAGAATGAAAAAGAAATATTTTTGTGACATCGTTTTTATATTTTTCGGCATATTAGTGTTTGGTATGCCTGTTTTAGCGTATGAATCAAAATTAAGTCAGGAAGATTTGGCTAAAATTCAAGAAATCAAGGCACACAATAAACAACAAATGGAACAACGATTGACGTTGGATAAATATCAAAAGCAACACCCGAATACAATGACACCTCAACCGGAAGAATATTGGGATTTAGCATGGCATGCTCGTTTAGCAGATTACGGTGATGAAGAAAGTCAATTTGTGATTGCTCGTGCTTATGATAAAGGTCAACAGGTGGATCAGAATCCGAAGAAAGCCATTGCCTTTTATGAAAAAGCGGCTGACCAAGGTCATATTGATGCCTGTATGCGTTTAGGGGAAATATATGCCGAAAACAAATGGGTTAAAAAAGATGATGAAAAGTCATTATATTGGTATGCAAAAGCTGCTAAAAACGGGTATGTTCAGGCACAATTAAAAGTATCTGAAATTTATAAGAGAAAAGGGGATTATCTGTTGGCTGTTTTGTACTTGGAAACTGGTTTGAAACAATTGTTTCCGCAGGCTGAAAATGTCGATTCGTATGCTCCTGATTTGGTTGAGTTAAAAAGATTGGCAAAAATTCAAAAAAAGATGAATGAGCGAGGGGTTCATAAAACTGTTTTGCATGAAAACGGTTTAACGGCTTTTAAATCAAAACGATTGCATGTTCCCTTGTCGGCTACTCGTTCGCAAATACAGCCGTTTAAACCGAAAAAACGGGTGGTTCAAGGGGTTTCTCAATGACAGTAACGCAAACGTGTCCTGTCTATTCGGCTCCAATGGCCGGTGTAACGGATAAACCGTTTCGTTTGATGTTACGTCGGTTCGGTATGCAGCCTCTTTATACAGAAATGATAGGGGTAAATACATTGGCATATCGTCATCCGTCAACTTGTAAGATGATACATATAGCCGATGAAAAAAATATTATTGTTCAGTTGGTTGGAATAGATGAAGAAAATTTAATCAAAGGTGCTAAAGAAGCCGAATTTAACGGAGCAATCGGTATCGACATTAACATGGGTTGTCCTGTAAAAAAACTGATTTCCAACGGGAGTGGTGCGGCTTTAATGAAAGATATTGACAGAGCTTGTCGATTGGTGGAGCGGATAAGGGAAAATGTTTCTGTTCCGGTGAGTGTCAAAACACGTTTAGGGTGGGATGCACAACACATCACAATTGATGAATTTGTTCAAAAAATGAGCCAAACCGGTGTTTCTCATATAACCATACATGGACGGACACGAGAACAGGGCTATTCCGGAGAAGCAGATGTTGCCAAAATGGTGCAGATGGCACATTTAAACATTGTTCCAATTATTGCTAATGGTGATATTACAGATATTTCCAGTGCAACCCGGATTCAGCAGGTCGGTTGTTTTGCCGGTATGATGGTTGGACGGGGTATTTTGGGTAAACCATGGTTATTGCAGGAGATAGAAACCAAACAGAAACCATCATTTTGTTTAAGTGAGATTGTTTTAGAACACTTGGATTTAATGTTGCATTATTATGGTCGGCATGGTTTATATGTTGCCCGAAAACACTTGGCGTGGTATGCTCGCGGTAAAAAAGATGTTGCACAATTTTGTCGAAATATATATCTTGAAGAAGATGAAAAAAAAGTAAAACGATACATCAACTCTTTTTTGACAAATGCTGAAGAAGTCGAAGAAAAGGAATAGAATATGAAAATAATTATTGCCGGTGCTGGACAGATTGGTGTTGGATTAGCAAAATATCTGCGTGCTGAAAACAACGATATTGTATTGGTTGACAGTGACTGTGGTCGTTTGAGTAATTTAAGTGAGCAATTAGATATTCAAACAATTGAAGGTTCAGCTGCTTATCCGGCTATTTTGGAAAAAGCCGGTGCTCGTCAGGCGGATGTTTTTATCGCTGTTACCGGTTCCGATGAAACTAATATTGTGTCGTGTGGTGTGGCTCGGTCAATTTTTAATATTCCGACACGAATTGCTCGTATTTTAGCAAGCGAATATATGTCTCAGAAATATAAATCTTTTTTACAGTCATTAAGTATTGATGTTGTTTTATCGCCGGAAATGGAAACGGCTCGTCGTGTGTTGGAAAATTTATCCGTTTCACATTCGGTTGATTTCTTTAATTTATCAGATGGTGTTGCAAAATTGATTGGATTAAGATGTCGTAAGACATCACCTCTTGTCGGGAAAACCGTTCGTGAATTAAGAACATTAACGGAAGGTTTCAGCATTCAGTTTGTTGCCATTAAACGTCGTCAACGGTTAAGGTCTTTGGAAGACACCATTTTGCGTGTTGGTGATGATGTTTATTTTGTGGTTGATTCCAAGCACGTTGAACCAATTTTGGATATCTTCGCTTATGAAACAATTTCACCCAAATATATGGTGGTTTTTGGGGGTGGAAAGGTGGGTTATCAATTAGCCAGATTGTTGGAACACACATCATATGCCCAAGATGTAACGGTCGTTGAAATGAATGAGGAACGTGCTCGTTACATTGCCGAAAGATTGGAAAATACATTGGTTATCCATGGTGATGGTTTAGATGATAAACTGGTTGATGATTTAAAATTGTCCAATTATCAGGTTGCTATTGCGACAACTCAATCTGATGAAAGCAATATTTTGCTATCATTGTTAGCCAAACGAAACGGTGTGGAACGAACATGTGCATTGATACATAATCCATTGTATGATGATTTAGTAACAGGATTAGGGGTTGATGTATCGATTGAACCCAACTCTGTTCTTGTTTCTGCTATTTTGCAACACATGCGAAAAGGTCGTGTTAAAAGCGATTACTTTATTCAATCCGGTATTGGTGAGATTTTGGAAGTGGAAGCATTGGAAACATCGAAAATCACACATGCGCCCTTGGGAAAAATCAAAATACCGACAGGAGTTGTGATTGCCGGTGTCGTGCGAAACGGTGAATTTATGATTCCTCAACAAGACTTTATCATTCAAAAACAGGATTTGGTCATTTTATTTGTGGAACGGGGAAAAGTGCGTGAAGCAGAAAAGTTATTTACGGTCGGATTTAATTTCTTCTAACAATGTATGAAAAAATTTCACTTTGTGGCATACCGAATGGTTATCAGGGAATTGTTTTAAAACGCCTGTTACAAAATTCATCTGTTCACTGTCATGTTGTTGCTAATGACAGGCAGTTATCTTTTTTGCAAGAAACAATTGCTTTAATGAATCCTGATATACGAATATTGGTTTTCCCGAATTGGGATACTGTTCCATACGACAGGGTTTCACCTAAATCTGAAATTATCGGAGAACGTATCAATACCCTGATAACATTAAAAGAAATTAAACAGAAACAGACATTGAAACAACCTGTTTTGGTTCTAACAACAGTTGCAGCTTTGATGCAGAAAGTTCCCCCTCTGTCATTTTTTGATAAGGGTGTTTTGCAGTTGTCAATCGGTCAAACGATAAATTTTGACGATGTGAAACAATATTTAACAGAAAATAATTATATTTCAAGTAATACGGTTGTATCTGTTGGAGAATATGCTGTTCGAGGCGGATTGATTGATGTTTTTCCATCCGGTTTAATTCATCCCATTCGTGTAGATTTTTTCGGAGATGAAATTGATTCGATTAAATATTTTGATGAAAGTACACAACGAACATTAAAAAATATTCAAAGCATTACTTTAAAGCCTGTTTCAGAATATCGTTTGACACCGAAAAGTATTTCTCGGTTTCGAACGAGTTATCGTACATTATTTGATAATGTGCAAAATGATTACTTTTATGAAGCCGTTAGTAACGGGATTATGGCTCAAGGAATTGAACATTTTTTGCCTCTGTTCTTTGATGAAATGGCAGATTTGTTTGATTATTTGCCTGATTGTTCATTTTCTTTTGATTTTCAGGTCGATGATGCCATACAGGCTCGTAGTGAACAGATTTTGGAATATTACGAGGCACGACGGATTGCATTGGAAAATGTTGGCCATTTTGCACAAGATAAATATCGTCCCATACCGCCCGATTTGTTTTTTTTAACACAAGAAGACGTTTTACAAAAGGTGGCACAATATGAGCATTATATTTTTTCACCATATGTAGAACCTGACAAACAGGATGAAAAAGGGCGTATCGGGAAAACATTTGTTGATGTGCGTGTTCAGGAAAATAAAGATGTTTTTGATGCTGTAATACAACAGATTTCGGGTGAAAAACGTGCTGTTATTTTATCGGCATCAACGTTCGGTGCAACACAACGACTCATGGGTGTTTTTCGGGAACACGGTTTAAAATTGCATGAAGCCAACACATGGTCGGAAAGTATTCAAAATACGCCGTCTATTTTGGTTGCTCCGTTTATAAACGGTTTTTCAAATGAACATTTTATTTTAATTACAGAAACGGATATGTTTGGAGAACGTCTGATACAAACACGTCGTAAACCCAAAAATAAAAATTTTATTTCGGATATCGGAACGTTGAATGTTGATGATTTAGTTGTACATCAAATACATGGCGTTGGGCGATATCTCGGTTTGTTTCCTATCAAGACCGGAACAATTACGCATGATTGTATCGGATTGGTTTATGCTGGGGGTGATAAATTATTTGTGCCGGTTGAAAATGCAGATATTTTATCAAAATATGGTTCGGAAAATGTATCGCTTGATACGTTGGGTTCACCAGTCTTTTTGCAACGGAAAGAACGTGTCAAAAAAGATTTATTTGTCATGGCTGAACGTTTAATCGGTATTGCTTCTCAACGGGCATTAAATAAAACAGAACCAATATTGATACCTCACGGGACATATCAAGAGTTTTGTATGCGTTTTCCTTATGTTGAAACAGATGATCAGTTGCGAACCATGCAGGAAGTGGAAACGGATTTGTCATTGACACAGCCGATGGATAGATTAGTTTGTGGAGATGTTGGATTTGGAAAAACGGAAATTGCATTACGTACGGCTTTTTTAGTTGCCATGGCTGGGTTGCAGGTTGTGGTTGTTGCTCCGACAACATTATTGGCAATGCAACATGCACAAACTTTTTCAGAACGGTTTAAAGGGTTTCCCATACGTGTCGGGGCATTATCCAGATTAGTGTCGTCCAAGCAAAGTAAACAAATTAAAAAAGAATTGGCTGATGGTACATTAGATATTGTTATCGGGACGCATGCATTATTATCTCAATCCGTTTCTTTTAAACGTCTTGGTTTAGTTATTGTTGATGAAGAACAACATTTTGGTGTGACACATAAGGAACGTTTAAAAGAATTACAAAAGGGAGTACATGTATTGACATTAACGGCAACGCCGATACCTAGAACATTACAATTATCTCTATCAGGTGTGAGAGAGTTATCCATTATAGCGACACCACCTGTTGATAGATTAGCCGTAAAAACATTTGTTACACCTTTTGATGGTGTTATCATTAAGGAAGCAATTTTAAGAGAGCATTTTAGGGGAGGTCAAATATTTTTTGTGTGTCCACGTATTTCGGATATGGCAGAAGTCCGTCAAATTTTGGCAGAATTGGTTCCGGATATTCATGTGGTAGAAGCACATGGTCAAATGGCGGCTTCTTCTTTGGAAAAGATTATGCAGGATTTTGCTCGAAAAAAATACGATATTTTATTGGCAACAAGTATAATTGAATCCGGATTGGATATATCTTCTGTTAATACCATTATTATTTATCGGGCAGATATGTTTGGTTTATCGGCATTATATCAAATGCGTGGTCGTGTCGGACGAGGCAAATTGAGGGCGTATGCCTATTTAACAACTCCACCGTATGCTCGTTTAAATACGGCTGCCCAAAAACGGTTGAATGTAATGCAAAGTTTGGACAGTTTAGGGGCTGGTTTTACGTTGGCAAGTCATGATTTGGATATTCGGGGAGCAGGCAATTTATTAGGGCAGGAACAATCAGGACATATTCGGGAAGTCGGTGTTGCTTTATATCAAAAAATGCTTGCCGATGCGATACAAACACTTAAAAAGAATAAGACGAAAGAGGTTGTTGAAACATTTTCACCTCAAATTTCTGTTGGATTATCTGTTTTTATTCCGGAAACGTATATAACGGATTTGGATACTCGCATGGATTTATATCAGCGAATTGGTCATATTGAAATATTGGAAGAAATTGATTGTTTTAAAGATGAAATGATTGACAGATTTGGTGTGTATCCACAGGAAGTTGATAATTTGTTTTTGACAATACGGCTAAAAATTCTTTGCAAAAAAGCACATATCGAACGATTGGATATCGGTGAAAAAGGGGCAACGATTTCTTTTTACCAAAATATTTTTCCCAATCCCATCGGCTTGATAGATTATATTTCTTCTCAAATGGGAACAATCCGTATTCGACCGGATCAAAAGTTAGTTGTTTTACGTCCTTTTGATACCATTGAAAATCGATTGAAAGGTATTGAAAATATTATTATACGGATTGCAAATCTGGTTTGAGTAAAATAACTTGACAATAAGCTGTAAATATGATATTTTCCCTTATATGTCAAAAAGTTCAGATAAAACCAGAAAAGGATAAATGAAGATGAGTGAAAATAAAAAAATGTGTGAATTTTTATATTTTGAAGAAAAAGACAATGCAATTTATTCAAAAGAAACCGGTCAAAAAGTGGTTGATATCAATGATGAAACGCATATTTATGAATATCAGGATACTGGTTTGCTAAAAGTCAGCACGCCAGATGCGTGTGTATTATACGATTATCGGGGAAATTTACTGCCACATTTTGAAAACGGAGGTAAATTTATTCGTTTTGGACGATTTAATAGTTCATTTTATACTGTGAAAACATCTGAAGGAGAACAATCATATCTTATACCATGTATCAGACGAGGCTCTTTTGTAATTGAGAGTGATGAGAAAGCAGGTCAATGTGTTGTTTCAACGGTAAAAGGTAAGAAAATAGGAAGCGGTGTTGATTTTAATTTTTATCAACCAAATCCTTTACGTTTATATATTGGTATTAAAAATAAAGATGATATGTGGACTGTTTATGATGAAAAAGGTATTCCTGAACCGAAAATGACAAATGTTCGTTGGGTGGGATGCCATAGTTCCACAGATTCTTTTGAAATTCGTAAAAATTTGTATTCTGATTATGAAACTGTATTAACAAGACGACAAAATCGCAATCGTCGGGCTACTTACTCAATATGTGCCGCTTTGGTTTGTTTAGGTGCTTTATGGGTAAGTCGGTCGTGTCAGAAAGAAGAACAGCAATTGAATGAATTTGCACAACAAGACGCGACATATTTAGGTGTGTCAGATGGTGTTTTGTTGTTTGATACGGATGGTGATAAGGAAACGGCTGAATTAGGTGCTGATTTACACCGAAAATCTCGGACTAAAATTATGGGTAAAATGTATAAGCAGGAAGGTCAATGTCGCAAAATTACTCATTGGTGCGACATAACCGGATTGTCCATTCGTTCTTTTGATAAAGTGAATGAAAATTAAATATTGAAAAGGATTTATAAATGACAATAATACCTAATGAAGATGAATTTTTTTATTTTAGACAGATTGGTGATGTAATTGTTTCAAAAGCAACAGGGAGAATTATCACAAAATTAGATGAAAATACATTTGTTGAAGAAAATGCAGAAAACGGCTTATTAGTCGTTAAAAATGCAGACAAAAGTGTTGTGTGCGATTATCGGGGTGAGTTGTTGTCCCATTTTGAAAATGGTGCTTCATTTAAGGAATTTAGTCGTGAATGTGTTGAAACACGCCATTATGTTGTAAAGACAGAAGAAGGCGAGAAAAGATGTCATATTCCATGTATCAGACGAGATGATTTTGTTATTGAATATGATGAAAAATCACAACAATATGCATTTTCAACAACAAATGGAAAGCAATTTGCCATTGGTAAAGATTTTGAATTACGTAAAATAGATGAAGGTTTATTTATTGCTATTCAGGATGAAAAAGAACGATGGACAGTTTATAATGCAAAAGGCATTGTTGAACCTCAATTAAAAGACGTTGTCTGTGTACGTGTTTATGAAGAAAATAAGTTCCATGTTCGTCGAACACCTGATTCTTGTATGGAACCTGCTTTGACAAAACAACAAACACGTCGCAGAAATGTGAAATGGGGAACGTTGATTGGGTTGCTTTCGTTGGCAGTCGTTGTGGGTGGCAAGGGTTGTCAGGCATATATGGATGAATTGCGTGCAATTCGTCAGCAAGAAGCAACATACTTAGGTGTATCCGATAGTGTTTTATTATTTGATACGGACGGTAATCATGCAACGATTGAATTAGGTGTGTCTTTGACAGATAAAAAAGATAAAGTTCGTGTTTTGGGAAGCCTGTTTCAGCAGGAAGGACAATGTCGCAAAGTGGCTCAATGGTGTGATATGACAGGATTGGCGACAGCTTATTTTGAAAAGGTGAATTCGAACTAAAAAGATAGGAATTAACATGTTTGGAACAGATAAAAATTTTGAAATTATTGGTACGGAAGTCTATCATAAATTAACAAATAAACTGATTGTTGATTTGGGAAAAAACGGGGCTGCGTTAGAAACACCCATGTGTTTGTTGGTACGTACATCAGATCAATCCAAGAATTATGATATGGCGTTTGATTGCGATGGCCATCCGTTGCCGGCAACCGGACAGAAAGATTGTTTGGGTGTGTTCCCGTGTGATAAAAAATATCAGATTATTCATTCGGACGGAAGTGTCGAAAACCACTATTTCCCGATTGTGCGAACATCGTCGTTTAATATTAAACATGATGGGACAGAATATTCATTTTTAACAAAATTGAATAAGTTATTTGCTAACGGAACAGATTATTGTATTTTTTCGGTTGGTTTACGGGATTATGTTGCTGTTTATCATGAATGTGAGCCTCAATCAAAAACGTTGATGGGTTTAAAAGAAAGTAAACGTTGGACATTGTATAATGCACAGGGGTATGCTGTACCTCAAGCACAAAACGTCCGTTCAATTCGGTTGGTTAATAATCGATTTTTTGTTGAAGATGAGGAATATAATATGAACGAAGTATGTGTTCCTTTTAGTGAAGAATCTTATATGGCTAAACGGTTGGGTTGTTTGTTTGCAACAGTTGTTACATGTGCTTCATGGATAGCAATAGCACAGTTAACCAGATGTTCGGTTGACGAAGTATCCGTTAATCAGGAAATACCGACATGTTCTGGTTTGATTGATGATGAAAAACATGAAGTGAAACCAACATCAAAACCCCAACCGGTAAAAATTACAACAGATAACGTTCTGTCTCAACAACGTCAGCAACATGTTTATCAATAGTGCTTTTTTATTCAATAGATTGAATGGTTTTACCGTTTTTGCGTAACCAGATTTGAGCATCGGCTTGTCTGACGTTGAGTTGAGAAACCACAGCCCAAAATTTTGGACTGTGGTTCATTTCTTTTAAATGTGCCACTTCATGTGCAATGACATAGTCGATAACATCAATCGGAGCAAAAACTAATTTCCAACATAAGTTTATATTGTTTAAAGAAGAACAACTTCCCCATCGGGAAGATGAATTTTTAAGTGTTATTCTTTGAATTGTTACCTGTAATTGTGATGCCATTTGTAAGGCTTTTGATTGTGCATATCGGTAAAATTCTTCTTTGGCATAAGTTGTAATGCGTCGATGTAAAAAATCACTTTCACCTCCGACAATTATTTGATTGTTGTGTGTCATAATGCCTTTTTTATGAAGAGGATTGTGGTAAATGAGATAATTTTTACCAAGTATGGATACGACATCATTATTTTTAAATCGCATAGTTGTAATGGCACTGTTTATGTGTTTTTCAATCCATGTGATGTGTTGTAGGGCAAAAGATACAGCATCTTTTTCCGAACAAAATATAGGAGCCGTTAAAATTAAATGACCTTGTTTATCAAAACGTAGCCGAATACTTTTTAATGTTGTTTTTTTTTCAAAAAAAGCAAAATAGGGACCGATTGTAATTTTTTTCATTGATTCATTTTTTTCTTCATTGTATAGTAAAACGTCATTATTATATCATAAATGAAAGGAAAAACAAATGAGAAAGTTAATTAAATTTTGTACGTGGTTGATTGTACATATTATTGCTTTTGTTGTTGTTGCGTGGATTTTCTTGGGTATGACCCCAACTGAAACATATCAAAAATTTGTTTATCGTATGCATAGTATTCGTTCAGGTACGTCAACATTTGCTTCTGATTTATCTAAAACGGGTGCCAGTATGGGTCGTGTTGCCAATCAACATTTAGGTGAGGCAGCAGAACGTATTGATGGTCGTGACCCGTATGAACGTCAAAATTCCATTATTGACCAAAAAGTTCGTAGTGATTTTGGTAAATAGGTCAGATAATCATTTTAAACCGGATTAGATGTCTTAATCCGGTTTTTCTTTTATCAGAATGATACGTGATAAAAAAAAGAAAAAAATGTAAAAAGCCTTGCAAAATAGAAGGCGATATGTTAGAAAAAAAACATTACATTTTAATAAGGGATAAAAAACATGACATCAGAAAATCAAACAGAAAACTTATTCACGATTGGTTCACCTCGCTATGTGGAAGTTGAATCGGCTGTTGCATTAAATGAAAAACAGATGGATACGTTGCGTAAACGTTTGGAAAAAGTCTTAAAAACGGAACGATTTGTTTTGCAGTTAAAAGTGAATCCGGCTTTGTTGGGCGGGTTGTCGTTAAAGGTTGATTCGTTGTTGGTCGATGCTTCCGTTAAAGGGCAATTGCAATCTTTTGAAAAGGAAATTGCACAAAAGGTTTCATCGGCAGTTGATGTTACAAAAATTGCCGGTATTTTTTCTGATAGTGCTAAATCGTTTCAAGAAAAAACGGTTGTTTCGGAAGTTGGGGTCGTTTTGTCTGTTTCTGATGGTGTTGCTAAGGTTGAAGGTTTAAAATCCATTGCATCAGGTGAACGTGTTGTCTTTGAATCTGGTGCACAGGGTATGGCGTTAAATTTGAATCCGGATGGTGTTGATGTTGTTATTTTTAATGGCGCTGTTAATATTCGTGAACACGAAAAGGTTTCTCGTACGGGTATGATGAATACGGTTCCGGTCGGTAAAGAATTGTTAGGTCGTGTTGTTAATCCGTTGGGTGAACCGTTGGATGGAAAGGAAGGTTTTGAACATTTGCCTCATAATCCGGTTAATGCACCGGCACCGGGGATTGTGGAACGTTCGCCGGTTAATGTTCCTATTCAAACAGGGATTAAAGGGATTGATGCTCTTGTTCCGATTGGTCGGGGACAACGTGAATTGATTATCGGGGACAGACAAACCGGTAAAACAGCCATTATTTTAGATACGATTTTAAGTCAAAAAGAAACAAATGCTCGTGTCGATGATAAAGATAAACTATTTTGTGTTTATGTTGCCATTGGTCAAAAACAATCTACTGTTCGAGATATTATGCGTATTTTGGAAGAACGAGGAGCCATGGATTATACGGTTATCGTATCGGCAACAGCATCGGACAGTGCTGCCATGCAGTATCTTGCTCCATATGCCGGTTGTACGATTGGCGAATATTTCCGTGATAATGGTATGAACGCCATTGTTTTTTATGATGATTTATCTAAACATGCTGTTGCTTATCGTGAAATGTCTTTGTTGTTAAAACGACCGGCCGGGCGGGAAGCTTATCCTGGTGATGTTTTCTATTTACATTCAAAATTATTGGAACGTGCTGCTCAAATGAGCGCTGAAAATGGTGGTGGTTCTTTAACGGCCTTGCCTGTTATTGAAACACAGGAAGGAGACGTATCTGCTTATATTCCGACAAATGTTATTTCCATTACAGATGGACAGATTTTCTTGGAAACGTCATTGTTCCATCAAGGTGTTCGACCGGCTATCAACGTGGGTCTGTCTGTCAGTCGTGTTGGTTCAGCTGCCCAAAGTAAGGCTATGAAAAAAGTTGCCGGTTCATTGAAGTTGGATTTGGCACAGTATCGTGAAGTTATGTCGTTTTCTCAGTTTGCATCCGATTTGGATCCGGCAACACAGGCCTTGTTGAATCGAGGGGCTCGTCTGACAGAAATTATGAAACAAAAACAATATAGACCATATTCTATGGCACAGGAAGTTGTCTCAATTTGTGCCGGTGTCAGTGGCTTGCTTGATGAAGTTTCGATTGATAAAGTATCTGTTTTTGAACAAAAATTACAAGATAAAGTTGCTTCGGATTATCCGGAAATACTTGAAAGCATTACGACAACACGTGAATTAAAAGACGATGTGAAAGAAAAATTGCACGCAGTTGTTAAATTGGTTGTGCAGGAAATGACGGGAAATACAGGTAAATGAGTTCATTAAAAAAGATATCCGAACGTATTAAGACGATTAAGTCAACGTATCAGGTAACATCATCAATGAAAGTTGTTGCTGTTTCACGATTACGCAAATTGCATGATACATTTTTAAAAACATCTTCTTATATCGATGAAATGAATCGGATGATACGTCGTTTAATACGTAGTGCGACGGTTCGTCAGGAAAATTTATTATGGGAAGGTAGTACAGAAGTCTTACCGTTGCCTCCTTTATTAAAAGGAAATGGGAAAGATGAACGCTATATCGTTGTTGTTGTAACATCTGATGACGGATTAAGTGGTTCGTCTAACGTTCAAGTTGTTAAGAAGGCACAAGAAGTTGTTACGCATCTGAAAAAGGAAGGTAAAAAGATAACGGTATTTGGTTTTGGCACAAAAGGAGCAGATATGCTGAAACGTATTTATGCTGATGACAGTGCCGTTCGTATTATGTCAATTAAACGTAAAATTTCAAACAAAGGTGAAACGTATTTAGATGCTGAACGTTTGTCTGTTGATTTAATTGAAGCCTTTTATCAAGACAGATATGATGTTTGCTTGTTTGTATATAATGAATTTAAGTCGGTTGTTTCTCAAAGTCCAACGATTGACCAATTGATTCCCAGTAAAATGTTTTCGGGTCGGAATCCATGGCAATTTATAATTGATACAAATGATGCTGCTTATATTTCACGGGATGCATTAGGGCAAAAGAAATATGCTTTAAAACAATCAACTTTCTTAAAAGCATATGGAGGAGTTGATATGTTTTCACCTATGGGAGCGTTAGATGTTGATTTGTTAAAGCCGGCAACCCGTCCTGTCGATTCTTATGACTATGAAGGTGGTGATTTGGGTATCTTGGAACGTGTTTTACCTCAATATTTAACGGCTTATATGAATCGTATTTTATTGGAAACAGATGTTGCAGATAATGCAGCCCGTTTGATGGCTATGGATAACGCAACCCGGAATGCCGAAGACATGCTTAAAATAATGCAAAAAGTTTATCGACGTACACGGCAATCAAAAATTACCACGGATATTACAGAAGTTGTGTCAGGGGCAATGGCTCAACAACAATAACAAAAAGGACAGAATATGACAAAAAATACATCAAAATACATATCAGAAGGAAAAATCAATCGTATCACCGGTTCAGTTGTTGATGTTGCGTTTGATGAAAAAGATTTGCCTAAAATTTATGATGCTTTGGAAACTCATATCGGAGACAGACGATTGGTTTTGGAGGTTGAACAATTATTGGCAGACAACGTTGTTCGTTGTTTAGCTATGGCTGATACAGATGGTTTGGAACGGTCTGCTCCCGTTTACAATACGGGAAAACCGATTTCTGTTCCGGTTGGTACCGCAACATTAGGTCGCATTATGAATGTGACAGGTGATGCAATGGATAACCGTGGCGAAATTAAAACGGAGACGTATGATAGTATTCATAAAAGTCCGCCGACATTTATGGAACAGGCTCCCAATACGGAAATATTGGAAACAGGTATTAAAGTCATTGACTTATTGTGTCCATATCCTAAAGGTGGTAAAATCGGTTTGTTTGGTGGGGCAGGTGTCGGTAAGACGGTTATCATTATGGAATTGATTAACAATATTGCCAAAATGCATGGCGGTTATTCGGTATTTACCGGTGTTGGAGAACGTTCTCGAGAAGGGAATGATTTGTATCGTGAAATGATTGAATCGGGTGTTATTGATTTGAATGGTGATAAATCTAAGGCTGCTCTTGTGTATGGTCAAATGAACGAAGCACCAGGGGCTCGGGCTCGAGTGGCTTTGACAGGTTTGACCGTTGCTGAATATTTTCGGGATAATATGGCACAAGACGTTTTGTTGTTTATTGATAATATTTTCCGTTTCACACAAGCCGGTTCGGAAGTTTCTTCATTATTAGGACGTATGCCGTCGGCAGTGGGATACCAACCGACATTGGCAACGGATATGGGGGCTTTGCAAGAACGAATTACTTCAACGCGTAAAGGATCAATTACGTCTATTCAAGCTGTTTATGTTCCAGCTGATGACTTGACCGATCCGGCACCGGCGACGACGTTCTCGCACTTGGATGCTACAACGGTTTTGTCTCGTCAAATTGCAGAGCAGGGATTATATCCGGCGGTTGACCCATTGGACTCGACTTCTCGGCTATTAGACCCACAGTTGGTTGGCGAACGGCATTATGAAGTTGCATCGGAAGTTGTGCGTGTTTTACAAGTTTATAAGTCCTTGCAAGATATTATTGCCATTTTAGGTATGGATGAGTTGTCAGATGAAGATAAATTGACGGTTGCTCGGGCTCGTAAATTACAACGATTCTTAACACAACCATTTACGGTTGGTGAAGTTTTTACGGGTCGTAAAGGTGTGACGGTTGATTTAAAAGATACAATTGAAGGATGTGCCGGTATTATTGCTGGAACATATGATGAAATACCGGAACAAGCCTTTTTTATGATTGGTAAAATTGAAGAAGCCGTTCAAAAAGCCAAAGAAATGCAAGCCACGGAAGGAAAAGTAAAAAATGCCTGAACAACATCAGCCGATGACATTGCAACCGGTGGCTGAAAAAGCTCCGGAAAATGGAAAGATTCGTGTTAAGTTGATTTGTCCGCTTTATACGGTTGCCGTTTTGGAAGCAGATAGTGTTCTCATTCCGGCATTGGATGGCGATATTGTCATTTTGCCGGATAGAGCACCGTTATTTTTTAGTTTGAGAGCCGGTCGTATGATTGTTTATAACAAAGGTGAAAAGCCGGTAAGTTTTTTGGTTTCAGGCGGAATATGTGAGGTTCGACGAAATTTGTGTCCTGTTTTAGCGTGGGGTGGATATGAAGAACGGATAGATGTTGAAGAAATAGCACAACGATTGAAGAAAGCACAAAAAGTGTTAGCAGGATATCATTCTGATTTTGGTAAGACGGAAGCGGCTTCACGTATCCAATTTTTTAAGACAGTTCTTAAAGAATTAGATTACAAAGAAACGAAAGATGAAACAGTTGAAATAAAGTAGAAGATTTTTATTTTTTTATCAGATAATAATACCCCTTGATTTATATAAGGGGTATTATTTTTTTGGAAGATATGTTAAGCGTATTTATTTTCACACTCAAGTTTGAATTTAAAAGGTGGATGATTGAGTGTATTTTGTTTTTTGATATTTGAGATTTGTTTGTGTATGTGCCTTAACATAGAGTGATAATATTATGAAATACTCAATATTCATCTAACTGATAAAATCTCATTTAAAAGTTTGATTTTTGTTTTATCAATCAGATATAAAAAATGTTGATTCCGAAGGGATATTTTTTTCTTTTTGAGCTAAAGACTTTACCAAATCCAAAATGTGATTGGCAACAACAGGATCTTTGATTGAAACAAAAGCATCAACAAGTTCTCGTACAGAGTTTTCCATTTCTAAAGGAATTTCAGTAAATTCTTCTTCTGCGTCACAAAGACAATCTGACGCATATTGTGGTACGTTAAATCCCTTGAATGAAAGAGAACGTTCTACTCCGTCAAAAAAATAACTGATAGGAATATTCAACATGCGAGCCATTTGCCATATACGACTACCGGCAATGCGATTACTCCCTTTTTCGTATTTTTGAATCTGCTGAAACGAAATACGTAAACTTTTTGCCAATTGATCTTGGCTTAAACCAAGTAGATTACGACGAATACGTATTCTGGCACCGATATATTCATCAACGGCATTTAAAACATCATCATTTGTATCTGAATCAAAAGTATCTGACATATCATAAATCCTTATGTATTTTTTACAAGATACATAAAATGTCATGTTTTGTCAAATAAAATAATGCAATAAAAATCAGTTTTTTGATATTTTTTTAAATTTTACTTTGTTAAAGTGCAGAAAAGTTCAATGTGATTTGAAAAAATAAACTGATCAATCAATACGATTGTATGTAATTGATAGCCACCTTTGTCGATGAGTTCTCGGATATCACGGGCGGCTGTTGATGGGTTGCATGATACCATGGCAATTAACCCGACATTTGATTGAGCAAGTTGTTTGCATTGTAATAAAGCACCGGCACGAGGTGGATCAATAACAACAGCATCAACATGTTTTAATTCTTCCGGTAATAAAGGATTTCGAAATAAATCACGTTCTCTGCCGATTGAACCGAGTGCATTTAAACTATCGGAGGCAATGTCATAACCGATAATGTTTTTTCCCTTTTCGAATAACGGTTTTGTAAATGTGCCTGAACCACAAAATAAATCAATGATATTTTTTTTGTATTGAACGGCATTGCATACAAGGTTTACCAGTGCTTGTTCTCCTTCAAATGATGGTTGTAAAAATGAATCAGGGGAAAATGGTAATTGAACGGATTGAAAAACGGGTTCATTATTGTACATGATACGAGCAACATTGTGAGATAAAGCAAACTGTGCTAAATTTTCACGTTGGTTGAGTGTTGGAGAACCACTTTCTCTTTTAATGTGTATATCTATTCCGTAAGCAGTAGATAAAACACTGATATCACCACTTCCTTTTAACATTTGCACCAAGTTTTTTAAATGAGGTATAAATGATGATAGTTCCGGCACCAGTGCAGGGCAGGAATCAAGAGCGATGATTTGATGACTTTTATATCCATTAAATCCGATAATCCCTTTGCGAAAAGCAAAAGTTGCCCGACGTCGTCTGCCGAAGGGAATACAAATTGTTTTTTCGATATCAATTGTTAATTGATAATCCTGAAATGATTTTTTAACAAAATTTTCTTTTTTTTGAATGTATTGTTCATGTTGCATATCTTGATACAGACAGCCACCGCATTTGCCAAAGAAGACACATTTTGTCATTTTTACTCCATTTAAAGATTAACATATTGATAAAAAAGATTTTTTTTAAAAATAGCATTTTTGTTGCTTTCTGTCAATAAAATTGTTTGACTTCATAAGAAAAAAAAGATAAATTTAGACGAGTTTTTAACGTGATTGTAAAGGATTAACATGACAGAAATACAAAACACAGGCCATGAGCAACGCCAAGTTCGTTTATCAAAATTACAGGCATTGGAAGCACGAGGTATCAATGCTTATCCTCAGATTTATCGACCGACGGCTACATCTAAATCATTGGCAGAAACGTATGCAGATTTACCGAGTGATACGCAAACGGATGACGTTGTGCTTGTTGCCGGTCGTATTCGTGCCATTCGTAATTCGGGTATGTTTATTGATGTTTATGATCCAAGTGGTAAGATACAAATTTATACGTCAAAAGAACATGGTTCGGCTGAATTGTTAGATATGTTGTCGTATTTAGATATTGGTGATATTATCGGTGTTGAAGGAAAAGTCAGACGGACAAAACGGGGTGAATTATCTGTCAGTTCTGAAAAAATCACAATGTTGGCAAAGGCCTTGTTGCCGTTACCTGAAAAATTTCATGGCTTAACGGATACGGATACCAAATATCGACAACGCTATTTAGATATGATTATGAATCCGGAAACAACTACGACATTGGTAAAACGGTCAAAAATCATCACCACGATACGAACATTATTGTTAGAACAGGGATTATTGGAAGTTGAAACACCTATTTTACATGTTATCAAAGGCGGGGCAACGGCTAAACCATTTATCACACATCACAATGCCTTGGATATGGATTTGTTTTTGCGGGTTGCGCCGGAATTGCATTTAAAACGATTGATTGTCGGTGGATTAGAAGGCGTTTTTGAAATCGGTCGTAATTTTAGAAATGAAGGGATTGATACACGTCATAATCCGGAATTTACCATGATGGAAATTTATCGTCAATATAATGATTACACCGATATGATGACTTTATTTGAGCAGATGGTTGAAGCGGCAGCAATGGCCGTTAACGGTTCGACAGAAGTTGAAATTGACGGTAAAAAAATCAATTTAAAAGGTCCTTATCCCCGTCGGACAATGGCTGATTTAGTCAAAGAATATGCCGGTATCGATTTCTTATCTATTCAAACAGATGAAGAGGCACGGCAGGCTGCTGAAAGTGTCGGTGTTCATGTGGATGAAAATGCTGATTGGGGGCATTGCATGGCTGCTGTTTTTGAAGAAAAATGTGAATCTCATTTGATACAACCGACACATGTTATTGATCATCCGAAATCAATTTCTCCGTTGACAAAAGAACATCGTTCTGATTCTCGTTTGGTTGAACGGTTTGAAACATTTATGAATACATGGGAAATGTGTAATGCTTATACCGAATTAACGAATCCTTTGGATCAACGGTCTCGTTTTGAAGATCAGGTTAAAGCCCGTGAAGCCGGTGATGATGAAGCAGATATGATGGACGATGATTTTGTAACGGCTTTAGAACACGGCATGCCTCCTACGGGCGGATTGGGTGTTGGTTTGGATCGTTTAATTATGATTTTAACGTCTAATTTGTCGATTCGTGATATTATTGCATTCCCAACAATGCGTAAGAAATAGATGACATCTTGCATTTGTGTTATAGTGGAATTATTTTTAATTAGTTCTTTTATGTGATAAGGAGAGAAAAATGAACAAAGAAGAAATGAAAGTAAAAATGCAAAAAATTTTGGAACTGAAAGAACCTGTTTTTGTTGAAAAATTGGCTCCGATGTTGTCAAAATACGCTCAAATTGTGTACTTGATTGGTTTGGTTATTTTGGCATTTGCCGTTTTGAGTTCAATTATCGCTTTGTTTGGCAGTCCATTGACGGCTTTGGCTGGATTGTTGTTTACATTGGTTGAATTTATTTTATTGCGTATGTTCTGTGAATTTTTGGTTACATACAAAAAATAAAAACAGTTCCCGTAGCTCAGTAGGATAGAGCGTAGGATTCCTAATCCTGAGGCCGTGGGTTCGATTCCCTCCGGGAACGCCATGAGTTTTATATGGCATCTTTGAAAAATCAATCTGATACATTTATTTGTTTCAGGTTGATTTTTTTTGTGAGAAATAATTGTTTGAGGGGATTTAACTTGACAATTTTATATAAAACAGTTATAAATCTCCGATAAGATTTTTTTGTTAAGTGAAGGGAGAAAAGATGTTAGGAATTGTTTTGGTTGGTCATGGTGATTTGCCTAAATCAATGTTGGCAGTTGTTCAGCATGTGGTTGGTAACACAGATGGTATGACGTGTGTTTGTATTGATGTAAAAGATGATATTGAAGAAAAACGCCATGAAATTTTAGATAAAACAATTTCTGTTGATAGCGGTGACGGGGTTATCGTTGTAACGGATATGTTCGGTGGAACACCTTCCAATTTAGCTATTTCTATTATGGAAGAACGTAATATAGAAGTTATCTCCGGTATGAATGTTCCCATGTTGATAAAATTAGCTGAAGAACGTTCTGAAACAATGCAGATTGCCGTTAAAAAAGCCCAAGAAACGGCACGTAAGTATATCAATATTGCTTCTAATTTATTATAAGGTTTATGTAAATGCCGACATTGACAGAAAAAATCACAATCCAAAATTTAAAAGGCATGCACGCTCGTGCAACGTCAGCATTTGTTAAATTGGCATCTGAATTTAAAAGTGATATTGTTATTATTAAAGGTGATGGTTCAACAGCATCCGGGAAATCAATCATGGATATTTTAATGTTGGCTATTCCACTGGGGGATGAAATAACGTTAAGTATTGAAGGATGCGATGCTGTGGAAGCTATGACGGCTTTAACAACGCTGATTAACAATCGATTTGGTGAAGATTGATAAGGAGTATGACAATGGATATCATTGAAGAAATGCAACGCACAGATACATATGAAATCAAATTTTTGTTGTCGCCTCATTTAGTGCCGACATATGAAATGGTTTTGGAAGATGTTGCCTCTGCCGTCTTAACAGTTATGATTGAACATGGGCCGAACAAAGGATTATGGGAAGTTCAGGCTATTTTTGAAAACATGCCGGATATCCAAGATGTTCAAAAGGCAATGAAACAGGCAGCAGAAATATCTCATTCATCACAAATAGACGTTCAACTCGTGAAAATGCCTGCCAAAAACTGGTTGGCCGAATGTTATCAAAGTTTTCAACCGATAACCATCGGTAAATATTGTATATATGGTTCGCACATCACGGACAATTTGCCAACAGATAAAATTACGCTTAAAATTGATGCAGCAACGGCTTTTGGAACAGGGGAACATCAAACGACACACGGTTGTCTGGAGGCATTAACACATTTGACGATAACACCTCAAAAAGTGTTAGATGTGGGATGTGGATCGGGTATTTTGTCTATGGCTTATGCCAAGACGTATAGTCAGCCGGTTGATGCTGTTGATATTGATGAAGAGTCTGTTCGGGTTGCAACGGAAAATGCCAAAGAAAACAATTTGAGTCATTTGATGCGTGTGTGGCAAAGTTGTGGATATGAAAAAGTAACAGACCAATATGATTTAATTTTATGTAATATTTTGGCTCGCCCGTTGATGGATATGGCTTCTGATTTAAAAAATCATTTGAAAGTTGGTGGACAAGCCATTTTATCCGGTTTTCTCAATCGTCAGGAACGGTGGGTTTTAAAAGCACATACGGATATCGGATTGAAATTAGTTGAACGGTATCGTGTTAACGGATGGAGTACGTTGGTTGTTTCAAAAGAGGAAGAATAAATGCATCAAAACACCTATGAACGGATAAAGCAATACATATCTGAAACGGATATTGATGGTGTTTTGGTTACACGATTTGATTCATTTCTGGGTGAATATTACCCTCCGGAATCCGGTTATTTAAAAGATGTTACCGGCGGATTTACCGGTTCTGCCGGATTGGCATTGATAACGGCAGATAAAGATGTTTTATTTGTCGATTCACGATATACATTACAAGCTAAAAATCAAACGGATTTTGAGGTATATGAAGTACCGAGTGAAACAACACCGTCAACGTGGATAAAGCAATATTTATCAGCTAAGAAAGTTGCATTTAATCCGTGGACACATTCTGTAACGTGGTATTTACAATTATCAAAAATATTATCGGAAAATGATATCGTATTATTACCTCTTTCGCAGGAAAGTATTGATAAGTTATATCCTCAATATCCATTTGTTCAAAGAGATGTTTTTGATTATGATATTTGTTATGCCGGTCAAAAAGTTGAAGATAAAAAAAACAAAATAGTTTCGTTTTTACAAGAACATAATTTAGATTGTTTGTTTATTGCTTCACCTGAAAATGTTTCTTGGTTATGTAATAAACGTGCTCGAACGGTCAAAGAGTATCCGGTTGTTTTTGAAAGAGGTATTATTGATACCGCAGGAAAATATGATGCGTTTGATATGACATCATTACATCTTCTTAAAGGTAAACGGATAGGGCTTGATTTGGCTCAAACACCATTTGCTGTTTATGAAAAGATAAGGTTGTTGGCAGACATTGTTCCCGTTCAAGATCCGATTAACGTATTCAAATCCATTAAAAATGATGTTGAAATTAAAAATATAAAACAAGCGTGTTTATCGGAAAGTAGAACAATTTGTCGGTTTTTATCCTGGATTGAATCAAATAAGGAAAATATCACGGAAGTTCAATGTGATTTATATCTAAAACAACTTCGGGGCGAAGATAATTATTATTTTGGTGATAGTTTTGAAACAATTGCCGCTGTCGGCGAACATGCTGCTCGAGCTCACTATCGGGCAGATGAAATAAGTGATACGCTGATAATGACATCGCCGTTATTGCTCGTGGATACAGGAGGTCATTATTTAAATGGAACAACGGATATGACACGTACAATTGCCGTTGGTGCACCGACCGATATCATGAAAAAACGTTATACACAGGTTTTACAAGGGCATATTGATTTGGCGTTAAGTTCTTTAAAATTGAATGAAACAACGGCTGAAATGGACAAAAGAGCACATTATTGGTTGCGAAAAGACAATGTTGATTATTACCATGGTACAAGCCATGGAATCGGTATGTTTCTAGCTGTCCATGAAACACCGCCTGTTGTACATGAAAAAGATACACAAGGCATGTCGGCCGGTATGATTTTTTCAAACGAACCGGCATATTATGATGCACAGGCTGGTTACGGAATTCGTCTTGAAAATATGTTACTATCCGTTCAAAAAGATGAAGAAACACTCATTTTTGAAAATTTATTATTTATTCCATTCGATTATCGGTTGGTTGTCTTTGATATGTTAACAATAGAACAAAAAAAATGGTTGAAATGGTATCATGAACAGATTGAGGAAAGGGTTTTTCCACTTTTGGATAAATCTGAAAAGACAATTTTACAACCATTTATTAAAGCATTTCAATAAGGTTGTCTTGACAATATGCTTGTTTTATGATAGCACAATTATATAAGACACAAAGGAATGAACATGAATGATACAACCATTAAAAATGGCACAATTGCAACTAATCGAAAAGCTCGTTTTAATTATGAAATTATTGAAACCTATGAAACAGGGATTGTTTTAACAGGGGCAGAGGTTAAGTCTTTGCGTGCCGGTCATGCTACCATCAATGAAAGTTATGCGACGATTCAAGAAGGTGAATTATATCTAATCAACGCCCATATCACAGAATATGGTGCAGCCAAAGGTGGATTTGTCAAACAGATTGCGTCACGACCACGAAAATTATTGGTTCATCGCAGAGAATTGAATAAACTAATGGGAGCAACGGAACAAAAAGGAAAAACACTTGTTCCGCTAGACTTGTATTTTAATCCGAGAGGTAAGGTCAAAGTACGTATTGCGTTAGCAACCGGTAAAAATACGGTTGATAAGCGTGAAGATATTAAGAAACGTGATTGGAACCGTGAAAAACAACGTATTTTGGCTCATTACAACAGCGGCAGGAAATAAGATGTTTCTTTATGCCAAAAATACACGTTTTTTCAAGATAATTTAAAATAAAATTCTTGATTTTTCAAAATAAATAAAGTAGGTTAATTCCTGTTATATATTTTTTTATGAGGAGATTTATTATGCATCAATATCGTACACATACTTGCGGTTCTTTGCGTGCAAGTGATGAAGGTCAAATTGTTCGTTTATCCGGTTGGGTTCATCGGAAACGGGATCATGGTAATTTATTATTTATTGATTTGCGTGATAATTACGGTATTACACAATGCGTGTTAGATACATCAAGTCCTCATTTCGCTACATTGGAAAAGGTTCGTCCGGAATCGGTTGTTCGTAT
The DNA here is from genome assembly GCA_045635565.1 of Alphaproteobacteria bacterium. Taxonomy (GTDB): domain Bacteria; phylum Pseudomonadota; class Alphaproteobacteria; order CAAHEQ01; family UBA3637; genus RGIG4140. The sequence goes on from JAZTVX010000024.1 coordinate 25,497, forward strand.
TGATGGAAATGTTATTTTACGTGTCCCAGAGACGGTTAATGCCAAAATGCCGACAGGTGAAATTGAAATTCAGGTTTCTGACGTTACTGTTTTATCACAGGCAGAAGTTTTGCCGATACAAGTTGTTGCTGATACGGAAGATTTATCCGAAGAACAACGTTTAACATATCGTTTTTTAGATTTGCGTCGTGAAAAGCCACACGCTAATATTTTATTGCGTAATAATTTTATCCGTTCGCTACGTCAACGTATGTGGGCTGCCGGTTTCAATGAATTTCAAACACCGATTTTAACATCATCTTCACCGGAAGGGGCTCGAGACTTCCTTGTTCCGTCACGATTGCATGCCGGTAAGTTTTATGCTTTGCCACAGGCTCCACAACAATTCAAACAATTGTTAATGGTTTCCGGTTTTGACAGATATTTTCAAATTGCCCCATGTTTCCGAGATGAAGATGCTCGGGCTGATCGTTCCCCGGGGGAATTTTATCAATTAGATATTGAAATGTCTTTTGTAACACAAGATGAAATTTTTGCAACTGTTGAACCGATTATTCATGATTCTTTTGTTGAATTTGCTCCTAATGCTGTCATTTCTCCAGCACCATTTGTTCATATTCCTTATAAAACATCAATGGTTAAATATGGAACAGATAAGCCGGATTTGAGAAACCCTCTTGAAATTGTTGATGTTTCTGAAATTTTTGATGGTTCTTCGTTCGGTTTGTTTGCTAATCAGGTTGCTCAAGGTGGATTTGTGCGTGCTATTAAAACGACAGGTACGGCTTCAAAACCACGTAGTTGGTTTGACAAAATGAATGCGTTTGCTGTTGAATCTGGTTTCGGTGGTTTGGGTTATATTACGTTTGCATCAGAAGGTAACAAAGGACCAATTGCTAAAAATTTAGATGCCGAACGCATTGCCCGTTTATCTGAAACACTTAATGCACAAGTTGGTGACAGTGTTTTCTTTGTATGTGGTAAAGGCGATAAAACAGCTAAATTTGCCGGACAGGTTCGAACATTGTTAGGTAACGAACTTGGCTTAATTGATAAAAATAAATTCTGTTTCTGCTGGATTACGGATTTCCCGTTCTATGAACAAAATGAAGATACCGGTGAAATTGAATTTTCACATAATCCGTTTTCTATGCCGCAAGGTGAAATGGAAGCCTTGCTGAACAAAAATCCGTTGGATATTTACGCTTATCAATTTGATATGGTTTGTAACGGGTATGAAATTTTATCCGGTGCCATTCGTAACCATCGACCGGATATCATGTATAAAGCGTTTGAAATTGCCGGTTATGGTCCGGAAGTTGTTGAACAAAAATTTGCCGGTATGTTGAACGCATTTAAGTTTGGTGCTCCTCCTCACGGCGGTTGTGCATTTGGTATTGACCGTTTGGTTATGTTATTGACGGATGAAGATTATATTCGGGAAGTTATTGCATTCCCATTGACTCAGCAAGGTCTTGACTTATTGATGAAAGCACCGTCAGAAGTAACAGAAAAACAATTGCGTGAATTACATATTAAATTACGTTAGTTTGAAATAGAAATGCCCCTTTAACGGGGCATTTTTTGTTTGTATGCTTTATTAAAAAAACGTTCTGTGGAAACAGAACGTTTTTATCATTTTTTCTTTAATACTTATGTATTGAAAATAAATGATTTTATTGACAATAGTCTTTTGTATTCCTATGTCAAAAACGAGGCTGATTAGAGGAAAGAAAAATGAATTTTGATTTTATTTTGTTAATTGTTGTCAGTATTAGCATGACCTTTATTTTATATAAAATGATGATAAAGGTTTATATTGTAACGAAAATACGTCAGGCATCCAATATTGAAACATATATTTTGCGTCCCGAAAATGTCGTAATCAAACATCAATATACCTCTTTAAAAACATCAATGCAATCTGTTAATATTTTGCCTCACATTAACGGTTTTATTGAAAAGGTATTTGTTCGACAGGGGCAACATGTCAAAACAGGTGAATTACTGTTTACCATTCAACAACGTCAATATTTAGTTCAAAAAGAAATTGCTCAATCTCATTTAAAACAGGCTCAGTCACTTCTCAATCAGGCTCAACAATATCTGAATAAATTAGAAACACAAAAAGACGTCTCTCAGTCAGAGCTAAATCGAGCAGAACAATCTTTTTTGACGGCTCAATCTAATTTAATGAAGGCAGAACATGAGTTTAAAATAGCCGATACAAATTACGCCTACACATTTATTTGTGCTCCAATAGAGGGTGTTGTACAACAATTAAATGTTTTGAAGGGTAATTATGTTTCACCAGCAGGTAAAGTTTTAGCAAAAATCATCAATGCTGTTAAAACAAATATTGTTATTCAAATGACTAAAAATCAATATCTTCAATATGTTAAAAACAAAGAAGTGGATACTGTTTTTAAAATTCAATTGTTTAACAATACAGCCTTTACACAAAGTGGTGTTTTAAAGAAGGTTGAAGAAGAAGGTTTTTCTCAAGAAAATATGGTGAATTTGTATCTTGATTTTCCTCATTTTTTTAATCATAGTTCGACACTTGACAGCGTATATGTTTCAATGGAATGTAAACAGAAAAATGTTTTATTGGTTGATGAAAATGTGATTTATCACTCCGGTAAACGTTCTTATGTTTATTTGGCTTTTCAAGGAAAGATTAAGCGACGAGCCATTCTTATCGGTGAAAAAATAGGGCATCGTTATATTGTTAAAAAAGGTCTTAATCCAAATGATGAATTGATTACAACGGTCATTAAACCAATACAAATCGGTTATCGTATTGTTTCGCATATTCGGCGGATTTATCTGAATAAAATTGTTTTAGAAAGGAAAATAAAAGGGTTAAAAGCATGAAAGGATTTGTTTATACAATGGTATTGAGTATGCTGTTGTTTTTATTGTTACTCTCTTTTGATGAAAAACGTTACCAAAATGACCCGAGTGAATCGGATTTAATTGCGACAACATTTGAACAAAATTTAACACAAAATCGACCTGATAATATTGAAACACCCATACAAATGAATGAACAAGAGCAGATACAAGAAGCACAACAATTTCACACGACAGTATGGGGATTATTTATTTCAACGATACAATCCGGTATTGAATGGATTAAACAAAAGATTTTAAAGGTATACAATCAAATTATTCAATATGCAAAACAGTCAGCTTATCAAATTGGTTGTGATATTGCCGAATTAATTTATCCGACACGCAAAAAGAATGTTCAAAAGAACGACATGGTTGTTGTACAATTAGCAGAAACAAAACACAATCCTCACATCAGTTCGGATAAAAAAGATACGAAAGAACATTATATCATTCCTTCAAATATCGTGCAAAATCGATAAAAAAAACTGGTAATCATATTTTATTTTTGATATACTCTGAACAGGGAGTGTTTAATAATGACAGAAAATCAGGACATACCGGATATTTTTAAAAATGTTTTTCATGCAGAAGATGAAGAATCGAAACGTCTTGAAACACAGGCTCAACAGGTTATCCAATCTCTGTCAGAAACGTACATTCAAAATGTTCATGTTCAACTTTCTGATTTAGAAAGATATATAGCCCAAATTCGTCAAATGAATTCGTTGTCCCACTCGGAAATACAAGAAAATATTTTTCGGATTGCTCACAATATAAAAGGGCAGGGAACTACATTCGGATATCCGTTACTAACGGCACTTGGAACACATATTTGTGATTTAACACGCCATGTGAAGATATGGAGCCGTTCATTGATTGATATAATTGAAAGAGATGTTTTTGACATGAAGACAGTTATTCAATTTCCGGCAAATACACACAATAATATTTTAACACAAATTGAACGACGATTAGGTGAAAAATAGGGTGTTACATGGATATGAAATATCATTTATTAGTTATTGATGATGATAACAGACTAAGACGTTTATTAAATAAATATTTGTCGGAGAACGGTTTTCAAATTTCTCAAGCAGCCAATGCCCAAGAAACGAAACAATTACTTCAATTGTTTCAATTTTCATTGTTAATTATGGATGTTATGATGCCTGGTCAAAATGGGCAAGAATTAACAAAAGAGTTGCGACAAAATGGTTTTGACGTGCCGATATTGATGTTGACGGCTATGGGAGACATTGACAATCGTATATCCGGTTTGGAAGCAGGAGCAGATGATTATTTAGCCAAGCCATTTGAACCAAAAGAATTATTGTTGCGGATACACAATATTCTGAAACGACAACGTATTGAAGAAATTCCGAGTGAACTTTACTTCGGTGATTGTTGTTACAATCCTAAAAATTCTCAATTAACAATGAATGGCGAACCGGTTGTTTTAACAAGTGCCGAGCAGGATTTATTAAAAGTCATGGTTCAAAAAGCAGGACAAACAGTTACACGAGAAGAATTGGCTTCGCTCGTCGGAACGGATAATGAACGGGCTGTGGATGTGCAGATTACACGACTACGCAAAAAAATAGAAACGGATATTAAAAAGCCTCTTTGCATTCAAACCGTTCGAGGACAGGGATACGTATTGGTACTTAAATAATGAATAACACATCAGCACAATCGAGTAAACAAACGATAAAAGTCCTATTTCAAAATTACTGTTGGAAGTATGTGAAACGGATATTGAGTTGGTTTCATCATTTACTGAAATTGATCAAGTTAAAGATATTACCACAAGGACTCTTGTATCGTTTTATTCTAATTATTTTATTGCCCTTGATTTTGTTGCAAACAATGCTGTTTATCTTTTTTTATGACAGACATTGGGGGACTGTCAGTAAACGATTGGCTTTAGATATTGCCGGTGAAATACAAACCGTTGCTGATTACATTGTGACGCAGAATCCGTCAATGGACAATATTGATGCTTTTTTGTCACATGTGGAAGACAATTTAGGGTTAGAAATGATATTTCAACCGAATACATATTTATATAATCATCACGTGTCTCAACAAGGGGCAACATTCCATTTGGGATATGCGTTATCAGCATTGAAGTATCCGGTTGATATGAGTGAACTGCATAACCAATTTCAACGGGTTTCTGTGCAATTACCATCAGGTGTTTTAACGACAATTGTCCCTAGAAAACGTTTTTTCAGTTCAACTGTTCACGTGTTTGTTGTTTGGACGATAGGTTCATCCGTTCTATTGTTTTTGATAGCCTTTTTATTTATGAAAAATCAAATCAGATCGATTGAACGGCTTTCGCATGCATCAGAATTGTTTGGTACGGGGCATGATGTTCAATTTAAACCGGGAGGAGCAACGGAAGTTCGTCAAGCAGGTTATTCATTTGTTTTAATGAAAAATCGCATTCAAAAATATTTAGTTGAACGCACAACAATGCTTGCTGGTGTTTCGCATGATTTGAGAACCCCTTTAACACGTATGAAGTTACAATTATCCATGATGCCTCAAGATGATACAACTAATGATTTATTATCTGATGTCTCGGAAATGGAACAAATGCTCAATGGGTATCTAGCCTTTGCCCGTGGGGAAGGGAAAGAAACGCCTCAACCGATTCGCTTGGACAAATTGATTTTACAATTGGTTGAAAAGCAGAAGAAGTCAGGTCAAAAATTAACTTGTCATATTGAAGAAGGTATAACCATATCTGGTCGATATAATGATATATCCCGAGCCATTTGCAATATTTTAACCAATGCTCATCGGTATGCACAAAGAACACGTATCAATTTGGGATTGAGAAATCAAATGGCAACCATAACGGTTGATGATAATGGTCCCGGTATTCCTCTGGCAAAGCGAAGTGATGTTTTTAAAGCATTTTACAGATTAGATGCTTCTCGTAATCCTCAAACCGGAGGGGTTGGTCTGGGAATGACTATTACACGGGATATTATCTTATCACATGGTGGTGATGTTATTTTAGATGAAAGTCCGATGAATGGTCTGCGTGTTGTTATTTCATTGCCGATTATGCAAGATATTACAAAATAACGCTTTCAAATGTACTGTTTAAATAATACCCGACCGTGTTCATTTGGAATCATTCGGTCGGGCGTTGTTTTGGATGAAACTACTTTAATTAAAAATACAATCAATTGATTATTTTGCTTGGACAGGTATTTTTTTGATTTTTTTTGTAGCGGCTTCTGTTTTTGGAATATGAATCAACAAAACACCATTTTCAAAATCAGCAGATGTTTGTTCATAATTTAAGTCTTGGGGTAAAGGAATGGTTCTTTGGATCATTCCATATGAGCGTTCTGAAAAGTACATGCCGTTTTCTTCATCATTTTCTTCGACTTGATGACTTTTTTCACCACTAATAGTTAAATAACCATCTTGTGAAACATTAACTTGAATATTTTCGGGATTCATACCGGGTAGTTCTGCCGATACGTTAATCATTTTTGCTGTTTCTGATACTTCAATATTTGGTTCTAGTAGTTGATTGTTTGAACTGTTCCAAGGAGCAAAGGCATGGTTAAAGAATTTATCTAACGGATATTCCCGTGCTTGTGATTTTTGACAGTTTTGACTGTTGCAATTTTTCATTTGTTGTTGAGCGGGTTTGTTTTTTTTAAATTGAGTAATTTTTTTTGACATTTGTTTCCTTTCAAAAATAATTAAAGACAATATTTATTTAGAAAAAAAATATCTGATATCAAGTCAAAATCGACCTATGGTTGTATAGTCATATGTTTTATTGGAAAATAATTTATAAAAAAATCCCCCGCACGGGGCGGGGGACTTCGTTGTTCGTTCTCAATTATTTCTTTTCATTGCGAACAGCGGCTTGTGCTGCTGCTAAACGAGCAATTGGAACACGATATGGAGAACAAGATACATATGTCAATCCGACACGATGACAGAAGTCAATTGTTTTCGGATCACCACCATGTTCACCACAGATACCTAACTTGATGTTTGGACGTGTTGCTTTGCCTTTTTCAACAGCAATTTGTACCAAAGCACCAACACCTTCTTGATCCAAAGAAGCAAACGGATCTTGTTCGTAGATGCCTTTTTGGACATATTCAGGTAAGAATGCACCAGCGTCGTCACGGCTCATACCCAAAGTTGTTTGAGTTAAGTCATTTGTACCAAAACTGAAGAATTCAGCACTTTCAGCAATTTTGTCTGCTGTAATGGCTGCACGAGGTAATTCGATCATTGTACCAACATGGTATTCAAAAGTTTTACCTTTTTCGGCCATAACGGCTTCGGCAACGCTAACAACAACAGATTTTGCTAAGTCTAATTCTTTCTTTGTCCCGACTAACGGAATCATGATTTCAGGAACAATTGTATTGCCTGTTTTTTCCATGACGTTAACAGCGGCTTCAAAAACAGCACGTGCTTGCATTTCATTGATTTCCGGATAAGTAACGCCTAAACGGCAACCACGGTGACCCAACATTGGGTTGGCTTCATGCAATTTAGCTGTACGAGCAGCAATTTCTTCTACTGATACACCTAATTCACGTGCAATTTCTTCTTGTTCTTCACGTTTGTTCGGCAAGAATTCATGCAAAGGCGGATCCAAGAAACGAATTGTTACCGGTAAACCTTCCATGATTGTGAACAAATCTGTAAAGTCTTGACGTTGATACGGCAATAATTTATCCAATGCTTTACGACGATCTTCAACCGTGTGAGCCAAAATCATTTCACGCATGTGGTTAATACGTGCCGGATCAAAGAACATGTGTTCCGTACGACACAAACCGATACCTTCAGCACCAAAATCACGTGCTGTTTTAGCATCTAATGGTGTTTCAGCATTTGTACGAACACCCAATGTACGGACTTCATCAACCCAACCCATGAATTCACCAAAGTTGCCAGTCATTTCAGGTAAAACTAATTTTAAAGCACCATTCATGACTTGCCCTGTTGTACCGTCAATAGAAATCATATCGCCTTCATTGATAACAACATCACCAACTTTTAATGTTTTGGCATCGTAGTCAATTCGTAAATCAGAAACACCGGATACACAAGGTTTACCCATACCACGAGCAACAACGGCAGCGTGTGATGTCATACCACCACGAGCAGTTAAAATACCTTGTGATACGTGCATACCGGCAATATCTTCCGGAGATGTTTCAACACGAACCAAGATTACTTTTTTGCCTTCTTCAGCAGCTTTTTCAGCATCTTCTGCTGAAAATACGACTTGACCGACAGCAGCACCCGGAGATGCAGGTAAGCCTGTTGCTAAAACATTGCGTTTTTCTGATTTATCAAACATCGGGTGTAATAATTGATCTAATTGCGGGGCTTCGACACGCATAATGGCTGTTTTTTTATCAATTAAACCTTCTTTAACCATTTCAACGGCAATACGTAATGCGGCTGTACCTGTACGTTTACCGTTACGTGTTTGTAACATCCACAATTTACCGTCTTGAATAGTAAATTCCATATCTTGCATGTCTTTGTAATGTGCTTCTAATTTTGCACGAATGTCACACAATTCTTTAAAAAGAACGGGGAATTCTTCTTCCATGCAAGGCATATCCGTACCGCTGCGATCTTTGACTAATTTGGTCATCGGTTGTGGTGTACGAATACCGGCAACAACGTCTTCACCTTGTGCATTTTTCAAATATTCGCCATAGAAATAGTTTTCACCTGTAGCCGGGTCACGAGAGAAACAAACACCTGTAGCAGATGTGTCACCATAGTTACCAAAGACCATTGTTTGAACGTTAACCGCTGTACCCCAGTCGCCCGGAATGTTGTTGAGTTTACGATAGTAAATGGCACGATCAACCATCCAAGAACTAAATACAGCACCGATACCACCCCATAATTGTTCAATTGGATCCTGTGGCAACGGATGACCATCTTTTTCACAAATTTCTTTATATTCTTTAATGACTTCTTTGAGTTGTTCAACCGTCATTTGGTTGTCAAATTGGTAGCCGTTTTCTTCACGAACACGATCCAAAACTGCTTCAAATTTTGAACTATGAACACCCATAACAACGTCACCGTACATTTGAATGAAACGACGATAACTGTCATAAGCAAATTTCGGATTGCCAGATTTTTCAGCTAAACCGACAACTGTTTCATCATTTAAACCTAAGTTCAAAACCGTATCCATCATACCCGGCATGGAAACACGGGCACCAGAACGAACGGAGAATAAAAGCGGGTTTTTCGGATCGCCGAATTTTTTACCCATTTTTTCTTCGATTTGAGCCAAGGCTGCTAAAACCTGATCTTTCAAGTCAGCCGGATATGAATGATTGTTATCATAGTAATATGTACAAACTTCTGTTGTGATTGTAAATCCCGGAGGAACAGGAACGCCAACACGGCTCATTTCAGCCAAGTTAGCACCTTTACCACCAAGCAAGTTACGCATGCTGGCATCGCCTTCTGCTTTACCATCACCAAAAGTATAAACCCATTTTGTCATTACATTTATTCCTTTGTTATTATGTTTACGAAAACCACAGATACGATATCTATGGAAAAATATATTTTTTTCTTCATTCGTTTAGCATTTTTTCATGTTGATTGCAAGTGCTTTTTTGGATAAAATTAAAATAAAATTATTGACAAAACAAAGACTTTGTTGTACTATGTAAAAAATATGATTAAATATGCAAGATGAAGGGAAATAAAATGTCTGAAAATATGATGGCACAAAACGATGTATATAGCGAAAGTGAAATAAAATATGTCAATATTATTGATTTGATTCGATCACATGCTGAACAAAAAATTGAATGGGGCACAATGAAAGAGGCAATTCAGCAGGCACATTACTCTAACTTGTTATTTTTAAAAAAAGCTGATTTGCAGACGAAAATGTCTTTGGATTTTTGTGGTGAAACGACAACAAGAAGTTGTGTTGAGGAATTGGCAATGCAAATGATGTTTGATACGAATGTATCTCCCCTTATCATTGCTATGGATAATCATGATGATGAATTGGTTGATTTATTGCTATCACAATATGGAAAAGATGCTATTTTAGATGATGGTGATGTTTTATCGGAAGCACTTTATGAACGTTATCTGGATAAAATTTTGAATTATGTTGATAATAATTCTGAAGAAATGAAGCCGTTTTTATTTTCGGCTTTTGAGCGAGTTTGTCAAGATATGACAAAAGACAAAGAATGGGTTGCCGAGGAAGGCAAGAAAATTGTTTCTCTTTTCCCGAATGCTGAAAAATATACGGATAAAGAAGGACGTTGTTTTTTAAGTGTTGCCGTTGAAAATAAACAACTTCCGCTGTGTCTGGATTTACTCGAACGGGGGCACAGTCCGGTTGCATATGCTAATCAGTATTATACAGAAACTGTTTTTGATATTGCTTGTTATCAAAAAGCATTACGTCCGAAAGATATTATTTGTCAGGGTATTGTTGATGCCTTACGACAAAAAATTCCGTCTCAACAGTTAAGTTATTGGCGTGAAAAAGAACAATATCATGAACAAACCGTTGCTCAATCCAGAAAATTAAATGCTTTATTGATAGGAGGTATGGTTGCTCTTGTTGCTGCAGCAGCGTGGTTTGGTGTAAAGGTCAAAGGGGCAATACAACAGATTAACGAAGAACGTATTGAAAAATCTATAAAAAAGCACGATGAGCCGATTGATTCGCATGTTTTTATGATGCGAGAAGGTCGTGTGAATCAAGCATAAAATACACGGTTGAAGTAATACGAAAAGAGTCCAAAATGAAACTGTTTTTTATGAGTGTATTAATCATTATGGTCATGAAAGGGGTTGCTTATATCATATGCCCGGGATTTATCAAACGAATGGCCTTTATTTTGATTGAAACAAAAGAAACACAAATTGTTGTTTACGGGTGGATTTTAGTTTTTGTTTCATTTATTGTTTGGTTAAGTTATGTTCGGCATATGTCATATTGACAAAAGTCAATTTATTTTAGTATTTGATTAACAGAAAAAATCCCCGAAAATTGTGTTTCCAATTTTTGGGGCTTTTTTTATTCTGATACTATATATTAAAGACTTTCAGTATAAGAACTTGTTATGCTTTCTTTTTTTCTTTTCGTTGTTTTTTATTTGCATCAGTTTCATCATTTTTGTCATTCGTATCCTTTTTGGTGACAATAATG
>JAZTVX010000025.1:0-4203 GCA_045635565.1 Alphaproteobacteria bacterium
ATTTCAACCATACTACGACCGGATTCTTGTGTGTTTTTGTTCAAAAAACAATGTAAAAAAGGCAATTTGCGAATCATAAAACCTCCGTTAAAATAATCTCAAAAAATCAAAACCTTCTCATTAAAAAACGTGTCAAAAAAAGGTACGTTTTTTTGACGCTTTTTTTTTGATAAACGACGTGTGTTTTTAATGGGGTAAAAAAGATATAAAAATCAGATAATTGTATTTTTTAGTTGACAAGAGGTATTTCACATAATAGTATGGGAAAAATAACGTACCTTTTTTTGACACGTTTTTTAACGAGAATACATTGATTTTTAAACGTTATTTTTAAACAGGTTTTGCTATTCGACAAAAGCCTTTTTTGATACAATTTTTGCATATTTTTATTTATCTAAAAAAATATGATTTTGATTAAAAAGTGGAATGAGTATTAAATGTTTAGTTTATTGATTATCTGATAATGAATGCTCAATTATAAAGATTTTTTTCTCTTATTAATATATACAGCTACAATTGAAGCAGACAATGTTTGATTTTCTTTATTTTGTTTTTCTTGAATAATAGGTTTGAACATTTTTTCTTTTGTTTTATTTAATTCATCAATAAATATAATTGTTTTGGCAAAATTTTCACGAGGACCAAACAATTTTTCATTAAATGTTGCATCTAATAAATCTTCATATTCACTAAATTTAATACCTAACGGTTTATTGCCACAAAATTTTCTTAGATGTTCCATTTCTCCATTAACAATTATATTAAACAAGTGCAAGGATTGTGTCTGTCTTTCTTCTTCTGTTTTAGGCGTTTTTTCTAGTACATTTTTTAATTTTGTTATTGTCTCATCAGATACATTACCCAATTTTTTCATATCTTCTATTGCATAATCAATAATACTACTTCTGTTGTTTTCATTACAAAGTTGCATACAAACAGTTAATCCCGCAGTCATAGATGCTGCTTCAGTAAGCATCATCCGAGCCCATCCTTTTTTATCATTTTGAACATCTCTATAATTTTTTTCCATTTGTTCAGGAGTAATAGAAGTGTTTGTGTTTTCTTCAGGTGTTTGGGACACACCCAATCCAGACCTAGAGTTTTCTATTTTATTGTTGATACAATCGTGCTTTCTTTGATTTCCATGTAAAAACTCATGAACAACAACATTTGAAAGATAGATAGATGCATTTTCTTCGCCCAGCTTAGCGACAACATTTCTAACAAAATCTTCATTTATGTAAATCTCTCCACGAGCATTATTCGGATTTTTATCATTTTCTATTGCAGAAATTAAACCACAATGCCCACCTTGAGTTCGTCCTCTATTACCTATATAAATTTCTTCAACAGTATAATTATCTTTTGTTGTAGGTTTTCCATATTCTGCTCCATCTAAAATAACTTTTCCTAAATCATTCTCTTTTACTAACTCCATACATTTGTTAAGAACAGAATTAAGTAATTCAGCATCTTCGCCATTAAATTTTCTTGCTTCAAAAAGATTTCTTTTATCTTCAAATGATAAATCTGGATACTTGATTATGCCAACAGGAATTTTTTCATCAATAAATTCTGCAATTTGCTTTAGTTTTTTCGGCATATAAAATGTATTAACTATATTTTCCATATGTTCATCAACTTTTTGTTCTATAATTTCTGCTGGCTGATCTGAATAAAAATGCTCAAAAGCTTGTTTTTGTGTTTCTCGGCTAAAATCCTTTTCATCTTCTGCAATTTTTTCTCTAATATTATATCCAGCACCTTTAGCAGCTACTAATCCAACTATATCACAAAGAGCTTCTACTTCTGATGATGTTGCAATCTTTTGAAGTTTATCATTTATCATTTGATGGCAAATTTCATGCCCTAAAGCAACTGCTAAACTATCATCTCTTCTGTCTACCATTTGTTGATTTATAACAATAAGGACATTGCCATCTTTGTCTGATTTTGTACATCCTCCTGTCAAACCGTTATCAGGGGTTTGTAATATAAATGATGACGCAAATTCTATCTGTCCGTTATTTTCTGTTATATATCCTTTATTTAACAAAAACTCTTTTATTTGTTTATTTACGGGATACTCTCCGTAGCATAATTCTCTAATTATATTTTGTAATCTTTCTACATTTCTTCCTTGATTTATCGGATTTATAAAGTCTTGTGGTTCATAAGTAGGATATTTGCCAGTTGTTTGCATAAATAGATTTTCAAGAGAACAGGCATCTTCTTGAGATAGCAATTCTGCAACACTTTGCCGATATATATCATGACAAACACTTCTCACATCATTTTCTATATATTCAGCCATAACTAACTCCAATTTAATAACTATATAATTTTATCATAATATATACTAAAAATCAAATCATATCTTCTCCAAAAGCATATCTATTGCAGATTTGCCTTGAATGTTTCTCAAAGTTGTTAAGTCGCATCCGTTGTCTATTAAGGCTTGCAAGATAGATTTTCTCATGCCTAATTGTGGGTGTTTTAATAGTTTCATAATAGCAGTATGTCCATAGTTGTCTTGATGGTCAACATCAGCACCATATTGTATGAGAAGTTCTATTACATCCGGAGAGCTTCTATGGGTTACAGCAATCATCAATGGCGAGAGGTTTTCTTTAGTGCATTGATTAACATCTCCACCAAGTTTGATGAATTCTTCAACTATCTCTGCTTCATAAAACTCCTTAACTAACCATAAAAAAGGTGTCCAACCATTATCATTGTATGGCTCGGTTAGGTTTTTTCCTTGTTTGATTAGTTCTCTTGCTTTGTTCAAGTCTCTTTTTATAAATGCTCTCAATAACTTATTCATTAGTACTCTCCATTCCAAAAGAAAACATTATTGTCAAAATAGAATTTCCATAGACCTTTTGGGCAATCGGTAAAAGGAATCTCTTGTTTGAAGAAAATGCCTTTTGTGTCTTCAAAAGTTATGGTGGCTTTATTGTCTTCATCAACGATAAGGTCTATGATGATAAAATCTTCATGCATTTGTTTATAATGACGAGAGATGCTTGCAATAATATCCAACAACCAATAAGCATCAGAATTTTCACAAAAAGTCTTGATGCCATCGGTGTATTTGAAGGAGTATTGAGGGATTTTATAATAGTTCTCAGTCCCATAGCAATAGGACATAAGTTGTTGAAGTTCAGTTGATTTAATTGTGGAATGTTGAGTTATTTCAGACATTTAAAAATCCTTTCAAGGTAGTATTAGTTTTTATCTAAATACTACCCTGTCGTACTTTTTATCTTTCGTCCGCAAAAAAATGCAATTTTGATGAATTATTTTATAAAGGGTTGATTAACTAATATCCTTAAATCTTTCAAAGAATGCTTTAATCTTATCTAATACAGAAGTTCTTTTCTTCCCTCTATCATTGTTTTTTGTGAAGAGTGATACAGGTGGCAGGATTTTATTTACTTCTGTTCCATTTGTTGGAACAAATCCATCTCTAAACACATTATCAATGAATTTATAAGTTTCTTCTTTATTTAACTTTTCTTCTTCAATAATCTTGTTTAATTCTATCAGTTTTTGCTCACTGACATATTTTTTCCAATCTGTATCTACATCTGAGTTTGGATTTAAGGAGTAAATAAAGTTCAAAATCAAATCTTTCTTGCTTCTTAACTCTATACTTGCATCAACTGATTTTTGGATATTAACAATGATTTCTTTATCTTTTTGCCCACCTGATTGATACTTTTTAATCAGCATTAAGATATAGTCAATATTGATTTCAACTTGTTTAATCAATTCCATTTCAAAGACAATATCATCATTAACATTATCTTTATCTCTTTTGTTTTTATTTCTCCATTCTTCATATAAATCAATATACATACTGTGATAATCTTGGAGTTCTCTATCTGTCAGAATTCCTTTTCCTATGAATTCATCAAAAGCAGTTAACATGTTTCTAACTCTTAAAATTCCACCATATAATTTGATAAACTCTTTCTGGTTCTTTTCACCTTCAATAATACCAACAGGAAATTTTGATTTTAGTTCTTCAATTAATTCTGTATAAGGTCTTACAGGTTTACCATTTTCATCTTTATACCCATCTTCATAGTATTCTTTGAATGTTTTTAAAAGAACCATTCCACCTGCTTCTTTATTTCCAAACAAAGCAATACTTTTATTTGTGGCATCTTCAAGGTTTCTAAAACAAACAATATT
>JAZTVX010000026.1:0-19905 GCA_045635565.1 Alphaproteobacteria bacterium
CAAAAAACCGTACCTTTTTTTGACACGTTTTTTAATGAGAAGGTTTTGTTTTTTTGAGACAATTTTAATGGAGGTTTTATGATTCGCAAACTACCTTTTTTGAAACAATTTGATGCGAAAACATCAGCCGAGCAAGGACGAAGTATGGTTGAAATCTTGGGGGTTTTGGCTGTGATTGGGGTTTTATCGGCCGGTGGGATTTATGGGTATTCTTTTGCCATGGATAAACATCGGGCAAACGATATTATCTATGAAGTCAATCTGCGTGCCAATGATATTTGGCATAAATATCAGGAAATGCCTTTGCCCGAACCGAGCGAAGATGGCACGGATTTCGATGAATGGACAGGTGTAACGGGAACAGGATATCAGATTCATATGACATCCCATCCCGATGTGGCTTTCAAAACATACGTAGATGGGGTATCTTCTCGTGTTTGTAAAAACGTTGTGAATATGAACTTAAACAGTGTTGTTCAAGGGATTCGATATATACAAGTTGCCCAAGGAGATGGTGATTTAATTAAATATACAGGTGATGCGTCTATTTGTGGAGAAAACGAAACGGATAATGAAATCGTCTTTACTTCATTTTTAGATTCGGACGGCAGTAACAACACTTCCGGTCAAAGCGGTGACCCGTGTGTGGAAGATGCCGATTGTATGTCGGCATGCGGAAACGCAACATGTGATATAGATGAACTGGTTTGCAAAAATACTTGTACAGGAACGGATGCCCCCTATTGTTTAGATAATGGCACGGACGGTATGTGTGTTGAATGTCTTGTCAATGATGATTGCAAATCAAAAGGTCGCGGTTACATTTGTAATGAAGAAACTTATGCTTGTACAACATTACAAAAAACATGCCCATCAGGAACATTCCGTAGTCAAAACGGGGCTTGTATTCCATGTGACAGCGGACACAATTATGTTGTATTGAAAGGCGAATTGTTTTCTGATACGGAAGATACGGTTGATGGCTACACCATGTGTCAAGAATGTGCAACAGATAGTGCCGGTAGCAACAAATATAATCGCAGTACCGGCGAATTAGAAGAAGGAAAAGCCTATTGTGATTATATGTGTCGGGAAGGCGTTACATATCAATCAACAACCGGATGTGTACCCTGTTCCGATACAAACTTACACAACATTCCAAATGAAGCACAGGCCAAATCCCAATGTTTAGCATGTTCGGATAATCATGCGTGGTATGGCAATCACGATGGTTATTGGTGCCAACCAAATAAAGTTGAATGCAAAGATGATGAATTTATAAAATATGGTTGGCCATATACTTGTGTTCCCTGTTCAGAAAATAGGAACAAATCAATCCATATAATATGGGATTCAGTTTCATCAACACATGATAATTTTGGTCAAGTTGTATTTGATAAGTGTAATAATTGCCCAAGTAACACCCCCAGATATGCCGACGAAACTACTACTTATTCTTATTGTTTCCCTACATGTGAGCAACCCGAAAATGAAGAAGAATCAATTGCAATTTGTCAGGCAAATCCATTTGATGAAAACTGTAAACGCAAATGGCAAAATAAAAACGGAGAATGCTTTGACTGTAATACAATAACAACAAATAATTCTATGCATTGGGGCCTCAGACATACCAAATTAAGTTCACTTTGTCGTGCTTGTGGTCGCACTGTTGATGGTGAATATTGTGTTTTAAAGGAAAACTGCAAACCCGGAACATTTCGTGGTAGAGATGGTTTTTGCAAACCGTGTGATACACAATATAATGTAGAAATAGCATCATTAGAAGATTCCGGTTGCATCAGCAATTGCAAAAAAGCATCATCTGACGCAACGGATTATGATTTAAATGGATCTATTGAAACCCGTTGGAGTACTAAACTATACCCCCACAACCAACTTTTATGTGCCCCAATTTGCCCTAAAAATCATTCTTGGGGGGCTGTTTTTAACGTCAACAGTTGTTTTTCTTGCGGCAATGAAAAATCAACAAATACATGGGAACTGAATAAAAATACTCTTGATTTGTGTTCACGGGATTGCCCCAATCGTGAAGTGTATGAGGCTTGGGAAACATATTGCTCTCCCAAAGTTTGTCCGAATGATGGAACGAAAAAATATTATAAGGACAATGGTGGAAATTGTGTTTTATGCAGCAGAGATAATAGTGGAAACTCAGACATACAATCACAAGGAAACGATGCTAAAACAACAGGTGTGGACTTATGCCATGCCTGTGGTAACAGAATGATTGTTTTAGGATTCAATATCTCTTTTAAAAGAGATGATAAGTTTTGTTATAAAATAGATATCAATAACGAAAAACCAATCAGTGGTATTTGTAACAATGTTGAAAATGAAAATTATAACAAAGCCAACCTGAATGCTGACATAAAATCCAAAGCCGATTATTATGTCAATGGCGATTATTTAACAGATAAAAACAATAAAAAACGCTATTTTAGAGATGGAGACGGTTATTGTCGGGATTGTGAAACAACAACGACGTATAATACAACAAAAGCACAATGTACAAGTTGTAAAAACAGACGTTGGACGAACACATACGCTTCTTTCGGTTCGTGTATGAAAGGATTATGCACGAGTGGATTTTTCCTGTCCAATTCTTCCTGTATCGCATGTAGTAACATCAATAAACCGATTGATCCGAGTTCAGAAAATTTATGTTCATCGTGCGATAATCGTCGTCAAATGGAAATCGGGACACCCGAAACCACATGGAGTGGTTTATGTGTTGAAGAATGTGCCGGCCTGCAATGGCAAGATATTAACGGTAATTGTTTATCTTGTTCCGAAGGAGGAGAACGTCAAATCGGAACAGATGCCGAATCCCGTCGTTTATGTAATGAATGTGACGGCTTACGGGAAGCCCAACCGATTTATGGCGGAACAGGTGGGACAGAAGTTATCGGTTATAAATGCATACTGAAATAACTGATAAAAACTGTTAATAAAAGCGACAGATAATTTATCTGTCGCTTTTTTGTTATATCAGATATAACCGACTCTTTACAACGAAATAAAATGATAAAATCTCATATTTTTTATTTATATTTGTTTTGATAATATTCTTTATTGTGAAAAAATACTAACATACGAAAAAACCCCCAAATAAGGGGGCTTTTTCATGATTACTAACCTTGTCTTGCTTTAAATTTCGGTTTACGTTTGTTAATAACATAAACACGACCTTTACGGCGAACAACTTTGCAATCTTTATCACGCATTTTAGCGGATTTTAAAGAACAACGTACTTTCATAACACTTCCCTTTCCTAAAAAAAATTCTAATGTGCCAATTATATAACATAAAACAACGAACCTTGTCAAGCGATTTTTTCAACTTGTTATCTGATTTTTTTTATTTTCCGATAAAACAAACCTTCTTTTTAATTTAACACCTCTCAGCAAAGTCTTTTTTTATTGACTTTTATTAAGAGATAATATATAATCTATTATCATCAAAAAACAGGAAAAAGGGATAAAATAATGTCTATTCTTTTAAAAACGCCAACCGAAGTCATGAAAGAATTAGGATTAAAAGTTCGTGCCAAACGATTAAGCCAGAATTTATCACAAAGTGGTATGGCTTCTCGTTCAGGCGTTAGTTTAGGTTCTTTAAAACGATTTGAAAGCACTGGTCAAATATCATTGGAATCACTGTTAAAAATTGCCATGTCTCTCAACTGCATGCGAGATTTTGAAACAGTGTTTAACGAAAACACCTCAACACATTCTTTATTTCAATCAAAAACACAATCCAAGACCCGATGTCGTGGTTCGTTGAAATGAGAGGTGTCTTATGATGCAAGTAAAAGTGTATTTAAATGCTTATCAAAAACGACTATTTGTCGGCATACTTGAACAACGAGATACACTTTTATTTGAATATGCCCCCTCTTTTTTAAAGTCAGGCATAGAACTATCTCCATTTATGTTGCCATTAAGGGGGGGTGTTTATCAAGACAAGCATCAAACGTTTGACGGTTTATTCGGCTTGTTTAATGACAGTTTACCCGACGGATGGGGTTGTTTATTATTGGACAGATACCTACAAAAGCAAGGACTATCTTATTATGCCATTAACCCATTACACCGATTATCCATTATCGGCACAGAAGCTATGGGGGCATTGGAATATGAACCGACTCAAACCCCCGAAGACAAATGGACAGATATTTTACATTTGGATTCATTGTCGTTGGGAGCCAAAGAAATCATACAAGGCGAAAGTTCAGAACTATTGGAAAGATTGCGTCGTTTAAATGGTTCGGCTGCCGGTGCCAGACCGAAAATTGTTGCCTTAGTATCACACGATTATCAACAAATCATTAACGGACGTATGGCTGTTGATGGGTATAAACCATGGATTATCAAATTCTCATCTGCCGTTGACAATCCGAACTTGGGTGCATTGGAATACATTTATTCTTTAATGGCAAAGCAAGCCGGCATTGATATGCCTGATACATATTTATTCCCGTCAAAACACAGTAGTGGTCATTTCGGAGTTTGCCGTTTCGACCGTGACGGATTGAACAAAATCCACATTCACAGTGCTTGCGGGTTATTACACGCGTCTCATCGGATTCCAACACTGGATTATGAAAATCTGATTCGCTTAACCATTCACTTAACACATGATATCAGAGAAGTTGAAAAAATGGTTCGCTTAATGATTTTTAATGTTAAATCGGGAAATCGAGATGACCACACCAAAAACTTTTCCTATATGATGACACAAGATTACCGTTGGAAAATGAGTCCGGCATTTGACTTAACACCGTCAGCCGGTATCAACGGTGAGCAAACGGCAACTGTCAACGGCAAAGGTACAAATATCACAAATGATGATTTAATCAAAGTCGCTCAATTGGGTGGAATCGCCAAAGGACGGGTTTTAGAAATGATTGATGCTGTTGAAACAGCATTGGCAACTTATCCCAATCTGCTAAAAACATATGGGATAAAAAACGCTCCGAAACTACCTTAATCTTCACTTGTTTCATCGTAACTTTTTTGCAGGGCTTCTTGTGCATCAGCATACGAAAAACCATTGCGTGCCAACGAAGCCAAATCTTTTTGATGTAAGATTTTTTTATCCTCATCCGCAAGCGTTTTTTTCAATCGAAAACCACCTTTTGAACGTCGTTTTAACCATAAAAAAGCCCGTTGTGCTTCTGTTTCTTCCCGTTCCAGCAAAAAAGATCGAATTGTCAGCGTATCAATACCTGCCAAACTTAATTTTTGTAAAATCGCCGTTGATGATTTACCTTGTCGAGATAAAATACGCACTTGATTTTCGGCGTAACGTTCATCGTTAATATATCCCAAAGAACACATTTTATTTAAAACATTATCAATCAGCTGATGAACGTTCGGAGGAATATCTTCCCCTCGTTGACGTGCTTTTTCAATCCGTCGTATCAGCATTTGACGGACTTTTTCACGACAAGAATCATACTTTGACAAATAAAAAAGCGTTATATTGTATAATCTTTTTTCCGTCATCGGTTTTACCATTGACAACAACTCCGATTTTTCCCATAATACATACACATACTATAAAAGATTTAGAAAGGAAAAGCAAATGGATATTTTTTTACCGTTTATGTTGGATAACGGATTTTCAAAAGGGGCTTATATCGCTGCCGATAAAACGATTGCCGATATGGTTGCAACACGTCATTATCCGCCGGTTGTTGAACATGTGTTCGGACAAATGACTTTATTGGCTCTCGCATTATCGGGTAATATAAAATACAACGGAACATTTGCCTTAAACGTACGAGGAGATGGACCGATTCGACGGATTTTCGTATCTGTCACACATGACAAAAAAATCAGAGGCTATGCTGATTTTGATACTGATACGTTACCGACAACCGATTGTCCGACAAACACAGACTTATTCGGCAAAGGACAATTACTGTTTTCCGTTTCTCAAGTCGGTCAAGAACCATATCAAGGGGTAATTCAATTAACACAAAACACATTAACGGAAACGGTTTTGGATTACTTTCGTTTATCCGAACAAATTAAAACTGACTTAGTATTAAGATGCCATAATCATCAATACAGATGTTTAATGTTACAGGAAATGCCCCGTCAAAACACCTTATCGGTAGAAGAACAAAATGATTTATGGGAAACACAAACCGTTTTAATGAACAGCATACAAGATAAAGAATTGTTTGATAACACATTAACACCCCAAGATATTTTGTATCGCTTATTTCATGCCAATGAATTAGTCGTTTTTAAAGAAAGCACACCCGAATTTTCATGTCCATGCCATCGCAGTCAAATGGAAAAATTTTTAAAGAGTCTGTCCGAACAAGAACGACAGGATTTGTATCAAGACAACAAAATAACTGTCGAATGCCAATTTTGTGGCAATCAATTTGTTTTTAATAAGGAAGATTTTTAATGCGCTATTTATTGCTTTTATTCATCGGATTGTATTTAAATGCCTGTCAGGCACCATTATTGAATCAATTTAAAGTCAACACATTAACAGATGAACAACCGATTATACTCAACGCATCTGATATTCGGGTTGTTTCAAACGATATATACTTTGATAGGAAACCTCACATTGAAGATACATTACCTATCACACCGGAACAAGCACTACTTCAATGGGCAAACCATCGGTTTCAAGCCGGCAATGAAACATCACCTACCCACGTTGTATTGACGATTAAACAAGCAGATATGACTCATACTGAAGATAAAAATAGTAATTGGTACACACTGGACAATGATACCTATCGCTTATCGTATCAGGTAGATATTGCCTTTATGCAACAAGATACTATTTTATATCAATATGCCGTTGACGGTTGGGAAAGTTCTTCTTTACCACAAAGAAGTTCCATAGCTGATAAGGAAACGGCTTGGATGAAAATGCTCAATGCCATGATTCGCAAAGTCAATCAACAAATCGTTCAGGCGATACCATCTCGTTTTTATCTGGAATGATGTTCTGTCATCTTTCCTGAACATCAATATAAATCCACCTTGTTTTTTAGACGGATTTATGTCATACTTTCGCATGTAATCATGCAAAGGAGTGACATGTCGGTATGGCTTATCTAAAAAAATTGAAACAAGCACTCAACCAACTTGTTTCAGATATATCGGTAGAAGAACATTTATCCATGGTACCGTTTGTTGCTTTTATATTCGGGATTGTGGTCTATTTCGGATTACCGTTTGAACCAAATCTACCGATAATAATTGGCTGTTGTATTGTTTTGGCGGGATGTTGTTTCATTCCGTGTCATCGGCTCATTAAAATCTTCCTAATTTACACGCCGTTGCTATTGTTTTTAGGTCTTTTAAACACCACTATTCATACTTCTTTCATCAAAACACGTTTTTTACCTCATGCCATTCGAAATGTTGAAGTAACCGGATTCGTACAACAAGTAGAAACTAAAATCAACAAAACAGTAATTGATATCATACCGTCTCGTATTTGCACACTTAACCAAAAAACACAGACGTGTGACGCGGTATTTGCAACAAATGAACTCCCCCGAATGATACGGTTAAATACTTATCAAAATAATCCGGTTATTCAAAAAGGAGATATTATATCCGGTCATGTCAAAAAATTAACACAGCCTTCTCCGCCTGTCACACCATTTGGTTATTATCAGGCTCGTGCCTTATGGTTTGAGGGAATCGGGGCTGTCGGTAGTATATCTGATATTCGAACAACACCATCACAAACAAATGTAACACCTTTCGAATCATTTCGTCATACCATTCATGATGCTTTACAAACACACTTATCCGAAGAAAATGCCGGCATTGCCGAAGCCTTGATATTGGGAAATACAAACCATGTACCGACAACAACTCTGTTATTGTATAGAACATTGGGATTAACACATATTTTATCCGTATCGGGGTTTCATATTGGATTGATTGCTTTTTTGATTTATACATTTATACGGGGATTTTTCAGTTTACTGCCCGAATTTGTGTCATTTATTCTGATAAAACGTTTAGCATTGATAACCGCTATATGTGGTAGTGCATTTTACGTAATTTTGGCCGGTGCACAAGCCCCAGCCATTCGGTCATTTATCATGATTACGCTGTTATTCTTGGGTATGTTTTTTGATAAACGGGTTATTTCTCTGAGAAATGTTTTTATTGCCTGTGTTTTAATGTTGTGTTGGAAACCTTATTTGATTTTATCCGTCAGTTTTCAATTGTCTTTTACGGCTGTTGCTTGTCTGACAGGAATTTGTTGTCATTATCAAAAACATCTAAATCGAGTTGGTATGAAACCATTGATAAAACTCAAAAACGGATTTTTAATGATGATTTTATTGAATATATGTATCACAATTGCAACAGCACCGATTGTGGCTTATTCGTTTCATCAGATTCAAACGTATGCTATTATCGGTAATATGATGTTGAGTTTTATTTTTGCCTTTTTAATCATGCCGATATTATTTATTTGCGTTTTATTGATTCACTGGCCGATTGTAACTGAAATATGGCATATCGCAGATGCGTTGTTAACAAGTGTTACGATTATTGGCATGCCGATTGCCGAATGGCCTCATGCTATACTGACAATTCCTTATTTTCATATATACGGTTTGGTTTGCTGGATTTTTGGATTGATTGGTTTTATTTTATTTCAATCAAAAATTCGTTGGCTGTTTATCGGAGTGATGAGTTTATTAGCCGTATCGTTTTTTCATATTGAAAAACCGTATGCTGTTATCGGTGGTGGTGGTTCTTACATCGGTGTATTCATACAAAACCAATATCATGTAACGGAAAGTTATTTTTACCCCCAATGGCATACATCATTTTTATTGTATCAGAGGCAAACTCCCGACAAAACAATATCCGTTCCTATACGTGAAAAATACGTCCAAATAGGTCCGTTACGGTATGCTTGGGATGGCAACACATGCCAAAAAGCCTCATTAAACCTCTATCGCAACGGCATGGAAAACTGCCCTCATTTAGTTACGATTGAAAATATGATGGATTGGCATACACTGATTTTTTATCCATCCGTTACGAAAAACAGTGAAACACACCTGCGTGTTCATGTTTCGGCTTTGACGGATAATAACAGACCTTGGCGTTTAAATGTTCCACCATTAAACTTATTACACAAGCAGTTAAACATTGAACAGTAGAATTTTACTTGATTTTCATAAAAAGACAGATTAAAATAGAGCCATGAAAAAAACAGTAATTGTTCTGTCCATGGTTGGGGTCACGGCCTGCTCATCTTTGAATGTTTCATTCAAGAAGGAAGCACGCATGCCAACACAACAAAATCATACCGTTATCGGAAAAAGTTGTGGTGAAATACGTCAAATGTGGGGAACACCATTACGCATACGACATGAAAGCCCTAACCAATTATGGACATACCGAGAAGATGAATGTACTCATTTAATTTATTTTGATGACAGTCAACAGGTTTGTTTTGCCGAAAAACGGGGCAACTGTCCTCAACCAAAAAACGTAACAGTTAAGGAGATGAAATGAAAAAAATAACACCTCGTATTTTATCCGGCTTTATGGAATTATTACCGGAAGACCAATTGATTTTTGATCGTATGAAACAAATGATTGCCGATATCTATGAATCCTTTGGTTTTGTTGCACTGGATACACCTGTTTTGGAACTATCCGAAATTTTATTAGCAAAAGCCGGTGGTGAAACGGAAAAACAAATCTATCGTTTTACCAAAGGAGATACGGATATGTGTATGCGTTTTGATTTAACCGTTCCGTTATCCAGATATGTTGCACAACATCAAAATGAATTATCATTCCCGTTCCGTCGTTATCAAATCAGTAAGTCTTATCGGGGAGAACGTCCTCAACGAGGACGGTTTCGTGAATTTTACCAAGCAGACATTGATATTGTCGGGAGTGAAAATTTATCCGTTTTGTATGATGCAGAAATCCCCAGCATCATTTATAAAGTTTTGACAAAGTTGGGATTAAAACGGTTTCATATTCGCATGAATAACCGCAAGTTGTTACAAGGATTTTATGAACACATCGGTTTGAGTGAACAATCGGCTGATATTTTACGTATCATTGACAAAATGGATAAAATCGGTGAAGATAATGTTCGCTTGTGTTTATTTGATTTAGGATTGAAGGCCAATTTAATCGATCAAGTTTTAAATTTTGCCCGTATTCAGGGAACAATCGAATCCGTCTTAAAACAATTAACGGATTTAAATATTGAAAATCACATTTATCAAACAGGATTACAGGAATTAAAAACCGTTACCGAAGCATTAAATGACATGGGCGTTCCCGAAACAAATTTCATGATTGATTTAAGAATTACCCGTGGTTTGGATTATTACACAGGAACGGTTTATGAAACATTTGCCGATGATTTCCCGTCTTGGGGTTCAATTTGTTCCGGTGGTCGCTATGATAATTTAGCCGGATATTATACAGACAGAAAACTACCCGGTGTGGGCATGAGTATCGGCTTAACCCGTTTCTTTGATGTATTGAAAGCACAAGGCTTATTAAATGTGACATCTAAAACATCGGCTTGCGTTTTAGTCATTCCGATGACATCTGATGAAGCAGGAACGGCTTTGCGTATCGGGAATGCGTTACGCCAAGAAGGTATTAAAACGGAAGTTTACAGTGCTCAAACGAAATTTAAAAACAAAATGGTTTATGCCAATAAAATCGGTATTCCTTATGTCGTAATTGTCGGTGAAACGGAAAAGGCAAACGATACGGCAGTTTTGAAAAACATGCGAAACGGAGAACAACAAACACTTGCACAGGATAAGTTGGCGCCATCGATTCGGTTGTTACAAAAACTGGAACCGATACTACCGGTTATTAAGGATTGTTAATACGATCAACCTCTGTTTGAATGTGTCGGACAAAATGTTGACATGTCGTTTTGTGTATCGACAGATGCGTTGCATTTTGTCCGGAAAGCAATAAATGACAAACATCATTCATCGGCACGCGGATTTTACGGCAAATGCCTTCAAAAGACGGAACCTGTTTTAATAAATCAACCAATTGTTGCCGTTGATATTCTTCCTGCAAACAAAAAGATGCTAAAAACCAAGCACTCAACCACTCATGAGAGTAGTGATATCCTTGTGTCGTCAACGGGGCAATTTGAAATAATGCCTCATTCAAAGGCATTTTAACTAATCCAAACAATTCTCCGTTTGGTTGCCTTGTTTTCTTTAAATCTGAGTGCATTAAAGTATCCGCCAATGATGAACTTATCGGCATAACATAACATTGTGGTTCAACAATCCGTGCCGGTGTACCAGGTTCCCATCGATGAACAAGATAATCATCATCCAGACAAACAAGAGGGGTTTTTATCATCTTATCCCATTCAAATGCAATATCATAAAAACCAATATCAGACAATTCTTCACGCATTTCCCTTCGAACATTATTCAGGGAAATAATGTGCTTATCCTGCGTCAAAACAGGTTGCCCATTTTGCATGATGACATTATCCCAAACCCCTACCATTGTTTCTCGTTCCGACAAACTCATCCCGATAAATAGATTTTCATCAAGACATTCCGATAACCCGCCAAAAGCACCAAACCCGTCAAATACACCGTTTTCGGTACGGCGTTGAATTAAAAAAACATCAACGGTTGACAATCGTTTTAATATATCCGTATCATCGGAAGATTGACCGTAAAACAACGTAACATTAGACCCGATACTCATTAAAAAATCGCAGGCATTTGTTTGTTCTAAAAACAAGCGACGTTCATTCCCCTTAGGGATATGCGACAAAACCTCTACAACCTGTTTTTTCGTTGTCAACATAATCAATCCTTCCGTTTCAATAATATTTAAAATAACACTCGAATGACATGGGGAGCCTGCAATCGTTTAAAAGCCATTTTATGATATTGACATTTAACAGCATAAACCTGTTCTTGTTGTTTATCTGGGACAATCATATCACGTTCAATATAATTTTTCAAGATATCATCTAGTACTTCATAAGGAGGCAGAGAATCCGTATCTTTTTGTTCCGGGGCTAATTCAGCCGTCGGTGGTCGCTTAATAATATCTGTCGGAACATAAAAACGACCTTCCAGATTGTAATATTCAGCCAATCGATACACATCTGTTTTATAAACATCACCAAGTGGCAATATCCCACCACACATATCACCATACAACGTACAATAGCCCATCGATAATTCAGATTTATTCCCACATGCCAACAACAACCACCGATATTCATTCGAATAAGCCATGGCAATCATTCCTCGGGCACGTGCCTGTACATTCTGTTCAACAACCGAATTTTTAGGAATAAACGGTAATATTTTCATCAAACCATCAACAACGGGTTGTATATCCAGCACTTGATGATGAACACCATTTTGCATGGCTGCTTCCTGGGCAAGTGTCACACTTTCAACAGAAGTATATTTAGTCGCCATCATCAACGTATGTACATGTTGAGAACCTAACGCCTCACAAGCCAACGCTAAAACAATAGCCGAATCCAAACCACCTGACAACCCTAAAACAACATCTGTAAAATCATTTTGCTGACAATAACATTTTAAACCATCAACCAGTTTTTGTTTTAATAAATCAATCTTCATATTGTTTTTCCTTTCCTTGAAGGGCTTGTATTCTCAAATCATACCGTTTGATGTACAGTGAATTTTCCAAACCGGCAACATAAACATGTGCCGATACCAATCGCTTATGTGTTTCGTCCAACCGATTTAAACTGGCTTGTGCATAGCTTCGGATTTCGTTTAAATCCCGTTTCATTTCAATTTCATTAACAAGACCGTTTCGCATAACGGGTATCATCGGACGATAAGCCCTTTTCCCTCGAATGAAACGACGTCCTTTTTCACTGCGAATATCAATAGACGTCAACGGTTCTGCCAATGAATCCCCATTCACAAAAGAATGATTATCCGTACAAATCACATCACCGGCATAGTTGCCTTTTGCATCTAATAAACGAACAACATCCGTTGCTCCGGGGATTGTCGTTTTAATCGATAATTCAGATACTTTAATAACGTCACGATGTCCCGTTCGTTTTAATTTATAAACACCACCCAGTGCCGGTTGGTCAAAAGATGTTACCAACATCGTACCGACGCCAAATACGTCTATCGGTGCATTTTGTTCTAAAATCAAACTTTGAATCGTATATTCATCCAAATCGTTTGATGCCGTGATTTGAGTATCCTGACAACCGTTTTCATCTAATATTTGACGCACCCGTTTTGCCAGGTAAGCCAAATCACCCGAATCCAATCGAACACTTTTCAACGGTATGCCCGTTTCTTTTGAAGCAAGTACTGCCTGTTTTGCCCCTTCAATCGTATCATATGTATCAATTAAAACACTGGCTTTTTCGGGAAATGAACGAATGTAGTTTTTAAAGGCTTCCTTTTCCGTTTCTTCACGCATGATAAAACAATGTGCCATTGTACCTCCGATAGGTATATGGTAATACTGTCCGGCAGCAACATTTGATGTCACGTCAATCCCCCCAATATAGGCAGCTCGAGTTGGTGCAAACCCCTGCATATCCTGTGACCGACGCAACCCCAACTCTAAAACGGTTCTTTTTTTTCCGTCTGATGAAGCCGCTTGAACAATCCGACTGGCTTTGGTTGCAAACAAACTTTGAGAATTGATAATATTCAAAATAGCCGCTTCAACCATAACGGCTTGCCAAGCCGGACCGGTTACCCGTACAATCGGTTCATTCGGAAAAACAATTTCGCCTTCACGAAAAGCATCAATATTTAATTCCAACCGAGCCGTAGATAACATCTCTAAAAAAGATTCTTTAAAACCCTGTTGCCGTAAAAATTCAATATCTTCTGGTTCAAAATGCCAATTATTTAACCATTCCAACACTTCGCCCAATCCAGCCGTCAACAGATAACTACCGTTGAAAGGCGTTTTTCTGATAAACATTTCATACGTTTCCGTGCGATTGTGTGTATCATTATCAAACATCGCCTGAGCCATAGTTAAGTGATATAAATCACAAAACAAAGGTGTTCCTTTTTTTCTTTCCATATTACATTTCCTTTCCTTCTATCAGTGTGTAAACTTGTGGAGAAACATCTTGTTGCCAAGAATTATCTCCGGTTTTTATTTTTTGACGAATTTGCGTACCCGAAATCGGTAACTCCCGTCTGTCAAATGATTTAACCAGATACCCTTTCTCCCGAAACAATTGTCCGTCCTGTTCTTGCCCACAATAGTAATAATCTGCCCGATACGGTAATTGTTGCGTTACGTAGTCTACCCACTTGGGACGATTATGAATATCTTTCAATCCACCAACAAATAATCTTTCATCTTTTATAGCATCCACATAAACGGATTGCACCATGGCCAATCTGTCATCATATGAGTACGGATTATTATCATTCAAAACGTCCATTGACCCAATCATCAAAATGACTTTTTCGTTTTCAGCCAACATCGTATCTATGATTTTTTGATGACCTTTATGTAACGGTTGTAATCTCATAATCGCCAAACCAACTGTCATGTTACCCCCTCTGGTGAATACGGTCCAAAAATTGACGAGACGTCATGACTTTTAAATGACCACGCTGAATAGCCGTTCCGAACGGCTCTTCCCGAACAACCTCATATGTTTGCTTGTAAATGCCTCGTGTTAAATCATCTAAAACCGTGATAATCGCTCCACGTTCAAGCCAACCTTGCAAAGCCGCTTTGTTACAAATATCCGATGCAACACCCAGCAAAACAACTTCTTTGGCCGTATCAACCATATACGCTTTGACACTGTCAATGCTTGCTGCCCACATGTCATAGGTGTTCTTACGTAAAAATTGAACATCATCAATTTTAGATGTAATTAAATCCGATGGAACGGCTAATTGCCAACCATATGTACCTTCGACACAATGCAAAGGAAAACATTTCCCTTCTTCCGTTTGACTATATGTTTTTTCATCATGTGTATCAAACGTAACCGTTGCATGTGCAAAATAACCAGTCGGTAGTTGCTTAAAAAAATCTTTCACGCGTTGAATTAACGCCTTATCTCCTTTCCCGTTATCAAAAGTCAAGGCCCCGTTTGGAGAAACAAAATCATGTTGAAAATCAACAACCGTTAAATGACATTTATTTTTCATAAGACCTCCTTTTTAATCTTTTATTAAAATCTATCTGTTATTAACAATTTATTATTAACACCGCATTCAAAACTTGTCAAGCACTTTTTTCATTTTTTTTCAAAAGATGGATTGCTTTTGAAAAAACAACATGTTATTATCTGAATGATTTTAACTGAATAATCATATCAAAGGCATTTCATGACATATCACATAGACGAAGATGACTTTTTGGCTCACTACGATTCGCAACAATTTGAAAAATTGTCAGTGACGACAGATTTGCTTATTTTTAGTATTTCCGACATTAAAACAGATAATTACCGAAAACTTCCCGAAAAAATGATGAGTGTTTATTTAATACAACGCACACAATTTCCATGTAAAGACAAATGGAGTTTAGCAGGCGGTTTTGTTCACCCCCAAGAGACTCTTGAAGCAGCAGCCAAAAAGGTTTTAAAGCAAAAAATCAATTTAGATAATTTATATTTAGAACAACTTTACACATTCGATAAAATTGACCGTGATCCTCGTACACGCATTTTATCAGTCGGATATATGGCTCTTGTTAACCGTCAGGAATTACCACTCCACATTCAAACAAGTCATAACTGGTTTAATATACATCAAACCGAATCGGGGTTGGTTTTACAAAACGAACAAAATGCACATCTTATTATCAACTTATCCGATGAAAAGAGTTTAGCTTTTGACCATGCTGATATTATTCAAGTTGGTTTAAATCGACTCAAAAACAAAATTGAATACACAGATTTAGCATTTCATTTGGTAGCAGATGAATTTACCTTAACCGAACTACAAAATGTTTATGAAGCCATACTAGGCAAAAAACTGTTGGCACCGGCATTCAGACGGGTTATCAAATCCCGTGTCAAACCGACCGGGAAAACAACAACCGGCTCAGGACACCGTCCATCAGCATTATTTTGCTATGATGGTCATGATAACATCATTTAAAAAGAAATTTGCTTTTCCATGCAAACGGCATCACAGAAGGTGCCGTCTTTCTTCTTATAATAATTTTTACGGCGTGCTATTTCAATAAATCCTTTTTTTTGATATAATTTCAAAGCCGGTATATTTTCCACAGAAACTTCCAACAAAATTCGGTTAATTTGATGAGCATCTGCATACTGGAATAAAAAATCAAGCCACTTATCACCATATCCATGATGACGATACTTTTTATGGACGCAAATGGTTAAAATTTCTATTTCGTCACAGACACAAGAACAAATCAAAACGCCTGTTTCATCTATCCATCCAAGTGTTGTCGGCAAC
This sequence comes from Alphaproteobacteria bacterium, assembly GCA_045635565.1. Classification (GTDB taxonomy): domain Bacteria; phylum Pseudomonadota; class Alphaproteobacteria; order CAAHEQ01; family UBA3637; genus RGIG4140. The sequence continues at coordinate 16,493 of JAZTVX010000026.1, forward strand.
AATAATAATGATTCAAACGTTTCTGTTGACCATGAAAAGTCAAACCCTGTCTGATGAATGACAGAAGCCACACTGCAATGATTTTTTGTTAAAACAACCGGTTGAAACGAATCGCTATTTAACATGGCATCTAGATGACAAAGTAACATCTGCCTCACGCAGATAAAGTGGTTCGGCCGGCAATAAAACATTCGGACGATTAAAAAACACATCAATCATATGTTCAGCAGGACAGACAGGCATTGCAATCAAAGCGACATTTGTATTGGTAAATAAATCAGCCTTATCCGTTATAACCGGCACATGCAAGGAAACAATATCATCGACGGATAAAATCTGTGGTTCTCCATTCAAACAACCTGTTTCATCAAATCGTTGAACAAAACAATCCCCCCGTTTCGTATCCAATGCAACACAAACGGGCTGAGTAACCATCAATGGCAAAACAGCATTAAAATTGCTAATACCATTGACCGGTATATTTAATGCCAATCCCAAACCACGAGCTGCTGACAATCCGATTCGAACACCTGTAAAAGATCCCGGACCAACGGCAACCAAGACCTGATTGACAGATTTAATATCCCAACCAACTGTTTCAAACATTGATTGAATGAGTGGAGCCAATGCTTCACCCTGCCCTCTTTCCATATAAATGGCCTTAGAAATAACGACATGATGATTATCTGCCAATGCGACAGATAATAAATTAGATGATGTATCAAGTGACAATAGACGCATATATGACCTCTTTTTTTGTGTCCATTTTACAAAAAAGACCAAAAAATGCAAGAAAAAATCAATACTTTACAAAATAATCATATTTTTTTGCAAAAAAATAAAAAAAACACTTGCAATTTGTTTAGAATACGTGTATAAAGTTTCTTATCAGATGCCGGTTTAGCTCAGTTGGTAGAGCAGTTGATTTGTAATCATCAGGTCGTCAGTTCGAATCCGACAACCGGCACCATCTCTCCCTTGAAGATTTCTTCAAGGGATTTTTTATTGCTTATTTTAAAGTTATTAAAATAACTGAAAGTTTCTCGCTTCAACATCTCTTTAATTTTACAAAAAAAAATTACGAAAAGAGTAGTCTTGTTAAAGTATAGCAATATCCAAAGTCATTATGATCTGATATAAAAAAGGGAAACATAATATGTTTCCCCTATTGTTTTTTCTAATCTTTCCGACACCACCAATTACCGTCTGTATCTGATTGAGCAACTCTATCGCATCCACTTGCTTCACAAATATTTCTTGCTTTGGTGGTATTGGCAATTTGTGTATCGCCTGATGTCGAACAACTTTTCACATTACCTGTGCTATCAATAAATGTGCCATCTGTTGCTAACTTGGAACAATACCATGATGTTTTCCCATTGGCTTCCTGACTAAATGCAACACGGTTACAGGCTTCGCATTGTTGACGATAAATGGCTTCTGTCCCAATTTCACGAACAGCATTATCTTCTTGACACAGTTTGCATCTACCATTGCTTGCCGATTGCCATTCCGAACCAACCAAACAAACATTTGGAACACAATATTGCAAATTGTTGGAACCTACTGTCAATACTTGACGGTTACCACATTGTCCGCATGTTGCCGTATGCTCGGGTTTCAGTTGATAGGTTGCATTGATATAAGAACTTGGTTCTGTCGCAGGCGTGCATTTGACACAATCGGGCGTATTGTTCATAAATTCATTTGTTTGACATCCACCCAACGAACAGACACCACCGCTATATGTGCGTTGTAATACTTTGGTATTACACAAAGCACATTGAGCCTGCGATGTTGATACCGCCTTTTCCGTTGTGCATTCATGACAATTACCGGAGTTATCTCTAAATTTAAAGCCATCATAATCACCATCGAGGTAAGGTTGAATCGCATCTTTTAAATCTGAATCCATATTGGTTGGCAATGTTAAATTCTTGCTGTTACAAACACCACTCACGCCCGGGTCAATCAATATACAATTAGCCCAACCATCACCACTGACGTTTGTAATTCGATTATTACATCGCCTACACTGTTCAGGCATAATAAGAGAATTAACCGAAACACCAAATTGTGAATTTCCAACATAATCACATCGCATACAATCTCCTACAACACCTCGATACCTCACCATACCATCTGTATCATTTGGGCAGGTTTTCAACACACAAAAATGTCCACCTACCGCTGAAACTTTTTCCCGAGGATACGACGTATTTTGACAGGCTTTCTCGCAACGTTCCTCATCAACATACGTATTATAATAAGTTGCATATTTACCATTATCTTGTGAACATGGCATACACATTCCACCTGTATTTTGCCACTGATTCTCGGGACAAATTTTCAAACATTTTTGATTTCCGTTTGAATCCGTATAAATCCAGCGTATTGGAACAGCATCAGCATCTGTGCTATACTGACCATTCTTTTTACGACAGTTTTTAATACAACCCGAATCTTCTTCGGATACAATATCAGACCCATTAACAGTACAATCGTATGGTTCCCCGTTTTTTCCTCGAAATTGTCCCGTTTTTAATGCTTTTTCAATGATACAATACCCATTTCTAACCTTTCGACCACAAGCAATGCAGACCTTTTCTTCATAGGTATCTATTTCTTCGGTTCCGCCTGTAATAATTATCCGATTAGATGTATCACTACATGCATAGCAAGTACCATTACTTCTGTATTGCCTTTCACAAAGCGTACTGTCATCACTATCTGTACAAGCCGTGATAGATGCATCTTCATCCGGTTGTTTACAAAGCGGACGACAAAGTGCCTGTGGACCTAGTTCACGTGTCGGATTCCCTTTATCATCTTTGCAATTTTCAGTACACTGTGCGTTAATTTTTTCCGAACTCCAACTGCTAGATCCTTTATACACTTTATAGCCCCCACCTTCCCAACCGGAAACACGATATATCACATTATTTGTGCATGAGAAACATGTTGGATTACCGCCAACTTCTAAAAAAGTACCTTTTTCACAATTCGGAAAATAATCACAAGAATTTTGCATATAATAATTTTCCCACCAAACAAGTCCACAGGCTTCACATAAATCACGGGCTTTTGTTGTCATCGGAATTCTATGAACCGTATCATTGGGTGTTCCATCGGCTTTACGACACGGAATACATCCTTCATTCAACGATTCATAAGTTACACCCCGAATACATGCAACGGCACAATAGGCTGTATTATTGGCTTCGTCAATCGTAACTGTATGCGTATTATTACAAGCGTTACATTGTTCCTGACCCGTGGTATCATCTTCAATGCTTAACGACAAATTACTGTACTTTTCTAAACTGATTTCAACAGCGTTAATGTCACTGCACGGAATACAGGCACCACTTTTCGCACGATATTCTCCTGCAACACATTGTCGAACGGGTTGA
>JAZTVX010000027.1:0-53238 GCA_045635565.1 Alphaproteobacteria bacterium
CTGCGTGCGAATGATATCTGGCATAAATATCAGGAAATGCCTTTGCCCGAACCGAGTGAAGACGGAACGGATTTTGATGAATGGACAGATACCACGGGAACGGGTTATCCGATTTATATGACGTCACACCCCGATGTGGCTTTTAAAACATATGTTGAAGGTGTTTCTTCCCGTGTATGTAAAAATGTTGTGAACATGAATTTAAACGGTGTTATTCAAGGCATTCAATTTGTACAGGTTGCCCAAGAGGATGGGGATTTCGTTAAATATACAGGTTCTGCCTCCATTTGTGGGGAAGATAAAACAGATAATACAATCGTTTTTACATCATTTTTAGATTCGGAAAACAATGAAGCGGGCGAAGGACAAAGTGGTGACCCATGCGTTGAAGATGCTGATTGTAGCAGTTTGTGCGGAACTGCTACATGTAATGCTGATAAAATGACGTGTCAAAACGATTGCACAGGAACAGCAAACCCACATTGTTTTGATAATGATGGCACGGGTGTTTGTGTAGAATGTTTAACCAATAAAGATTGTCCGCGTGAAAATCAAATTTGTGATTTAACGAATCACAAATGCGTGGATATTCCCCAATCCTGCGGTGAAGGAGACAGATTCGGAAAAGAATATCGGGCAGCAAATGGAACATGTGTCAGTTGTGATTATATGAGTGAGATTATCATTATGAATTCGGATGACAATGACGGTATTTTTGAAAAAACAGTCGGGAATGTTTCCATTGAAGATACGCATAGTGGAATAGAAATGTGTCAAGCGTGTGCACCGATTCAACATCGGATTGAAGAAGCTGGAACGGGAGGAGAAAAGAAAACCTATTGTGCCACTGGTTGTGTAAAAGGAAACAGTTTTATGAGTAAAGATAAAGGCTGTATTCCGTGTGATTCGCTGGAAGAATTGGCTATTCCCAATGAAGACCAAGCACGGATTCAATGTACAGCATGCGAAAATCGTGTTTGGTTTATAAAAGCAGGTATAGATTTGTTATGTGTTTTACGCAGATGTCCTGATGGTTATTTCAAAAATTTTGGTAAATGTCGTAAATGTGTCGATTCTGAATTGTATCATGATTTTTACTCGGCTGTTTTATGGAATTCTAACGGATATTATAATTTTACAACATCAGCTGGTAATTTAAGAGAAGAATGGTCTCAAGAATGTTTAAATTGTGCTAATTCTTCAAATCCGGACTTGCGTGCAAATTATCAAATTGCTGAAGAAAAATATCAATGGACTTGTACTGATATTTGTGGGGAAACACAATTTCAAGTTTCCTCAGGTACCTGTTATGATTGTGATACAGATGTCAATCCAAGTCCGGGAGTTAATTGGGGTACTTGGTTGTCTGATAAATGTACTTCCTGTACAACGGCCAAACGAGAAGTACAAGATGGTAGATGTGTTAAAGTACGTGACAGTGATTGTTCTTCAGAACCTGTACCATCATTTATGGGAACAGATTATAAATGTTATCCGTGTGATCATAATACCCGTGTTCAAGTATTTGCAGATGCCAATAAAGACGGAATTGATGATTATAGTGGTTGTACAAGTATTTGCGGGGAAGATAAAAGATTTGTATTGAATGGCTATTGTTATAAAAAATGTGATTCAAAACAGGTTATGAGTTATGATGGTGTCTGCAAAAACTGTTCTGATATTGGTTTGTCATATTTCTTGGGTGATGGAAATTATCCGGCAATAGATGAGTTGTGTCGAACAGCATGTGGGGAAGGAATTTATGATGTTTATCATTCTGATTATCGTTATTGTGCTCCAACAAATTGTGGAGAAGGACGATTACATGCTTTGTCGCAGGATTATAATGGTCCATGTGATAAATGTCCGACAGAAAATACCAGAACACTTTATGTAGGTAAAGATATTTATGCACAAGAATGTGAAGCCTGTGGGAATCATATGTACCAAAATAAATATTGTATTTATATAAATCCCGGCATATCAGGTGTATGCAACAGTGATAGCCCAGATACAGCAAAATGGTCGAATCATACCGCCGGCATTGGTGTGTTGTATCGTGATAATACGGGTATTTGTCGTCGATGTGATGACCAAAATAATTCTTATGCTGCAACACAAGAAGAATGTGACAGTTGTCTTGTTAATGGTGTTCAAATCCGTCGATTGGTAAGTGGTACGTGTGTTTATGGCGGATGTAGTGAAGGTGATACGTTTAGGACGCCGACAGGTTGCACCAGTTGTTCCACTAATTCTGTTAAAGTGGAAACGACAGGACAAGATGCCACCTTGTTGTGCACTTCCTGTCATCGTCGTATCATGACAACCGTTGATGAAAAACAATACTGTGTTCCAACATGCGATTCGGAAGAATGGCAAGATATCAATGGTGATTGTTGGAGTTCAGATACTGATGTGGGCAATAATGAAATCGGTATTGATGAATTATCGTCTCAATTATGTCGTAATGCCTCACGAACACCCAATAAAGATGCTAATACGGGACAAGTGTATTGTCAGAAAGAGTAAATAAATATCTCAACATGAATAAATAAAAACACCATCATTGAGAAATGACGGTGTTTTGTATTTTTTTAGCCCAGTGTATTTGCATTTTGTTGCATTGAACGTTTTTTTCTTGCTTGTCGTTCTGCAATTTCTTTGCGTTCCATATCCGTAATTAAGTGTGGTAAATGACGCAACCGTTTAACAGAATTTGATAATGATTTATCTAACTGTTCCAGCATAAAAATTCGATATGGAACATCATCTCCCTTTAACTGATAATGTTCGACCACATCAAAATACCGTTGTCGGACAGTTGGATCAATCAAAATAGGTGGTAAATTATTTTGCATAAGTAATGTGTTCATAATTAAGCGAGATGTTCGTCCGTTTCCGTCCGTAAATGGGTGTATGGAAACCAAATCTAAATGAAATTTAAAGGCTTTTTCCAATTTATGTGGTATAGCATTATCACGTTCAATCATTTCTTTCATTAAAGTCGGCACTTTGACGAAATTCGGTAAAACAACTTGTGAACCTGAGAAACGAACTTTTGTTTGACGGTATGTGCCGGCACGATTTGATTCGGTTGGCATGAGTGATTGATGTAAATCCAAAATAAATTGTTCCGTAATTGGGGCTTGTGGATTTTCAAAGGCAAATTGAAGACATTTTTCAAAACTGGTTCCGATGGCTTTTGTTTCTGTATGATAAACAGATAAAATCTGTCTTTTTTCATTAGGAACAATTGTTCCTGTTAAACGCATATTCATTTCCAAACTGCTGTATGAATGGACAAGTTCTTGGGCAATCCAATTCCAAAACTGACCGATTTCATAACAATTATGATATAATTTCATATATGAATTAACTTTGCGTTGAACCCGACGACGCAATAATTTGATTCTGCGAGGTGTTTTAACCGTTTTTGCATTTTCTTTTGTATTTGTTTTTGTTTGTTTCGGGGTTTGAGACGCCTGCACTGATGGTGATAAGTGAACTCTATTCTTTTGAGAAATGTAAGCATGTAATTCTTGCTTTATGGCTTCCTGTGTTAACAGTATCTGACGACGGACAGGGGCTTCTAAAGAAACAAAGCGTTGATGTTTTTCTTCCACCGGAATGTTGGCATTCGCGAAAAAAGCAATTAAGTCATCCGTTAGTATCTGTTCAGTCATTAACAACTCCCTGTTCAATTTATGTGTAAAGCATTATATCACACAATTTGATAAATTTCAATCATTTTTTTGAAAAAATTGACAAAGAATTGTATAAAGTATGTCATTTTGTGAAAAAAGACTTGAAAGCACATGTAAGCATGTTTATAATGCTTTTATGATGAAATTGAAAAGTTATCTTTTGGGATTGATTTTGTTGTTGGCAGGGTGTTCGCAAAATCAAAATTTAACGTTGAATGTTATACATACAAATGATTTGCATTCTCATCTGTTACCGTTTAACGATTATGCGAATTGTTCGATAGATAGTGAAGATTGTTTGGGTGGATTTGCCCGTCTTGTAACTTTTTTGCAAAAGGAAAAACAAAATCCAAATACTCTTGTTTTAGATGCTGGTGATCGATTTACTGGAACATCATTTTATACATTGACGAAAAGTCAATATTTGACGCCTTTGTTTAAAATGATGCCGTATGATGTTATTACATTGGGAAATCACGAATTTGATGATAATTTATCACAGACGGAATCTTTTTTGTCTGATTGGCAGGTGCCGGTTGTTGTCGCAAATATGAATGTACCGTCAACAGAAACATTGTCATCATTGGTTAAACCATTTGTTATTTTAGAACGTGAACAACGTAAAATCGGTGTTATCGGGTTGTTAACACCCGAAACGAATGTCATGAAACCGTCGGGTATTCAAATAACGGATATTCATGAAACGTTAACTCGAACAATTGATATTTTGAAACAAGAAAATGTTGATATTATTTTTGTGTTATCACATATCGGTTTGATGGCGGACAAAGAAATTGCCAAACATTTTCCGGATATTGATGTCATTGTCGGGGGTCATTCACATTCTTTGTTAAGTAATGATGCACAACAATTTAATCGAATTGATAATTATCCGATTGTATGTAATGAAGGGAAAACAGTTGTTGTATCTGTTGGGAAAGGGGGGCAATTTGTCGGGAAATTGTCGGTTGAATTTGATGAAAAGGGTCAGATTGTTTCTTATCAAGGGGACAGTATTCCTATGTCGCATGAAATTCCTAATGATACAGAGGCTCGTGAACAAATCAAACAGGCTGAAAAAAAATTACACCATATTTTGCATGAAGAAATTGCCTCGATACGACAAGATTACGGCTTTACACCAGGCACGAATTATTGTAGTGAAAACTGTTTGATCGGGGAGTATGTTGCAACACAGTTATATCGGGCTTATCCGACAATTGACGGTGTTTTGTTAAATGCCGGTTCTTTTCGTCGAGGGTTAAAACAGGGTAACATACAATACCAACACTTAATTGAAGTTTATCCGTATGATAATGAAGCCGTTTTGATAACATTGACGGGAGCCGAATTGCAATCATATCTTGTGCATGGTATTTCACGTTATCAAACCGAAAGTAAAACAAATGAATTGCTGCAAACAGCAGGTGTTCGTTACACATTTTCACCTGTTGATAAAGTACCGCGACACGTTGTTATAGGGGGTAAACCACTTGACCTTAATCGAACATATACGTTTTTAACATCTCAATTTTTAGCCGAGGGTGGTGATGATTACCCGATAAAATCTTATCAAAAAACAGGTCGTTCGATTCGCACTATTTTGAAAGAACAAATCACAGTAATGCCCGATGTTGATATTCAAAATCCTGTTCAAATAGAGTAGGGGTTCTTGCTAATGGTATCATAACAGGTTGTTACATAAAAAAATGCTTGTATCAACATAAAAAATATCGTATAAAGTGCTACTAGATTTTTGAGTGTTTTTATCTGATAAATTTTATAGATTCATCGGTAGGATTTATTATGATTTTAACATTCTTTGTCGTATTGCTTTTCAGTAGTTTTTCGGCATATGCTTATATCGATCCGGCAACGGGAAGTGCTTTTTTTTCCGTTTTTATGGCGATTGTTTCATTCTTTATTTGTTGTTTTTATTTCTTAGTGGATAGATTTTTTTTACTACCGGCATTTTTTCGAAAGAAAATTCAATCAGCAGATATTATTTTGTATTCGGAAGGCAAAAAATATTGGCGTTTGTTTCAACCGATTTTGGATGAATTGGATAAAAGGGGTATGCAGGCTGTTTTTTATACGTCATCGGTTGATGACGGGTGTTTTAATCAGACATATCAGCATATTTCTTGTCAGTTTATCGGAGAAGGAAACAAAGCCTATGCAAAATTAGCATTTGTGCGGGCAAAATTGGTTGTTATGACAACGCCCGGTCTTAATGTTTATCAATTAAAAAAATCAAAATATGTTAATCATTATATCCATATTTATCATGCGTTGGCGGATTGTTGTTCATATCGATTATTCGGTACGGATTATTATGATACGTTGTTGGTTGCCAATCGGGAAAATATGAAGTATGTGCGTGATATTGAGGAAAAACGTCATTTACCTGCCAAAGAATTAGTTGTTGTCGGTGAAGTTTGGTTGGATCAGTTAAAGGAACAAATTGATTCGTTTAAGGGGATAAAAAACGATCTGAAAACGGTTTTGTTGGCTCCTACATGGGGCAAAGAATCGTTATTATCAAAGTTTGAACATCGTATTATTGATGTTCTTTTACAAGCGGATTATACGGTTATTATCCGTCCACATCCTCAAATGAAAACAGATAATCCGACGTTATTATCCGTATTAGAGAAACGTTACAAAGATAATTCAAAAGTTGTTTGGGATTATCAATTGTCTGCTGTCGAATCTATGTTAAAATCGGTGGTTCTCATTTCCGATTTTTCGGGTATTATTTTTGAATATGCGTTTTTGTTGCATAAACCGGTTATTATTGTTAATAAAAATCTTAATTTAGAACAATATGATGCTTCTGATTTGCCTTATTTAACATGGCGTTACACAGCCTGGGAAAAAATCGGTCGTTGTGTTTCGGATGATGATGTTTCTTTGTTGCCGAGTATGATATCGCAAGTTGTTAATCAGGATTATATGACACAACAAATTGTGGAAACGGCTAGTTTGTACTGGCAGGAACAGGGACGGGCTACGCAAAATATTGTTAATTATTTGGAAAATAAATTGAAAGATATGTCTGCATGTTAGATTCATTGTTTTATCTTTTTATTCAACCTTTTGTGTATTTTATTTCATCGTTTGTGGACATATTTTATCCGATTTTATCTATCAATGCGTTTGTGGGTATTGTGTTGGTTAGTTTGTTCGTTCAGATAATATGTCAGCCTATTTATCGAACGGCCCAACACTTTATTGATAAAGATAATATCAAAATAGCCGACATGAAATGGCGTATCGATACGATTATTAAACATTTTGCCGGACAGGAACGACGAATGTTATTAAATACATATTATCGTCAAAATCATTTTCATCCGTTGTTATCTAGTTTTAAAAATTCTTTTGTTATCTTGATTCAAGTGCCGTTTTTTTTAGCGGCGTATAAGGTTTTTACACGGAGTGGAACGCTTTTTCAAAGTCCCGTTTTTAATCAAATTAACGAATCTTTTTCTCTTTTTTCATTTCAAATCAATGTGCTGCCGATTGTGATGACGGTTGTGAACATTGTGTCTGTTTTTATTTTTTTGAAACATGCAACCATAACGGCAAAAATGAAAGCCTGCCTATTACCAGCGGTGTTTTTGATTTTGTTGTATTATGCTCCACCTGAAATAGTGATTTATTGGTTATTAAATAATGTTTATTCTTTGTTGCGAAATATAAGTTTATCTTATAATCAATACAGTCGTTGGGCAAATGTTTTGACCGGCATATTACTTGTTTGTTTTGCATTGATTGTTAATTCAACCATAGCATCAATCGTGTTGATGAGTGTTTTGTGCTGTTTAGGTCTGTTGATTTATATCATGAAAAAGAAATCTTTGTTAAAACGAGTTAACCCAATAACCGTTCGAATATGTATTGGATGGGGATTGTTGTTGATGTCATTATACTATCAGCCGATGTTGCCTTTATTTTTTGTTTATATTCTGATACAGATATTACAAGTCGGATATTGGATTTATCAAAAGTATCACATCAAAGCAGGTGGTATTCGAACAATGTTTGTTGTCGGTTTGATGATGAGTTGTTTAACCGGTTTTGTGATTCCAATAACGATTATGTCATCGTCTGTCGTTGATTTTATGATTTATGCACCAATTCGTACAATCATATGGTTACATTTTTTGACGTGTGTCGGTTGTTTTGTTGTGATACCTGTGGTGATATTTTACTTGCTAAAACCACAGCAACGGCCTTTTTTATGTTTTTGTATAGGCTGTTTATTTTGTTTTATGGTCATCAACTGGTTTTTGTTTAATCCACCGACAGGTAATATTTCCGTTTTTATGATATTTAGTTTGTTTGTTGAATTTCCTGTTACATACTTGTTACTGATAAAAGGTATCATCTTATTTGTCGGGGCTGTTTTTATGTGGCAGATTATTACTTGCCTGAAAGTAAAAATTCAAACGATTTTTGTGTGTTCATTTTTGATTTCTTTGATGTTTTTCGGATATAAAGCGAATTATGTCATACAAGAACAAATAACTGAATATACAAACAATCAAGACAAATCAGAAACACAAACCGTTTTTGAATTGAGTGCCAATCAGCCCAATGTTTTGATTTTGTTTTTAGATAGAGCCATTTCTTCGTTTTTGCCACAAATTTTAAAGGAGCAACCCGAATTTAAAACTATTTTTTCCGGTTTTACATTCTATCCGAATACGATTGCTTTTGCTCGGCAAACGTTGTATTCAGCCCCATCTTTGTTGGGTGGATATGAATATACGCCGAATCGCCTGCAAAAGGATACAACTCGTTCCATGCGTGAAAAATATAATGAATCTGTATCGGTACTGCCGTTTTTGTTTAAAGAAAATGGATATGATGTATCGATGAATTGGATTCCCTTTTTTAATTTCGAAGATTATTATCAGGGAGATTTATTTCATAAAGCCGGTATGACTTATGATGGTCCCCATAATAAAACGGTTGTTGATTTAAAAGATTTACCGAAGATTAAACGTGTCTTGTTTAACAACTTGTTTTATTTTTCATTGTTAAATGTTATGCCTGAAATCGGGTATGATGTGATGTACCGTCTGTATGCTGAATCTTTTTTAAATAATCAGGATTATAATCCCCGCTTTGTTCATTTATATGATACAAAACAACAATATGATTTACTCAAAAATATTCAGGTTTGTGTCAAGGAAACGGCCCAACCTTCTTTTATATTACACTATAATTTATTGGCACATTCTCCATCTTTTTTAACACAAGAATACACAATCCCACAAAATCCTACCGAAGAAGTTAAAACTTTGCCGAATATGTATATGCCCGGTACTGTTCAACATTATCAGGTCAATATGGCATCATATCGGTTAATTGGCGATTTGTTGCGTTCGTTAAAAGAAAAAGGTGTTTATGATAACACAAGAATTTTAATTGTTTCGGATCACGGATATGGTATTTGTATTTCATCGGAAATAGATTCGGAGTTAATTCATAATTCGGCTTTATTACTTGTGAAAGATTTTTATCAAACGGGACCATTGAAAACGGATAAAACGTTTATGACGACGGCAGATGTCCCGTCTTTAAGTGTTCAAAATGTGATTCAAAATCCCGAAAATCCTTTTACGGATAAGAAACTTGATTCAAGTGATAAAACAAACGGCGTTGATGTGATTTACAGTCCGTTACCGAAATGGCATCCACGCCACTGGGATAATATTGACCGAACAAATTTATATACGAAAGAAGATAACCTCCAATTTATTCACATCACGCCTGAAGGTATTTTAAATAAAAGATTAAAAGATTTTAAGATTATTGATAGTCAAGTAAAGGAGATAAAATGACAAAAGTATATGTTGGTATGAGTGCAGATTTATTGCATCCGGGTCATTTGAATATTATTCAACATGCCAGAGAATATGCCGGCCATGACGGTGAGGTTATTGTTGGTTTATTGACGGATAAAGCCATTGCTTCATATAAACGGTTGCCATATATGTCTTATGAACAACGTAAAATTGTGGTTGAAAACGTCAAAGGGGTAACACGAGTTATTCCACAAGAAACATTGAGTTATGTTTCTAATTTACAACAAGAAAAACCGGATATTGTTGTTCATGGGGATGATTGGAAAACGGGCGTTCAGGCTGAAACACGTCAGCAAATCATTGATTTAATGAAAACGTGGGGAGGGTGTGTTATTGATATTCCCTATACACAAGGGATATCATCAACATCACTCAATTGTATTTTAAAAGAAATCGGAACGACACCAGAAATTCGATTAAATCGGTTAAAACGCTTGTTGGAAGCAAAAGAAATTGTCAGAGTGATGGAAGCACACAACGGATTAAGTGGTTTAATTGTGGAACAAATGCAGGTTAACAATCAGGGTAAAAATGAAGAATTTGATGCGATATGGATTTCTTCTTTGACTCAGGCAACATCAAAGGCAAAACCGGATAATGGTTTTTTGGATGCGTCAAGTCGTATTGCACATTTAAGTGAGATATTGGATGTGACGACAAAGCCGATTATTTATGATGGTGACAATGGTGGACCGGCCGAACATTTTGTTTTTACCGTTCGCGAATTGGAACGGTTGGGGATTTCGGCTGTCATCATTGAAGATAAAATCGGTTTGAAGAAAAATTCTTTGTTTGGAACAGAAGTATTCCAACAACAAGATTCTATTGAAGATTTTTGTGATAAAATAGCCGCCGGTAAATCGGCACAAGTCACCGATTCGTTTATGATTATCGCTCGGATTGAAAGTTTGATTTTAGAAAAAGGTCTTGATGATGCTATGGCTCGTGCAAAGGCTTATTTGGAAGCTGGTGCCGATGGTATTATGATTCATTCACGGTCAAAGTCTTTTGATGAAGTGCAACAATTTACACAATTATATAATCAATTACCTAACAGAAAGCCGTTAGTTGTTGTGCCGACGGCATATGCACATGTTTATGAAGAAGATTTGGCTAAACACAATATCAATATTGTTATTTACGCTAATCACTTATTACGGGCGGCATATCCGGCTATGATGAAAACTGCAAAATCTATTTTAACACATCATCGTGCTAAGGAAGCATCAGAAGAACATTGTATGTCTATTAAAGAAATTATCAACTTAATACCGGGAGGCGAAATTGTTAAACACAAGTGATTTTTATCGAACATTACATACTTGCGGATTTGATTTTTTTTGTGGTGTGCCGGATAGTTTGTTAAAGGATTTATGTGCTTGTATTACAGACAATACGCCACATCATAAACATATTATTACGGCAAATGAAGGAAATGCATTGGCTGTTGCTTCCGGATATTATTTAGCAACACGAAAACCGGCAGTTGTTTATATGCAAAATTCCGGCTTGGGGAATATTGTTAATCCTTTGTTATCTTTGACAGATGAAGCCGTTTATCAGATACCGGCTTTGTTGATTATCGGATGGCGAGGTGAACCGAATTGTCCGGATGAACCGCAACATATTAAGCAAGGACAAAAAACATTGCCATTGCTGGATGTTTTGGATATTCAATATGATATTTTGACGGATATCAGTCAGATACATAAGGCTTATGCGTACATGTTGGAACATCAAAAACCATACGCACTGGTTGTTCCTAAAAAAACGTTTGAAGCATATGCTAAAAAAGCAAGTAGCCCTAAATATATATTATCCAGAGAAGAAGCTATTACTCAAATCGTTTCTTTGTTAGGGAAAGATGATGCTGTTGTTTCAACAACCGGTATGATTTCCCGTGAATTGTATGAAAACAGATTGACACATGAAAAAGATTTTTTAACGGTTGGGTCAATGGGACACGCATCGTCCATTGCATTGGGGATTGCTTTGGCTCGTCCTGAACAAAAAGTTTTTTGTTTTGACGGTGATGGAGCCATGTTAATGCATATGGGAGCGGTTCCTGTTATTTCTTCTCAACAATTATCGAACTTTAAACATATTGTTTTTAACAATGAAGCACATGATTCGGTTGGTGCTCAACCAACCGTAATGGGACGGGTGGATTTAGTCAAAACCGTTATGGGAATGGGATATGAAAAAGTTTTTCAAGTTGAAACAATCGATCAAATCAATGATGTATGGTCGGAATTTTATTATCATCAAGGTATGTGTTTATTAGAAGTTAAAGTTAATTGTGGTTCTCGAAAAGATTTGGGTCGTCCTAAAGAAAAACCAATTGATAATAAGATTTCTTTTATGAATTTTTTAAATAGGTAAAAAATGGATTATATCGGCAGAAATAGTATCGAACATTTAGAACGATTAGTGCAAAAAAACATCTTGTTTTTCACGCAACAAGGTATTTATCAATTATTTCGTAATAATATAACACCGTATTTATACGATAAACAGGTAACGTTTTTTGATGCCATTACGGAAAATCCAAAGAAAGAAGAAATTGATAACGCCCTTAACGCATTTCAAAACAAGTCATTTGATACTATTGTTGCTTTTGGTGGGGGGAGTGTCATTGATTTTGCAAAAGCCTTTCGTTTTTACAGTCATCGTGAAACTCCTCTGATTGCTATACCGACAACGGCAGGAACAGGTAGTCAGGCAACACAATTTGCTGTTGTTTATGTGGAAAATCAAAAAACATCATTGGATAATCCGGCTATTTTACCGGATTATGCTATTGTTGATAGTCAATTTGTTGAAAATGCTCCTTCTTATCTGAAAGCGTGTTCGGCAATAGATGCGTATTGTCAAGCCATTGAAAGTTATTGGGCTAAAAAAGCAACATTTGAGAGTAGAGCATACGCTTTGAAAGCGATTCGGCTATGTCGTGATTTTATGGTTGAAGCCGTTAACACCAATCAACCATACGCCAATGAACAGATGGCAAGGGCGGCTCATTATGCCGGACAGGCTATCAATATTAGCCGAACAACGGCTGCACATGCACTTTCGTATAAGATAACATCTCTTTATGGGATACCACACGGTCATGCTGTTGCATTATCGATGATTGGATTATTTGAATTAAATACGGCGGAAACGACCTTGTATGATGAATTGTATCAGGCAATAGGTATTTCTAGACAGGATTTCCGTTCTTATTTTCAAAAACTTATGGCACAAATCGGATTGGAAACCGATTTGTTGAAACTTGGGATAACGAATATTGATGAAATCATTTCCAGTGTTAATACAGAACGATTGAATAATAATCCGAAATCTTTATCGTATCCGGATTTAAAGTTGATATTTCGTTAAATTATAAAACCATTGTAAGACACATTGATTATTACCATATCAAAAGATTAAAGCATTCAAAACGTTTTAAGTGTTTAAAAAAATATTTACCATTTAGTACGATAAAACAATCCCCGAAGATTATGTTGATAATTTTCGGGGATTGTTTTTTTATGAATATACCCAATTTTGTTGATGTTCTAACCCTCATTAACCCTGTCAATGGCTGGTGTCTGCTGTGAACGTTGAGAAGCAATCAGTTGTTTCAATTGTTTGTTTTCTGTTTCCAATTCAATCAACCTAATCATTTGAGCCGTTGTCGGATGTTGCGTTTTGGCGATATCAAAAACTGTTAATCCATCATTATTTTGAATGGTACAACAAGCACCGGCTTGAAGCAGTTTATCAATAATAGCACGATCATTATGCAAGGTTGCATAATGTAAGGCCGTATTACCGTCTTTATCAACGGCGTTAACATCAATTTGTTTTAAATTCAAGAGGTCAACGAGTAATTGTGTATCCCTTAAAGAATGAAGAAGTGTTCCTTTTGTTTGAGGATGTGTGGTACAAACATCAGCACCGGCTTGTATCAACTTTAAGGCAAACATTTTACCATGGCCGTATTTTTGAATGGCAGCCATGAGAGGTGTTTCCCCTTTATCGTTTTGTTGATTGATATCTGGTGTGATTTGTATGACCTTATCAATGATACGAGAAATCGTGTGTTTAAACTCATTTGAATTATCGAATAAATGATAATTAACGTTTCTGAAATAGTAATTATCATATTGATGAATCAATGTATGTAAAAGGTCTTGTGTGTCTTGTTTCGGTAAATCATTAGGTATTCCCAATAATAAGTAAGGTGCAGAATGTGTTTTCTTTAAGACAGATAATTCTTTGACCTCATCAGGTGTAAATGTTGCCCCGTGTTCCGTCAACATAATAAACATACTCAACAATTCCCGATGAACCGACAAGTATTCTTTGTCAAAACGACGAGCTAAATAATATAAAGGTGTATGTCCTTCTTGATTTGTTCGAGATAAATCAGCCCCTTGCTTTAAGAGTGTAAGAATAATATCATGACACCAAAATAACGTACCATCCCGAAACCATGCTGTTAATATCGTTTCTCCATCAGGATAAATCCGATTGATGTTTTCCTGATTGGTTGCTTGAATTAAAGATAGGCACGTTTCAGTAAAACAGTGACGGATGTTACGTTTAAGTGGTGTTTCGCCCTTATTGTTTAAAATGTTGGCATCAGCCCCTTTTGCAAGCAAATAAGTCCCTAAACAGCAACGCCAGTATGTTGCTCCTAAATAATGAAGTAAAGTATTCCCGTGTTCATCTTGTTGATTGATGTTAATCAATGTTTCTTGTGAAAATTTATGATGTTGTCCGATTTGAATGGGTTCATTCGGATTGATGGTTTTAAAAAGCGTTTCCAGATAAAAAATTTTACCGGATTGACATTGTTTGAGTAATTTTTCTTCAGGTGTTGTAAATAAATCGGCAATCCACGAAAACAATTTAAACATACGATTTCTCCCAATCAGTTTATTTTAAAAAGCACATACAGATGAAAACAGGGATCTGCTTTCATCTGTATGATATGAGTAAATTATATCACGTTTTTTATAAATTTTCAACAAATTTAATTGCTTCGTACATAGAAACATCAGCATTTTGGTATTGATGTTGACCCCAACGACCGACACCAAATAAATTCTGTGAACGATAGTGATCAAGAATGTTTTTAATGGCTTGAGCATGACCGATAACCGGAATTGGATAAGCGGCCTTTGTTTCATAGTGATACAATGCTTTTCCTCCGACACTGGTTTCTTCGCCTGTAAAGCGTTTGACGTTTGTTTCAACATACATGCCGTTTTTCTTGCTGTCTGGTGCAAAATTCGGAATATAAAATTCACGGTGATAATTTCTGTCCGTATCCGGAACATAACGCCAATGCCAATCACAATCAAAATCTTTTTCATATAAAGAAACAACAATTTTGTTGTATTTAATGCGTTCAAAATCCTGTTTTAGCATTTCTGGTTCGCCTAATGCTTTATACAAGTCGTTCCAAGGAACAGTGTTAATGATATTTTTTGTTTGATATTTATCATTCACAATCCAAGAACCATCTTCTTGTTTTTGAATTTTGCAAACCGGTTCAGATAGTTTAACATACGGTTTTTCATCTTTGTAAATTGCATCAAAAATTCGTCCGAAACCACCTTCTTTCGGATAATAGAACGAAATGTGAGCCGGAAATTTATTAACATCTTGTTTCTTTTCCAATGAATATTGTAAAACTTCCGATACGTTGACACGTGGAATTTTATGTAACCAGTCAACGTCCATTTCGCTGGGGGCAACACCCCACAATTTACTGTTATACGGAATCATATATTCATCACAAATTTTATCGCCCAATTTCCAACGAATCCATTCTTCATAGTTTTTCGGTTCCGGTTTTCCTAATGATTCACCGTTACGAATAACGGAAATTAAGAAAGAAATTTGTTCCTGTAATGGTAATTGCCACAAATTTGATTCCAATGGGTAATCAATCGTTGTCTCTCCCATTTTTAATTTGGATACACGGGGAATAAAGTTAAATTCCGATTCAGGCATATGTGAAAAGATATAATCAAATACTTCCTGATGTTTTGTGTGGAAAAAGTGTCCACCACCGATATCTAATTGGTGACCCTCAATATTTTTTGTTGTACACAAACCACCCGCTTGTGCTTCGGCTTCTAAAACAACAACATTTGATATGCCTTTTTCACGCAATTTTTTACATAGTGTAATACCGGTAACACCGGCTCCTATAATGAGATATTCATACATTTTTTCCTCTTTCAGTTATGTTGTAAAACTGTTTTTTTGTAAGATAATATATTTAATAAACCGAACAATTTGACTCTAAATGCCGTATTGTGTCGTTTTATTTCAACCATTGGTATGCCGAATAATTTTAATGCAAAACGTTTTTCTGTTTTCTTTATTTTAATTATATTTAAAGAAAACAATTGAATGTTCTTTTTGGAAAGACGTGTTTGAATTGTAATCGGTAGAATTGAAAATAATTTGAATCGTTCAATCCGGATAGGGATGTTATCCCGTCCGAAAATACGGTAAAATGTTTCTATATTTAATTGCTTGACACATGAACGCATCTGTTTTAAAACCGTTGAGGGAACAGCGTGTTTATAGACCAAGTTATGGATGACTTCATCGGATAGGTGAAGCCTTCCTTGTAAGTTGTTTTTTACCAAACGATTGTATTCGGATAATGCTTTTTCCTGAGATTGACCGCTTAATCCATTCATATCATAAACGGCTGTTGTGTAGGGAACATAAACTCCTTGATAATTATTAAGATACAAATGTTGAATAAAATTTAAGTCTGCCGCTAATGGATAAGATAAATCAAACGGGTGTTTAAGCAAGATACTTCTTTTACAAAACAGTGTTTGATGACAAAATGGCATACTGTAAAAGAATAACCGTTCACATGGTACAAATAATAAACGGGGTTGGTCTGTCTGCGTCATAAGGGCTGTTGCAAATGAAAAATCAACTCGGTTTGAAGTTAACATCAAGACATGTTTTTCAATAGCGTATGTTGTAAAATAATCATCTGAATTCATGAAGACAACAAATTTTCCTTTGGCTAATCGAACACCTTTATTCATGGCATCATATATACCTTTATCCGGTTCTGAAATAAAACGGAATTGATATTTTTGTTGAAGTTTTGTTAAGAATGCCTGTGTCGTATCGTCGGAATGACCATCTATGATAATGTGTTCAATATGCTGGTATGTTTGATTGGCAACACTTTTTAACATACGTTCAAATGCCGATTGACGTTTGTTTTTAATCAGGTTAAATGTTGGTGTGATAACCGAAACCAAAGGTTTTTCCGTTAACTTCGGTTCTTGATAAATGACTTCACGGACGGCTTTACTTGGTGGCAATGAAAAACATTCATTGACACTGTATAAATCAAGTAATTCTTTATAAGGGTAAATAACCGTTAGTTTTTTACCTAAATAACAGGCCAAAATATCACATAATCCGCTTCTTAAACAATACGTTTTATGGCATTTTAATGTCAGAGCGACAATATCCATCAATGGTAAAGATAAATTGATACATCCCTCCAAATTTTCCGTTTCGTTCATACTATTGTTAATGACGGTATAACCTTTTTTCAACAATTTGCTGACAAGTTGATTCCAATAATCTTTTCCCATCAAAGGAACAGAATTGGCAGAAGTAGAAACAAAAATGGTTTTCTTTAAATCAATCGGTGGTAATTTTGGTAAATGAATGGGTTTTTGTTTCGGAAATTCAAAAACAGAATTGTCAGGTAATTTCAATAATTTTAAGTATAATTCTTTTAAGTTAAAGACACGTCTTTCCCATTCTTTAAACAAAGTTTTATCAGAATATTCCGGATGGGCGATATACAATTGACCACGTGTCGGTTTATTTGAGAATGTATTGTCTTTATAGAATTTATCATCCAGTTGTAGGCAGGTATAATCTTTAATGCCGTACAAATTTAAAATAAACTCATGTGATTTTTTAATGATAAAGTGAATAGAACCTTTATTTTTTGTTTCCCAAGCCTTTTTGAACCCACACAGAAACAGCGTATCACCTAATCCGAAAGGAGAAACAAAGTAATATGTTTTCGGTTTAAGAATTAACTTATCCATAACACACTCTTTTGATGTGTTTTTTTTTGTTTGTGTATCCATGATATTGACCTTTAAAGCAATTTTGTTCGAGAGACAGCATAAAGTAATTTTTTTGAATTGTCAATTGTTTTTTTTACTCTTTTTTGAGAGAGTCATGCATACAAATATAGGTAAAAAGTGTCAACTGTAAGATTGTTTATATGTTAACATAAGTATGTATGATGAAATAAGAGGAGGGTAGAGACTTTTTATTAAAGTATTTGACACATTGATGAACAAGGAATGAATATATTTAAAGATTATTTTTTGACATAATTTTCATTTTTTCTGTTTCAAATTCAGTTTGTGAAATAATGCCTTGTTCTTTTAGTCGGAATAATTTTTCCAATGCTTCCCAATCGTTTAAGTGATTAGGTTGAGATGTGTTATTTTTATCAATCCATTTGTCAGGTTTCCAAATTAACGCCAGTATTAACGCAATAAACCATGTAAAAAAAATAAAAATTCCTACCCAACTTAAAATGGTAATCGTGTTTAATTCATTATCACAGATGCCCCTTGATTTTGCGATTATAATGGGGACTCTGATAATGAAAATGAGGAAACAAATGAAAAAAATGATAACAAAAAGAAAAAGTAAATCCATTTTATTTTATAACTCCTGCCGGAACAGGTCCGTATTTATTTTGTGTTAAATGACTGGGTAAAAAGATAACAACTAATGGAACAATAATTGTTAATATCCAGCAACCGGATAAATTGACATCGTGCATTCTTCTGACTAAAACACTCAATGATGGTAAAAATAAAGCTAAATCAATAATACTGCTTACGATATTAGCCTTGATGGCAAAATCAAAGTAACCCAAGGTCATACAGTATGTGATACAAAGGGCTTTAATAAATGATAGAATAAAGCAAAATAAAACAAAACTCCAATATTCTTTCCTTCGGGCTCTGCCGGAAAAACAAATATACTTGTTTGTGATACAATCAATCACATAACCCCATAAAGTTTTTTCTGTTTCATGAAATGGTAAATGAATTTCTTGTCCATTCATGATTTTTTGCTTGATTTGAAGAAATTCTGTATCTGAAATGATTCCTTTTTCTCTTAAATGATGTATCTGTGCTAATTGTTCAACGTCCATGGTGTCCCTACTTGTTTTTTTTACCTGTATGGATTATACAAAGTGTTGTTATAAAAATCAATCAAATTTCTGAAATTGTTAAAATTTTATTCAAAGCAAGAATTATTCTTGTTAAAAATATCAAAATATGTTTTAATTTTAAACAATTGCGACAATCAGGATAATTATTTAAGTGGTTTATGGTTTTTATCAATGTGTCAATGATTGATTTGGGACGGATAATACATGTGTATATGTTGTTTTATAGGTGTTTCAATGAAAAATAACTGTGAAAGTTGTACTCAATTGAGAAGTTTACTTGTTAAATATGATACGGAAAAAGGTATATGTTAATTGTTTTTATTTTCATTTTCATTGTTATGAGTTTTTATATTTGTCGTTTCTTTTTTTTGCCAACTAAAGGAGAAAAGGGCGAGAGATATGTGGCTTTCCTTTTATCACAATTGCCGAAGTCAGAATACATCGTTTTAAATGATGTAACTTTACAAAATGAGTATGTCAGTACGCAAATTGATCATATCGTGATTTCTGTTTATGGTATATTTGTTGTTGAAACAAAAAATTTGAGTGGTTTTATATCAGGAAGTGAAACATCGCAACAATGGATAAAAAATATGTATGGGCATCAATACTCATTTTACAATCCGATTAGACAAAATGAATCTCATATTTTGGCATTGTCTCGTGTATTGAATATCCCAAAAGATTATTTTGTATCAATAGTGGCTTTTTCGAATAAATCACAAATCAATGTGTATTCTGAAACGCATGTTGTGTATTTTAATAAACTTATTTCGACAATTTTGTCTTATACAGAACGAAAAATATCTGTTGGGCGAGTTGAAGAAATAACAAGGCAAATTTTATTACAAAAAGTCAGGTTAAAAGTGCAATTGAAAAATCATCTGAATTATGTTCGGAATAAAAAATATTTGTCTCAAATAACAATGGGGCAGGGAGTTTGTCCCTATTGCGGGTCTTCATTAACGATACGCCACGGAAAATATGGCACATTTGTGGGGTGCAGTTCATATCCTCATTGTCGCTACACACAAACGGTTTAATTCTTGTTACGAAAACGGATAATCCTTACATATTGCATTTAAACGGTATTCAAACTTGTGTATTTGCGACTTCAATTCTTATGTTTTTAACCATAAGAAAATGTTCAGACAAAATATCTGAACATTTTTTGGTGGAGTTAAGGGGGATTGAACCCCTGACCTTCGCATTGCGAACGCGACGCTCTCCCAGCTGAGCTATAACCCCGATACATCAATCGAGCATATACTATGCGATTTTTTGTATCTTGTCAAGTTTCTTTTAACACTTTGGTGGTTTGCAGTGATTACCAGCCACCGCCGCCACCGCCGCCGCCACCGCCACCGGATGACCCCCCACCGGATGAACCACCCCTTCCAGAACGTGACGGTTTTGTTGCTGAATTGGAAATGCGAGATAGCATGCTGTTTCTGAAACTTGTTTGGTAAATTTCTTTTTTTAAGACGCTTTCTGAAAGCAGATGTTTAAATTTGCGGTTCCATTCTTTTCCTAAATCCAATGCAACAGCATACGGATATAAATCCTCGGCATTTTGAGAGGTAAAATCTGCCGGTGTTTGAATGTCAACAGCCTTTAAAAACATTTCTAGCCCCTGCATTTGTGCTAATTTTTGTGCTCCCGCACGTGTTGGTTGGTGTAGTAACTTTTTAAAAACAAGTGACATGGTAATAACCGTTGCGATAATTCCAATGGGGAAAATCAGATAACCTATTCCCATGTGGGAAACAAAAATCACATCCGAACAAAAGAAATAACCAAAAAAAATCATTGGGATAAAGAAACTCGCCAGTTGTGCTCTATTTCGGCTATAACAACATACAAGTCCTATTATAGCAGTTAAAATGGAACTGATGAATTTTAATTCTGTTCTTACCGGTAAAAGCCATAAGACACCAATCATAAAGGCAACACCGATAATAGCCCATGTCTGATTCGTTTTACAATCTGCCGTATATGTATCATATTCTTTGTGATAATAACTTTCTACATACCCTTCTATCCGGGCATCGTACGTACCGTCTAATTCAATAGGATAATAAACTTCTCTGTCATAGAATTCTTCATCAAGTGTTTGAGGTTCTTTTTCTGTTCTACGTACATCAATTCGTTTGTACCCCTTTTGAATATCAATAAATTTATCCTTGGCTAATGTAATCCAATGTATTAAGCACAATTGTTTCGGATCAACAAGACCACAATGTTTCCAAACATGACACTGTGCCGGCGTTAAATCATCCGGTGCTTCATATTCAACCATAGCTGCCCGACGATAAATATCCCGTCCAAATAAAAACCAAATAAAGAAATAATATAAGAAAGTCATTCCAAAAAACAATGCTAGACTTACAAGTATTTTCTGTGTATCTTTGTTAGCAAATTGACGTTTATTCGGATCGGCAATAATACCACCGGTAAAACCTAATCCAATCGTTAATTGTTCACCCGGGTGTAACAGACCCGTTGAAAATTGATTGTTTCCATCATACGTTGCCGAAAATTTTTGACCGGCTTTACCTCGATAAGAGGCTTGTTGAATAAATTTTGTTCCTGCTGGCAAAGCAACCCGAACAATTGTTTGATGAATCGGATACCCCCATACACCGGTAGCATTCCAGTAAACTTCATCATAACCGGCATATCGACCGAGTCCTGTATTGTAGGCTTTATATTGAATTAGATAAGTTGTTAAAACGCCCCGGGGTAACATTTTATTCGGATTACCGATTTGTATGCGTTTATATCCACCGTTGGAAAAATCACGATACTGTTCCGATAAACCATCACGTTGAACGGCAATGACTTCATAGTATTCCCCTTTTGAAGTTGGTAAATCACGATAAATCCCTCGTTTAATCTGTTGTCCTTCCGGATTAACCGTAATACGTTCCGTTACCGTTAACGAAGCATCCGTGTTAACTTGGATATGTACATCGAATAATTGAATATATTCAGATGAAAAAGCCGATATATTCCAGAAACAACAAATAAATATTCCGATAAAAAGAGCCAGTTTTTTCATTGTAAATTTACCTTAACATTTTGACGTTCGATTTCTTCAATTTCAAAAAATGATCGGTGATGAAACCGAAACATTTTAGCAATGATACAAGAGGGGAATGTTTCAACCGCCGTATTCAAATTGCGAACGGTTGCATTATAATACCGACGTGTTCTTTGTAAATCATCTTCAATATCAATCAATGTATCTTGCAACTGCAAAAAATTCTTATCGGCTTTTAAATCCGGATATGCTTCTACTAAAGCAAATAATTGTTTCACACCGGATATCATTTCGTTTTCAAAAGCCGCTTTGTCCTGTCGCAAATCGTGAGAACGGGCTTGATTGCGCATCATAATGATTTTTTGTAACGTTTCTTCTTCATAATGGGCATATCCTCGAACTGTAGCAACTAATGTCGGAATTAAATCATATCGACGTTTGAGTTGAACGTCCATACCACTCCACCCTTCATTGCATTGATTATCCAGCCATATAAATCGATTGTATAAAAAAATCACGTATCCTAATACGCATAGAAAAACAAGTAGAACCCCTAAAAAAATCGGCATAAATCCCCCTTTATGTTTATCTAAGTGATTCTATCATCTTATTTTATGAAATTCAACATAAAAAAACAGATTGGTTAATCCAATCTGTTTTTATTTATATTTTATGTAATTATTTCGCAATATTTTCAATCGTTTCTTGAACGCCCAACTGATATTGATGTTCATCTTCCGGTGATAAAATTTCCAATAACTTATATAAACCGCCGGCATGTTTTTTTTCATCGTCTGTAATTTCACCTAAAACATTGTGAATCATCTCATTATCCGTACTATCCATAATTTGTTGGTATATTTGAATTGCTTCAAATTCTGATGCAATGGCAAACTTAATGGCTCTTAACATTTCAACATGAGTCATTTGTTTTTCAGGGGTGTAAATTGAATCAAGTGTTGTAAAATCAGGCATTGTTTCTCCTTTTGTTATAGTTGATACAAAACAAATAAGAAAACGTTGATTTAATTTCAAGGCAACTTTGGTTGATAGATTTTATTACTGAATGCAATTGTTTTTTTAAAAAAAGCCCTTTGCAAAATGCGATGCAAAGGGCTTTTTAATATGTCATACCAATTGATTATTTTTTTAAATCAGATGTACAATTCGGACATTTGACAGCCCCGATTGCAATTTTGGAACAACAATACGGACAGTCTTTTGTTGTTGGAGCAGTTGGTGCTTCCTCTTTTTTCAATTCCAGTTTTTCTTGGATTGTATTCATCACTTTAATCAATGCAAAAACGGCCATTGCAACGATTAAAAAACTAATGATTGTGTTTAAGAACATACCGACATTTAATGTAACGGCTCCTGCTTCTTGAGCGGCTGACAAAGAAGCATACGGAGATGGTGTTTTTGAACCATCTTTTAAAACAAAGAACAAATTAGCAAAATCAATTTGTCCCATTAACATACCTAAAAACGGCATAAAAATATCTTTGACGAGTGAATCGACAATTTTACCGAACGCTGCCCCGATGATAACACCGACAGCCATGTCCATTACATTGCCACGCATTGCAAATTTTTTGAATTCCATTAAAATTTTCATCATGTTATTTTCTCCTTACCATAAATTTAACAAGTTTTTATATGAAATAGATAAACCAATCATTAAGTTACTGCCATGCTTTTCGGCTTCACGTGATTTTGCCAAACGGTACGATAAATACGGTCCGAATGTCAATGTATCAGTTACATCGACATCCATTCGGGCAGTTAAACTTAAGTCATGTTTTAAATCACTGCCGATATAATGGCTGTAACTGAAATATTTACGAAAATAACCGTCCGTTGATAGTTTTACACCGTCACGCAATGTATCTTCTAAACGCCATCCGATTTCGCCGGCCAATTTAGATACATTTTCGGAATATGTCATATCATATTCACCAACGCCGGCAATATACAAATCTTTGATAATTTTTCCGTTCAGTAATTTCATACCGGTTTTTCCCCGAAATACTTTCATGCGGGGAGCATCTTCATTTCGTGTAAACTCCGTTTGATAAGCAATACTGGCAAAAGGTCCTAAATCAATATTCTGAAATTTAAAAACTTTATATGTATAATCCGATGTTAACAAAATTTTATCTTCGTTTTCTGTTGTTTCGGAAACTTCGTTGTAAGCTTTGATTTTTGTTTTTCCGTAATTCATGAAAACACTGTTATCCCACCGGCTCATATCCGTTTCGTATTCTAACACAAAATCGAATACGCCCCGAATCAATGTTTGACTATCGGCATTTAATTGTGAAACAGGTGAATCTTGATATTCTTTAGCATTTTTGACTGTCGTTGACGATACTTCTAAACCTAAACGACGTAAATTTGCCCTTAATTCACTCTTTTTTTCCACTTGAATTGATTCGGCTTCATTTGTTGTTTCAACAGCAGATGTCAATTGTTCTGCTTGTACTGATAGTGAAAATAATGTCAGTATTGTTGTGCCAAGTGCTAAATACTTTAAATTCATACATTCCTCCAAAAACAATAACGGAGGTATATAATCATATAATCTTATTATTTGCAAGTTTTTTATTGTTTAGTTGTGTATTTTTTATGCGTCGAATATCCGTTGCAAAGATGACAAATGACACATATTAAATTTCTAAAAACAACTTTTGAAGCAAAAAAATATGATCAATCTGAATCATTTAACATGAGATAATACCCGTAAAATCACGGATGAATGGTTTATGAAACAAAATAAATTTGTATTAAGATTGTACCCTGCCATATTGGTCATCAAACCGTTCAATATCGTTTTCATCAAGCGTATCACCCGTTTGAACTTCGATAAATATCAAAGTATCATCTGTATCATTGGCAATTCGATGTTTTGTTTCAACCGGAATATAAACGGATTCATTTTGCAAAACGGTTTGCGTGGTGTCGTTTAGAATAACGGTTCCTGTTCCTTTAACAATAATCCAATGTTCATTCCGGTAGTGATGCAATTGTAATGAAACGCTTTGTTTCGGGTAAATATTTATCCGTTTGACAATATAATTTTCTCCGATAGCCAAAACTTCCCATGTGCCCCATGGTCGTGTATCTTTATCGCCGATTTGATAACAAATTCCCATGTTTTCTCCCTTTATTTGTTTTAGGAAACATAAACCTTTTATCTGAAAACGTCAAGCAGATAAAAAACACTTGCATATTTATTTTTTTTGCTTATGATAAATGTGTATTTAATTTTTAAGAGGAGTTTACCATGCCATCAGTTGTCAATGGAGATAAATGTATTTTATGTAAAAGTTGCGTAGAAGTTTGCCCGGTTGGTGCTTTCCACGAAGGTGAAACACAAGTTGTCGTCAATCCGGATGATTGTATTGATTGTGGTGTTTGCATTTCCGAATGTCCACAAGGTGCGATTTCTTCTGCTGATGAGGCCGATGAAAAATGGATTCAATTTAATGCTCAAAAAGCATCAGAATGGCCCAAAGCCTAAATTGTATTGATAGATATTGAAAAAGACGGGTTTTCCCGTCTTTTTTGTTGGTTAAAAATTATCAAAAAATATCATTTACTTTTCATATAAAATGATGTATAGATTGATTTCATGTTTGCTAACCTAAGGGAGATAACTATGAAGATAACGCTTGATACACAAGACATTGTTAATTGGTTTACAAAACCGTTTAAACAAAATACATTTTGGCAGTATATAACGAATAATTTAGATATGTTGGCTGCTGTAACTGTTACTGTCGGAGCCTTTTTATATTTATTCGGTTTACGGGTTTTGAACGTTTTTGATACTGATTTTGTTGTCATGGGCGGTGATTTTACGGTTTCGTACTTAGGAAGCGTATTTTATCGTTTAGATGAATGGCGTTGGCCACTATTAACACACTTAAATTTGGCTTATCCTTATGGAATTTCTGTTCATGGAACAGATGGAAGTCCTTTATTATCGCTGATTTTTAAAGCCTTTCATAAATTCTTCGGTTTACCGGCAGATGTGCAGTTTGTCGGGGTTTGGATGTTGATTTGCTATGTTTTACAGGCAGTTTTTTCTGTTCTTATTTTCCGAAAAGCATTTAAAAACCAATTTTTGGTTTTTATTGCATCCTTATTTTTTATTTCGGCTCCGATTATGATGATGCGTGTTTTTGTCCATATCAATTTAATGTGTCATTTTATTTTACTATGGGCCATTTTGTTATGGATGAATAATCGGTTAACTCGTTCCACATGGATTGCTATGGGTATTTTAATTACATTAGCCACGTTGACTTGTCCATACTTTTTACCTATGGTTGGTGGTTTCTTTGGAATTTTAATTATCCAACAGGTTTTTGTTGAAAAGAATGTATCCCTCAAAAAGGCTCTTGTCGGTATTGTTGCACAAGGACTTGTTTTTGGCTTTTGGTTTTTATTATTAGGTATGGTTGATAAAGAACAGGTATTGACCAGTGGTGGTTGGAGAGGTTTAAGTCTCAATCTGACGGCATTATTCAATCCGATTTGGAGTGAGTCACAAGTTTTTTCAAAACTCACACCTAAAGCCGATTTTGATGCTGATAATTACTTCGGTTTCGGATTGTTGATTTTGTTGGCATTGATGTTCCCTCATGTTAAGCATTTATTTAAACATGAAAATCTCAAAAAGAATGCCTTAATTGCTTTATTATTGCTGGGGTTCACGCTGTTTGCCTTATCATCTCAAATCAAATTTGGCACGACAGTTATTTTAGATTACAAACCCGGTGCATTTATTAACTGGCTTGGTAGTGTATTTCGTTATTCCGGTCGTTTTTTCTGGCCGATTTGGTATTTGTTAGCATTCTTTATTATTGCTCGGGTTGCTAAGTCTTTCCCTAAAGCCGTGTTTATTCTTTTGCCGATTTTATTGGTTGTACAAATTTGGGACTTGTATCCGACATACGTTGCCAAATCTAAATTTGCGGCTACAACCTATAAACCGAAAGAATTTGTTTCGGAAGAATGGCAGCGGTTAAATCGTGATTATAAGAATATTTTTATTTTCGCTCATAATGAAAACTACAAAGATATGTGGCGTTGGGCTATTCAGAATAATAAAAATGTGAATTATGGTTTTTTGAATCGTCCCTCATCAAAAACACAAAAGTTGGTTAATGATACACGGGAGGCGATTTTAGCTGGTTCCGTTCCGTCTAAAGATTATTTTTACTTGATTGACGGTGATTTAATGAAAAAAATAGATGATACGGCTAAAATCAATCCGGATGTCATGCGGTTAAAAAGCCTTATCAAAAATATTGATGGGTTTGATATTTTAGAATACTCGGAAGAATTGGCAAAAATGCAAAAAGACTTCCAAAAGAAAGAAATTTTGGTCAAACATCGTTATTGGGATGATAAAGTTATTCAAATTTCACCTTATCGTGTTTATCGTGATGTTGAAGGTAAATTCCTTGATTATGCAACGATCCTGCGGTTTGATGAAGAATTCCTTGATTTGAAATGGGATAAATATGGAGAAGAAAATTTTGTCAAACAAGAAGATGGTAAATATCATCAGGTTGTTAAAGATAAAAAATAAAAATATTAAAGCCCTTTGTACAAACAAAGGGCTTTAATATATGATTGATAAACGAATCTTACTTTCAAATGACACCATCTGTATCAGTGGGCAGTATCATTTGAAAGTAACTTAAAAAAACTACTTTATTAGAGTGTTTCCGTAATAAACTTGTTGAGTGTTTTGATATCAACATTGAGTAATTTGGCAATTTTATTTTTAGAAGTTTGACGATTTAACAAATCTTGGATTTGTGTTTTTTTATCATCTAATTTATGGGCTTTATTGCACATTCCTTTGGGACGTCCTAATGTTTTTCCTTCTGTTTGTAAGCGATGAAGTGCTTCCGTTGTTCGATGAGAAATCAAATTACGCTCAATTTCTGCCGATAAACCAAAAGCAAATGCCAATACTTTAGATTCAATGGTTTTACCTAAACGGTAATTATCTTTAATCGTCCAAATCTGACAACCAATTGTCATACAATAGTGTAACATACCCATTACTTGTAGAAGATTTCTGCCAAAACGAGATAATTCACTGGCAATGATAACATCATCGCTTTTGATTTGTTTTAACAATTTTCCTAATCGTCTTGTTTCCATATCTTTGGTCGCACTGATTGTTTCTGTAATCCATTTATCGATTTTAATCTTGTTTTGACGACAAAACTGATCGATTTCAAATTTTTGATTTTGGGCTGTCTGCTTATCGGTTGAAATGCGAATATATCCGTATATCATATTATAATCCTTTTGTTTTCATTTGTTAAAAACAACAACATACATGATATTTATCATGGGAAAAATAATGACCCTTATTTTTCCCATATATACGATATATAAGTATGTATTGCAAGGAAAATATTTTAATTTTTTGATTTTTTCTTCTAATTTTATTCAATAATGTATTTTTATACAATAAGTTGACTCAAAAAAACAGTATATCTAAAAAAATGTTTGAAATTTTGATTCTGGTATCTTTTTTCATACGGACCGATGTTTTGAAAGTAAAAAAATACGTTGTTTATATTTCTGATGTGGCTAGGTTAGAATGTTGATGTAATCGTTCAATTAGAAAGATTATTGCTACTTAAAGATTCCTATTTTTATATCTGAATTAGTTTTATCTAAATAAAGTTTATTTTTTGTTCGTAATATACGACTATCAAAGTCAAATTTTTGGGTATTATAAAAATTATAGCAATAAAAATTTTATTATCTTCAATAATAAAAATGTTTTTTCTTTCTGTTGTTCGGGATAGGGATTTTATTAAAGTGATTTTTGAAATTGCATATGTTTCTGTTGCTTCTAAAAATTTAATAAGTTTTGTATCATTATATGAATT
Organism: Alphaproteobacteria bacterium; assembly: GCA_045635565.1. Taxonomy (GTDB): domain Bacteria; phylum Pseudomonadota; class Alphaproteobacteria; order CAAHEQ01; family UBA3637; genus RGIG4140. Next base: position 28,815 of record JAZTVX010000027.1, read on the forward strand.
TATTCTTTTATTTGTTCAGGCATTACTCACCCCGTGAGTGTCCTTGTAGGACATTAACTTGTTCAATTTTCCTGTTGGGAAAACGGCAATGCTTCCGCCTTGCTTTTGGACAGCGTTCGAACCCACTTTCCTGTGGGTCCAATTCCCGAACGACACACGTAAAAACAGAGCCAGCCCGTTCGGCTGACCCTGTTCTTTATTGGTCGTCATTGTCAGAGATAATGTGGAAAAATATACTACTTAAAACAATGGGTTTGACAGAGTAATTTTATTATTGTTTTACAACAACTTATTTAAGACAAGGAATAATGCGTGCAACATTCCACAACTAATCAAGTTGTGGTTAGTCATATTATTTGGAACGATTTAAATGGTTGATTTTATAAAAAAACTTTAAATAACTCTACTAAATTTAATCTAAATTTTGTAACTTTTTCCAAAAATTCATCTAACGATATTTGGGAATACGTTTCTCCAGTATGAATAAATTCTTTAATTGAAAAATATCCAATTTTAGGACAAATCGTCAGTTTCATTGTTGTAGAGATAACATTATTATGTTTCACAAAATTATCCAAATGGTATAAATATTTATATTCATCACTATCTTTAATTTCATTAAATTTATCAACTATCCGACAAGTTAATGGATGATTTTGATGTTTTTTTGTAAATTTATCTTTTATATTAGTGAATAAGACTTTATTTTCGTCTATTCCTAACGAAAAAGAATTATTTAAAAACAATGCCCAAATATCTGTTAATCCAATACACATAATTGCTATATATTCGATATACATTTCTACTTTAATCCACAATTCAACAAATCTAGGATCTTTACTTCCAGTACAATGTTTGGGATTAGAAATATCTAATAATGAGCATTCTTTTTTTATATACTCAATTGCATACAATATCATTTGTTCTTTGTCTGCATAAGCATTTACAATATCCTCTGAATATTGTAATTGTAATTTTTTACACCCTTCTTTCAACTGTTTTGATGTAATTTCAGATTTAGAACCATCTGTATAATTAAACTTAATCATAAAATGTGCACCTTATTTCTCAGGAACTGGTAATCCAAATTTTGCTAGTGGAATATATTCAAAATAATATGAACAACCGACAGAAATAATGTATTCCAAAACATCTTTATATTGCTTTTTTTTAAACCAGTCGCTTAAAAGATAAATATACTCTACTTCCATATTAAGTTGTGATAACAATTTTTTATATTGTTTTTTCTTAAAATCACAAGTTTGTAATTTTTCATCAACAGAGCCTGCTACTTTTTGAAATTTACATTCTATAACAAAAAATGTATTATTCACGACTACATAAATAGAATCATCTGGTAAAAGCTTTTTAGATAAAATAGAAGCATAATCAACTTTTCTGTAATCCAAAAATTTATAAAGTGCATTTTTCTTAAAAATAGATGCGACCTGTTCATCATTATACAATACATTAATCCAACCTAATTTATTTGGACTGCATGAATATCCTTCTTGATTACACAAAAAAGTTTGTAAATCTGTTTTACCTTCGAATATCAAACCTGTTTTTGTGTTTGCTCCACCAATTCCGTTTTCTTTCATTTATTACCTCCTTTTACAGCAGAAAGTCTTTTTTCTGCAAGTTCTACAAATTCTTTTTCTTTTTCGATGCCAACAAATTTTCTGTTATGTTTTAATGCCGCAACTCCAGTTGTTGCACTACCCATAAAGGGATCTAAAATTAAATCTCCTTCATTTGTTGATGCTAAAATAATTCTTTCCAATAAATCCAAAGGTTTTTGGGTTGGATGTTTACCAAAAGTCTTTTCGCTTTTCTTTGGCGTTCCAATAGCCCAAACACTTCTCATCTGCGTATTAGGCTTTTTAATAAAGTCAGACGAAAAATCTCCGTTTTTCATTAATTCATAATTAAAAGTATGTTTTATTTTTTTATCTTTTCTTGCCCAAATTAATGTTTCATGACTGGCTGTAAAATAACGACAACACATATTAGGGCTGGCATTTGGTTTAAACCAAGAAATATCATTTAATATATGATATCCCAATAATTGCATTGCAAAACCGCAAGAATAAATGCTGTGATAAGTACCCGAGACCCAAAGAGTTCCGTTTTTCTTTAAAACTCTTTTGCAGGCTGATAACCATTTTTTGTGAAATTCGAAATCTTGTTCAAATCCTTGGCTCTCATCCCATTTTCCTTTATTGACAGAAACAACTTTACCGTTCTGACAGGTAATACCACCGTTTGATAGCATATATGGTGGATCTGCAAAAATCATATCAAAAGTATTTTCTGGAATGGTTTCCAAAATTTTTAAACAATCATCATGATATAATCGGTAGTTTTTCATCATACGCCATAGTTTGTAATAAGGATTTCTCTGATTTCACCGCGACCATCCGAATTTGCATTAATCAAACGTTTGGCTAAAATACGATAAATGTTATAATTTTGATATAAATCATCAAAAAAAGGATCGGGTCCAACATTAGTTGGATCTGAATTGCTTAACATTTGTAGAGCGCCCTGTTTATGAGCTTGTTCAAAAACATCTTTCAAACGAATTTGTTCATTGTCATCAAAAGTTTCTACGGCATAGGTTGTAAAAGAAGAATCTTTTAAGGGACGATATGGAGGATCGTAGTAGATAAATGTATCTTTATCTGCAAAGTCTAATGCTTTGGCAAAATCTGCTTGTAAAATTGTTGCTTTACTTAACGCTTTTGAAACAGCTATTAAATTTTCTCTATCCAGAATGCGAGGATTTTTATAACTTCCCATCGGAACATTAAATAGGCCTTTGCTGTTAACCCTGAACAATCCATTAAAACAAGTTCTGTTTAAGAAAACAGTTAATGCGGCACGTCTGATAAACGATAAAGAATAATGGTTAGCATCTATTTTTTTATCAAACGAATTATATTCATCACGCATTTGATAGTAAAATTCTTTCCTATCAGTTGATGAAAAATAAGATATTTGTAAGCGTTCTAGTTCATCAATCAATTCCAACACATTATTTTTGATAACGTTATAAAGAATGACTAATTCCGGATTAATATCAAACAAATAAGCTTCTTCAAAGTAGTATGAATTAGATATATCAAAAAAGACAGCCCCACCACCAACAAATGGCTCAATATATTTTTTGATTGCACCGCAACGAAGTTTATTCGGTAGTTTTGGAGATAGTTGAGGCAATAACATACCCTTACCACCTGCCCATTTTAAAACAGGAGATGCAAAGTTGATTTCATTGTTCTTTTGTAATGCTAATTCTGCCATATTAAACCTCGTTCGATTATTTTAACGATAAAGAAAAGAAATAGCAACTTTTTTTGATAAATATTCAATTTTTTTATGTTTATATAACTTTTTTATACCATGTGTACAAGTTGTTAAAAATGTAATGCTCTTATAAAATAAGGCCTTAAGAGGTGTACGAAAATTGTAGTATCGGCTTCTGGTTTCTAAATTAACCACTGTTGATAGGATTTAGAAAGATGCACACGTGCTTAAATAAATAGAGATAATTTTAATAAAAATAACTGGACTTTTCTTATTTTATAGACATAGCTAGAAGCATGGAGGTCATCATGACATTGATAGAAGAACTTGTTAAAATAATTTTACCAGAGTTTTTGAAGTATTTAGATGTGCTAGAAGAAGAAAAAAATGTTCCTGAAAAAGAGATAAAATTAAAAGATGGAAAATCTATAATAATTTATCCCGAAAAAAAATAACATAGTATGTGAGCTGACATACTATGTTATATATTGGTCGGAATGGCGGGATTTGAACCCGCGGCCACACGCCCCCCAGACGTGTGCGCTACCAGGCTGCGCTACATTCCGATTGAGAACCCTTTTACCCCATTTTGCTTGAAATTGCAAGCAGTTTTTAATCCTGTTTCTGCTTTTTTTTATGAAATGTTTTGTCAGTTTGTCGTTTGTGATAATATTTTCAATTGCTTCGTTTGTCTTTTATGAATTGCTCGATGAAGATATATGTACTCTTTTAAACATGATATGATAAAGTAATGTTGATGCCGCACAGTAAAGAAACCGTTATTTGAACCATAAAAAAACAGTTCTGTTAAAAACAGAACTGTTTTTTGTTGTCATAATTAAAGACCGTTTGAATTTGAACCGAGTGCATTACTTGTTACTGATGGGAATGTAGCATCTGTAACAGGTGTACCTAAACCGGAACCTAAACCACTACCACCTGTATTTGTGTTCGTTTGAACATTTGTCGGCGGTGTCAAGCTGTTAATAGTGGTTGTTGGTGTTGGAGCACTGGTTGGGCCTTCTTGGTATTTAACAATGGTCTTTTCACCGTCACCACTCCATTCACGGAACAACTTATACAAACCAAAAACAGCCAAACCGATACCACTGATAATCAATGCCCCTTTAAGAACTTTCCACAACAGTGATTCACCTTCTTCTTGTTGGGCTTGAGCAGCGGCTTGTGCTTCTCGGGCTTGTTCTTGTTCTTTCGGTTGGAATAAGTAGTTTACGCCACCAACTTTGCATAAAACAGCACGTCCGGAAGCATTCAAGGCCTCAATGGATTCCTTCAATGCTGCAAATTCGACACCATTGATTCCACCATTTTTTTTGGCATATTCTTCCAAAATTTTATACCGTTGTTCACGGGGAATGCTCGCACGGGCTTCCGTTTCGGTATTATGAGGTTGTGAACCTGGTTCCATAACAGTCATTCTAGCTTTTTCAACATTAGCCTTATGTGCTTCTAACACAACATCGTACGGCGTTGCTTGCCAACCCCGATATTTTCCAGAATGACCGTTGCCTGATTTTTTGCCTTTTGGAGTTTTGTCTTCGCTACCTTTAGCATCTTTTTGAACTGGGTCCTTGCCACCAACATTAGCAGGTGCAACACCATTCTCTGTTGGTTCTGTCTCTACTGGTTCTACCATATTTTCCTCCTTTGAAATATCATTATTAAAGGTATTATATCACTGTTTGATGAAACATGCAATAAAAAAATAAACAAAATTGATAAAAAATGATTTGAATTATTTTCGATACTGAATCAATTCCATTTCCAAAGCATGCCAAACAAAACTTGATAATCCGGTTTGACATTTGCTTGATGTTCCGGATTCAATCGAACACCACCTTGAGCCTTGAAACGCAAATTGGGAGATAAGGCATACATGCCGTATATTCCGCTATCCCATTCTCTTTTGGCTGATTTTACGGATGTGTGAATATCATCAAAATAAATGGTATTTGTATGGTAATCCCGTCCGTTCGGTAATCGTAATTGTGCTGTTCCCTTTTTTATTCGTAACGGAGAAGATAAAAATGCTCCGAAATAATCATGCTTCGTTACATGCCAACGAGCGTCAAAGGCAATGCTTTCACTGTACAATCGTCCTGTTCGCATATATGCGTTTAATTTTTGTGCCGGTGTCAACCCATAATAATAACTGTTACTTAATTGCAGTTTTTTAAATAAATTTAACGTCGTATTAAATCCGACGTAATATGTTTGAGAAGTCGGTGTATCAAATGCGCCCGTACCTCGCATTCCCAATAAACTATCTTCTTCATGGAGGGTTCCGCCAATCACTTCAAAACGCAGGTTATTAAATGGTTTGTATGTTAAACTGCCTTGAAAAGATGTGAGCTGATCAACATCGTCATCATCTTCCGTTGTTGTGTTGAACAATGCATTTTGACCGGTTGCAAAGCCAAATTTCATATCCCAAAAACGATTGAGTGCGTATGTATTTTCAATACCATAGGCATTATCCATTGCTGAAAACGGATTCAATGTTGTTTTATCGAAAAATTCCCCGTCCCCGTACGAAGAATCTTCTGTATAATAAAATCGTATTGTGTTATTATTCAAACGCCAAGTCATATCCATTGAGCCGACACCTAATTCGGAATCTTTCTTGACCGCTGTCGAAAAACGAAATGCCAAAGGCGTATTGGGAACATCAATGTTTTGAACGGTATCAAATTTCATAAAACGATGCAGATGATTTTGGAAAATTTTATAATCACGTTCGTTTTGACGGAACATTGTTTCAGTCAGTAATGTAAAAGACCGATTGTATTTATCTAAAACAGAAACAGTTTTGGGCGTGTTGTTCAGCATGGTTGCCATTGCTTTTGGGATGGTTAAAGCAGATTGGCTCAATGAAATCTGATGACCGTCTGCCCGTGATGTGGTTGCCAGTGATAATGTTCCGACCGGTGACATGGCAGCCCCGATATTTAATAAACCATGTCCGAATTTTTGTGTGTTGTTTAAATCTGTTGCTGTTTCAAAAAGGAGCGAGGTTACTTGTGCCGGTGTTAAATTCGGATAAGCCCCCATGAGTAATGCAACAGCACCACTTACGACAGGAGTTGCCATAGAAGTGCCCGACATTTTCAACAGACCAGTTTCGGTGTTAGCCGTTGATGTAATACCATCGCCGGGAGCGGCTAAACAATAGCCCGATGCTACGCCACATTGATTTGATGATTTAGCTAATTCTGATGGATTATTCGGGTTAACGGATACAACCACAATCATATTTTGTGCCAATGCAGGAAAATATAACCCGGCTCCGGATTCAGCACTTGGTTGCGTGTGCGATTCATTTCCGGCTGCAACGACAAAAACGGCTGATTGACGATTGGCCAATGCTTGATAGCCATCCATATCATATGCTAAATAGTTAGCATATTTAGAAGGATTGGATAATGCCAGCGTTGCATCATATCCACTGTTTGTTGATGTTCCCAAACTGGCATTGATGACTTTAATATTGTTATCCAATAATTTGATGATTGGCTCGCTTAACCCTCCCAATAAATCATATTTGACAGGAACGATTTTGGCGTTAGGAGCAACCCCGTGCATACCATATGCATTTTTTGAAGCGGCAATAATTCCTGCAACATGTGTGCCATGATTTTTTGTACCAAGTTCAGTATTGCTGTTTGGTGTTGTGTCTGTTGCATTCCAAACATAGTTGGCACTATATTGTGAACTCCAAGCGTCATAGGCTGATTTATCCATCTTCCATAAAATGTCGCTTTCCTTTCCTTTGGCATCAACGAAAGAAACACCTTTCCATAGCGAATTGTACTTCCAACAACTTTTTTTGTTTTTAGATGTGCATGGACCAAAATCAAAATTATATCCTTGTAACAGATTTTCTTTCAAATCAGAAATCGGATAAATCCCCGAATCGATAATGCCGACTTTAACATTGGATAAAGCATGTGTTGCCGTAATATTGCCATTGGTTTCCTTTTTTCCGCGATAAATATGGGCATAGGCCTGTGATGCGTTAATTGGATTCAAAAACTGACCGGCATAATATTCATTTGTTTCAAAAAAAGATGGTTTCAGAGTAATTGTTTCCGAAACGGGTGGTGTTTGTGGGGCCGTGGGAATTGTTGGTTTTGATGGTTCTGATGGTTCTGATGGTTCTGATGGATTCGTCGGGCGAGAAGGGGGCGTATTGTTCCCCGTATTGTTATTATTGTTTGTTTGATTGTTGTTTATTTCGTTATCGGGTACTATGTTGTTGCTGTTATCGGTTGTAGATGAGGAAGACGAACCACCGCCACCACCGCCACCACCGGCAGCCACGGCAACAACAGCCCCGACACCTAATGCTCCACCAACACCCCACCACACAGGTGATATATCTTTTAAAACAGATGTCGGTGTTTTTTTGTAAGCCCCGAGTGATGACAAATAGGACTTGAATTGTTTGTCAAAAGCAATTTTATCAGCCATGGATATTTGTTGAACACAGGCATGCTGACGGTTTGCTCCATTACTTGCCAAAATCAGGTAACCTTCATAGTCTTTACGTCTAATCGACATACAAAGAGGTGTTTGCCCATTTCTGTCCACATAATCCAGTGAACCATGCGTTTGTTTGAAGTGTTTAACGGCTTGTTCATTACGGGCACGCACAAACGAATCCACAACATCATATCCGTTCATATACGATTGAGCGTAAGTTGAAACGTTAAAGATTGAAACGGCTATACAACAAATCAGTGCTTTTTTCCAAGACATTATCTTCCCCCGATACATTATTGTTTTATTCTAACAGCAAAATAGACAAAAGACAAGTCATATTCATTTATATGGATAAATTATTTTGACAAAGGGTAATCATTTTGTTATGCTAACATAAATGATTTTAAAGGGAGTAACACATGGCTTTGACACAAAAAAAACGACATCAGTCAACATCTCATACTAAAAATGTAACCGGTTTAATTTTATTGTACGGCAGGCATCCCGTGACATTAGCATTGACAAATCCTCGTCGTAAAATTAAAGAATTATTGATGGTGAAAGGTGCGTTGGATGGTGTGCGTATTCCTAATGATATTCCTGTGCGGATTGTTTCTCGGGAACAGTTGGATTCATTGGTTGGTAAAGATGCTGTCCATCAAGGAGTTGTTGCTAAATGTTGTTCATTGGAAGCCTATACGATTGAAGATTTAATTAACGAAACGCAGTTGGATAAAAAAACGCTTGTTGTTGTTTTAGATCAGGTAAGTGATCCTCATAATATCGGGGCTATTTTGCGTTCAGCGACGGCCTTTTTTGCGAAAGCCGTTATTGTTCCCGAAACAGGCACTCCCGAAGAAACCGGTGTTTTGGCAAAATCAGCCAGTGGAGCATTGGAATTGACACCATATATTCGGGTATCTAATTTGGCACGATCTTTAGATTTGTTGAAAAAAAATGGTTTTTGGTGTATCGGATTAGACGGATACGCTTCCCATTCGATTTATGAAACAAAACTGCCTGATAAATGTGTCATTGTTATGGGTTCGGAAGGCGATGGCTTGCGTCGTTTAACGGCTGAAAAGTGTGATGATACGGTTAAATTGCCTATGGATACGCGTGTCGAAAGTTTAAATGTATCAAATGCATGTGCTGTTACATTATATGAATGGAACAGACAGCATTTAAGTCAATAGTTGGTTTTTTAGACATGTGAAATTATGTATTTATTATTTTAAATCTTGCTGTTTATCATTGATGGCGATATAGCGATGTTGTCGGTAATGGTATTTTATGTTTTCATGTAATTGATATTTTAAAATACGGCTTGAAATATGATAAGAATTTTGATATAAACGCATAAATATACATATCAGAGGGTTCCCGTGAAACATTTGCAAATATTAGAACATGAAGCGATTGACTTAATACGAACGGTTTGTTTTTCAAACGCAACGGATAAAATATGTTGTTTTTATTCGATTGGGAAAGACAGTTCCGTTTTGTGGCATTTATTTAAAAAAGCATTTTATCCATTACCCGTTCCGATAACTTTTTTACATATTGATACCGGTTATAAATTTAAGGAAATGTATTATTTTCGGGATAAAGTTTCTCATGATATGAAGTTGGAAGTTTATAAGCATTCGGCTTGTTTAAATCCGTTTCGTGATGGTTCTCGTTATACAGATGTGATGAAGACGGAGGCGTTAAAACAAGCGTTAAATTTATATGGTTTTAAGATAGCGTTTGGTGGTTCTCGCCGTGATGAAGAAAAAAGTCGGTCCAAGGAACGTATGGTATCTATTCGTAACAGTTATTCAAAGTGGGATCCACGTAATCAAAATCCTGAAATTCCACCGTTTTTTAATTCTTTTGTGACGGAAGAAACATCATTGCGTGTTTTCCCGTTATCGAATTGGACGGAGTTGGATATATGGCAATATATTAAGCAGGAAAATATAGATGTTGTTCCGATATATTTCGCACATCAAAGACGTGTTGAAAGTCGTCAAAATATGTTGTTTGCGACCGAAAATGATACCGGCGACATGAAAACGGTTCGATTTAGGACGTTAGGGTGTTATCCGTTGACAGGAGCGATTGAATCAACGGCGACAACAATTGATGAAATTATTCAGGAAATTAAAACAACGAACTATACGGAACGAATTACCCGTGCGATAGATTATGATGTTGAAGGTTCAATGGAATTGAAAAAGAAAGACGGGTACTTTTAATGGATAATGTTTTTAATTTTATTTGCTGTGGTAGTGTTGATGACGGTAAATCAACGTTAATCGGTCGCTTGTTGGTTGAAACAAACAGTGTTAAAAAAGACCAATTGGATGATGCGTTAAGGGCATCTTTACGTAATGGTTCAAATACGATTGAATTAAGTATGTTGTTGGACGGATTATTGGCCGAGCGTGAACAACAGATTACGATTGATATTGCTCATCGATATTTTGACTATCAAAATATTCGTTTCCATATTCTTGATTGTCCCGGACATAAACAATACACAAAGAATATGGCTATCGGGGCAGCCTGTACTGATACGGCGTTGCTTGTGATTGATGCTATGAAAGGAATATCGGAACAAACACGCCAACATATGGCTATTTGCAAATTATTTCATTTGAAAAATATTTGTTGTTGCTTAACGAAAATCGATTTAATTCCCGAAGATAAACAAAATATCGTTATTGCAAAATTATCAAAAGAATTAAGTGAATTTCAAGCATCTTTTGACTGTTTTGATATTATCCCGATAAGTGCCGTTACGGGGTACAATATTGATAAAGTGTTGTCCAAAATCATATCGTATGCGAAAGGTTTTTCTCACGGTTCAAGCCAATGTAAAATTTTGCATATGCATGGTGTCAGATTTCATCAGGGAAAACGATATTACTACGCTTTACCGATGACCGGTTGTTTGCCACTTCAGGGAGAACGGTATCTGGTGTATTCGGATAAATCGAATAAACAAATGACGGCAACAATTGATTCAGTTGTCGGGTATGCGTGTTTTCAAATTAAGGAAGATATTGATATTCAGCAAGGTGATGTTTTATCCCTTCAACCGTTAATTGCAACACAATCATTACATCATCAGACAATTTGGTTTGATACGCCGACGTCGGATTTATTGATAAAGCATGGGACAAGAACGGTTCGCATCATGTCACATACACCAACAATAATTCAAACAGATAAAGAACTGTTTGTTTCTAATGTCAGTGATGTGAAAGAAAATGCTTTGGGAATTATCATTGATGCACAAACAAAAAGAACAATCGGGTGTGCTGTTTTTGAACAAAATACACAGTTTCAAACGGAACAATCTCTTGGTCAAATATTGTGGCGGAATGATAAGCAACCACTCAATACTATTGTGTTTAATGAAGATTTGATAAAACAGGTGGGATATGGTACAATTTTGACACTTGCTCATGCTATTATGAAGCAAGGATATCATGTGAAATTGATGATGGATAATCCGATAGATTAGTTTAATTTATCAACGTAATAAGACCGATAAGAAAAGTACGGTGATTTTGTTTTTAATTGATATAAAACATCAAACTTATTATTCAATCGTTTAGCAAAGCATTGTGTGGAACTGCCACAACCAACAAGCATACCTCCGTTCGGCATAGTGTGCGATGAACCCATATAGGCGATATCTTCATTAACGGGGATTTCTTTGAACGCCAAAATTTGTTTTTGTTTTTCATCTAGTTGAAGTTGTAAAATACGACTGGCATGGAATAATGCTTTTCGTTGAGGTGTCGGCATTTGCCCAATCCCATTATCAAACATCATTAACCAGTTGTTATGAAGCATTTGAACATCATGTTGTCTAATAAAAACATGTTCTTTTTTTAAGGAAAAATCGGAATTATTTCCGCCTAAATGCCAGAGGACTTGACCTGTTTTACGATGAATTTTAAGTATGTAATCACCTGATGCGGATGATACAATAAGATGATTGTCTTTTGGGTCAATAAAGACACTGTTAATATGAATATAATCGGGCACATTGTGTCCGACACATCGTTCAAAACAAGATGAAAATGTTTTTAAATAGTCATCAGACATCCATTCAAAAATCACATTGCCGTTTTTTTGTTCTTGTATAATGACACTCACATAGGAAACTGTTTTATTATATATCGGAATAAAACTTTTTTTCAGATAGTATCCCAATACAATATAATGATTATCATCAATGTAAACAAATTCATGTTCATCGGCCGGCATTTGTGGATGGCGATGTGTCGGTAAAACTTGTATTTCATCAATAACATCAAATTTTTCATTCATCAGCAGATGTTTCCCTCGTATAAAAGAAGATGAAAGGCGGTCTGTTTGAATATGCATGCTGTAACGAACTTTATTTTTTAAGCGATGTTGTTGTAAGTGAAAAGTGCTCATATCGATTTGTTCATTTCCCCGATACCAAACAAGTTCACCATTTGTTTTTAGAATCATTGCATAAGAGGGATTTAATAATTTTAGACCGTGCAAAGATGTCAGAATATAACCATTGTCCGAGTGTTTTTGATGCTGTTCTGCCCATACTATGGGAAAATCATATGGTAATGTGTATAAATGAAATGTTTGTTGATTGTTTTTTGTTTTGATTGTGATGGGAATATAAGTATCTTTTGTTAATTGTGGTATGGTAATATATTTTGTCTGATCTTCTATTTGAATGCGTGTCGGGTATAATGTATTCATTGTTAGTGCGTATAAACGATTATCAACTAATCGAACGGTGTATCCGTTTACCTTTATCTTGTGTGGATCGATGTGTTGAACCCGAAAAATAAGAGGTTGGTTTTCTTTGTTGATTAAAGTTAGTAGGTTAAATGTTATATAACCGACAAAAAAGAAAACGAAAACACCTATCAGAAAACGGATGAATGTCATATTTTTCATATTGAACCCTTCTTTATGCAACGTGTATAATACATGAATTTATTAAAAGATGAAAGTAAAAAAAGACCAGGCAGTTATATTTTATTCAGATATAAAAAAACTCCCTCTCATAAAAACAGAAAAGGGAGTTGATAGTTAAAGCAGTGAGGCTTAATATCCTTCAATACTAAAACGTTTACGACGCATTTTACGTGAACGACGGATGCATTCTGTTGCTTTACGAGCCTTCTTTTCAGATGGTTTTTCGTAGTAACGACGCAATTTCATTTCACGGAAACTACCTTCACGTTGCATTTTTTTCTTTAAAACACGCAAAGCTTGTTCAACATTATTGTCGTGGACAACGATTGTAACTATGGTACTCACCTCTCTTCCAAACTTAAATTGGCATTATACTAACAGAAAGTTTTTCAAAAATCAATATTTTTTTTAACTGTTTCGAGATTTTTGTAATTCTGTTTGGAATTGGGCAAGTAAACCAACTTGTCGAATATGTTCCAGTGGTGTTAAATAATTATCTGCTTTTTGTTCTAAATTACCTCCGGCAACAGCCAAGGCACATAAAGCCGTGATATTTCGATAGCAAGCAGCATAATGGAGAGCAGATAACCCATTTGAGTGGGTTTGATTGACATTGGCACCGGCATCAATCAGTGTTTGAATGATTTCGGTGTTGCCATATCGGGCAGCCAGCATTAACGGGGAAATGGTATCGCTCGATGTGTTTATATCGGCTTTTTTAGCGATTAAGGATTGCACCGTTCTGATATCATTTTGTTCTATGGCATAATGCAAAGCCGTTCTGCTGTGATTGGATTGTTGATTGATATCAAGATTATCTTGTTCCAGTAACATATCAACAGCAATTATATTTTTTTTGAGAATCGCGAGCATTAACGGAGTAACCCCTGAAAAATCACCACCATTCGGATTCGCCTGATGATTTAATAAGTAGCTGACCATATCATTTTGATGATGAGCAACGGCATAATGCAATGGTCTGATACCAAAAGGATTTTGCATATCAATGTCAGCACCGTTTTCTAATAAAATATCCATGATTTCCAAATTGTTTTTTTGAATAGCTTGAATAAGCGGTGTTTGTTGGGATATTGAGTTGTTGGAATCGGCTTGATGTTTTAAAAGCCATTTTAAAGCATCAATGTTTTCATAGTGAATGGCTGCCATTATCGGATAGCGTAAATTCCCGATATGTTTATTACAATAATTGGGGTTGGCACCCAGTTGATATAATGTTTCTAATGCATCAATCCGGTTATGAACACAGGCTTTCATCATTGGTGTTGTTCCAAGGACGGATTCACTGTCAATATCCATTCCCTCTAATAAAAATAACAATTTTTGCGTATTGGGTTGTGCGGCTGCATAATGCAAAGCATTTTCACCGTATATGTTGCATAACGTTGGGTCTGCCTTGTATTTTGTTAATAATTCAATGGCTAAATCAATATGACCATTTGTAATGGCCGTTGTTAAAGGGGTTAATCCCAGATTTGTTTGTTGATTGACATTGATTCCTTTTTCAATAAGAATGGGTACAATTTCCCGACAATTGAATTGACAGACTATATGAAGCAAATTATTGCGTGTTTCTGATTGATAATGAATGGATGCCCCATTTTGGATTAAATATTTTGCAATATCTACATGTTTCAAAGAAATGGCAAGCCTAAGTAAATCAATTTTTGAATCTGTTTTAAGTGAAGCACCAGCCCGAATCAATTCTTTAACAACATCAAGATGATTTTTGATAATCGCTTCATGAAGGGGCGTTTTTTCATATGTGCCAATGATATTTAATTTCGCATGTCTAGAAATGAGGAGTTGAACAATTCCTAAATGACCGTGGTAAGAAGCCGCGTGTAACGGTGTGTCTCCGTCTTTTGTTTGTGCCTGAATATCTGCTCCGTTTTCAATTAACAATCGTGCCAATTCGATATCTCCAATGCGACAAATGCGATGCAGACAGGTATCCCCCTTTTTGTCGGCAATACGTGGTGTTGCACCGTGTTCTAGCAAATAAGGGATAATTTCCGGATAAGAAAATGATGCTAATAATAAAGGAGACATGCCATTTTTTTGTTTTTTATTGATGTGTGCTCCCCGTTCAATGAGTAATTGAATCATTTCTTTGTTTTTTTTGTGAATGGCAGAGTGTAACGGCGTTATGCCATAATCATTCTGAATGTTGATATCACAATCACGTTCTAATAATTCGTCAATCATTTCAAATCGGTTTAATGAAACGGCGATATGAAGCAGACTAAATCCTGTTTCTTTTCTGGAATTGATATCGGCACCGGCATCCAATAAGGTAGCCAACATTTCTTTTTGATTATAAAATATAGCATCAAATAAAAGATTGTATCCGTCATGGTCGGAAAGGGTAACATCTGCTCCGTGGTCGCACAATAAATGAAATACTTCAATATTGCCTGTGATAACGGCTAAACGTAATGGTGACATGCGATAGTTTGGTTTGTTAATAAAGGCTCCGGATTGAACCAAATCCGTTGCTAAATCATTATCTCTATTTTTTATGGCAATTCGCAAAGGAAAATTATCATAACAATCTATAATATTGGGATATGCACGGTGTTTAAGCAAAATGCGGGCAATATCCGGATTACATGTTGTGGCTAAATGCAAAAGAGTCATTTTCTTGATTGGTGTTTGTGTGTCGATATTGAAGCCTTCTGCCAGAGCCTTTTGTAATTCTTTTTCAAATTGTTCCGGTGATGTTTGAGGTAAAACAGTATCAAAACGACGACCGATAATCAATTCTGCCAATTGATTAAAATGTCGTGAGTTGGACATAAATTCAATTTCAATTTCATTTTCATGCGTTGCGTTTAAACGTTCGTCTTCTTTACGAGCCAGATACATATCCAAATCCATATTTTCATAGATATAATCCGTTTCGTCACGAGGGACGGCAAATATTTGTTCCATTTTTTTACCTCCTTAATGTCAATGTTTTTGTATAATATCTTTTTTTGAGTGATAAGTCAAGTTAAAAGGTGTGTTTTATTTTTTTTGTGTATGAAAATTGCCGTTATTTTATTGAATAACGGCAATCAAAAACGATGAAATATGAGGAGGATTATTTCCACCATTCGCTGTCGGATTTTGCACGATAATATGGGGCAATTGATAAAGGAGTTTCAAATTCAATCCGACGGGTAAAAGTTGAATGACGGGACAATTCTTTTGCGTATGCCTTGCTTTTTTGAGTTGCAACGCTGTTCAAATAATCCGTATATTTTTGGAATATACCTGTGTCTTGAATATCAATACCGATTTGAGGGATTGAGCCATAAGCAAAATAGATTAAATTTTTGCGATATCCGCTATCAGTTTGTGGGTTTATCATAAATGATAGTTGAATTTCGCCCAAATTCGGTAAAGATAGTTTACTGTTAACTTTGTAAGGTGTTTCATTCGGATTAAATATGACAACAGCATCAAATGTTAATTTATCAATGCCCATTAAAGCCAATGAAATCAGAGGCTTTTTCAAGGCGTCTTTAAATGGTTCATACATTTTTAGGGCGTGGGCAAACTGATTTCCATAGTTCTCATATAGTGTTTTTGGTAAATCAACATGAATTCCTTGAAATTGTAAAACAAGGTCGTTTTTTTCTTTGCGGATGACAAGTTTGTCAATCATGTGGTTGATTTTTATTTGTGGCAGTTCCACATCATATAAAATAAGACCATCTTGAAAAATCGGTTTCTCTTTTGTTGTATAGATGATGTCATTTTCTCTTAAACGAGCCTCTTTTAAAAAGGCTGACATGGCTGATTGTGCCAAAATGCGTTGGTAAAAAACAAACAACCCAAAAACAAAAATCAATCCGAATAATAAAATGTATATCAGTTTACGAGATTTCATAATTACTCCTTACAAATCGATAATGCACATTCTTCGACTTGAATCAAGCGAACAGAACCCAATGTTTCATTTTCTCCGTTCTTTTTGTCGTAGGCTTGAAAATGTCCTTTAATAATATGCCATCCTTCTGAAACGTATTTTCCTTCAATGTCAATCGGTTGAGGGTGAAAACTGACTCCTGTTCCATCCATCATCATTTGATCAATATGGATGGCAACCCGTGCCGTAACCGGTGTATTTAAAACCTTACTCAATAATAAGACGTGTGGCAAGGACCAAACCGTATCGGAAACATCTGTTATTTCTTGTGATGTTGTTTTTTCAGCAGGTCTTTCAATGAATGTTTTATCCATTCTTTGAATTGGTTGTAAATATGATTTTTTGGCTGGTGTGGGTTGATGTCTTTCTTTTTGTGCCGAAGCAGAATTACTTTCTGACTTGAAGTATGATGAAACATCTTCTTGAACTTCATTTTCGGGTTCTGGTTGAGAGACAGGTTTCGATTCGGATTGAGACACAGATTTAGATTCGATTGATGTCGCTTGTTCTGAACTTGATTGGACAATATTCGTTGTCGTATTTATTGGTTGTTCAGCAACAGGCGTCTTTGTCTGATTTGTTTCGTTCTTTTGTGTTTCTTCACTTGCCAAACTCTGTGTTGTTTCAATTAAGCCGGATTTTGTCAAAATAATATCAGCATTGTCCGGAATATCGCTGGCTTCAATTAAATCAACATTGACGGCTTGTAATTCTTTTTCATTTTGAGGTAAATCGGTCGGTGCCGTTTTGGGTTTTCCTAACCGAACATTGCCGGCAATAAATGAAACCATTTCTCCTTTTTCGGATTTAATTTGTCTGGGTGTCGGTATGGCATTTAATTCACTTGCCCGAACGATTTTGTGCCGATGATTGACAAGATTCATCTGAACAAATACTTCGATTTCTTCTTGTTTTGGATTTTCTTTGGGGCTAAAAAACAACATGACTTGTTTCTCTGTTGGACAAATCTCACGAATTTCACGTTCTATCCGATTAAAAATACGCTGTAAGAACTGTTTATCCTCTAATTTTTTGCTGTCTTGAATAATTCCCATAAGACGGGCTGGACCGCACACTTTAAATGCCGGATAAGTACCCGCATTTGTTTTATCTGTGTACATTTGTCCGATAAAACGGATTTCATCTTGTTCGTCACGGAATACTTCAAAAGTTGCTTTTTGCTTGCCGAGTTCATCTGAAAACCGATTGAAATCACGGTTGCGAATATGGGAATCACCTGTCCAGTATCCTTTTGAAAAATAACCATACAAACGTTCTTTTGGTTTACCAAAAGCATCATAAACGGTAATATCATGATGGCCAGATAAATACTTATCTTCATTGCATTCTTCACGATTGGTAACAATATACCAGCCATCTGTGTTTTTTTCTGTCAGATAATTGATATAGCAACCTTTTTTCTGTGTATGAAGGAGTTGTTCGTCCAGCATGTAACCATAAGCGTTGGAAGTAACCAATGCACTTAAGAATATAAAAAATTTGATACCTTTTAAACTTTTCATAATCATCATCGTACACCTCATTCTATCTTATTGCAAGAAAAATTGATTATTGTCGGACAGAACTGTCACGTCCACCGGCATCGTATCTACCGAAATTTTTGACCAGTTGTTCAAGAACGGATAATTCTTTCCCCTTGACGGGAGAAATATGATTGTCAAACGCAATTGTGTGACCATCTGTCAGCGTCAAATGTTGTATGTTTGTAACAACATTGTTTTCATTGAATAAAATAACATAAATATCTCGTTCAACTTCTTTGGGATCTAAAAATGCACGGCTTTTTTTCATGCTTTTAGCATAGATATAAAAATTATCCGGACCGATTTTGTTATGAAAACTCGGTTCACCAAGCAATTCAACCGTTTGTGCTAATGTAAATCCCGGTTTGATGAAGTCTAACCGTTTTTGTGACGGTAAATCACCACTTTGATGTGTTTCTAGTCCACAACCAGACATGAAACCGCATCCTAAAATAATGAAAGAATAAATAATAAGTTTCTTGAACATTTTTTTTTCTCTGTTATAATCATTTCCGTGTTTATATATAAGCAAAAGAAAGGGCTTTCGTCAATGGAAAAATCAATGAATGAGCAAAAAGGTTTTGGTTTTGTGTTGGATGTACGTCGTATAACTGATAAAAAAACAATATTTACATTAGTTGCAACCCCTCAGGAAAAAGAAGAATTGGCAATATGGTATGAAATACCACTCATTCAACAAATGCAAGTTGATGTGTGTACCTGGCGTCAAGATAACGTGTTTCATATTCGGGGACATTTATTCGGTGATATTGTTCAACAATGTGTTGTTACCAACGAAGACTTAACGGAACATATAGACGATGATTTTCATTTATTGTTCACGACAGATTCAGCGTTAGCCGGTTCAACGCAATCCACAGATATTAATATGGAAGAAGATGAAGTTGAATTGTTGTCACGTGGACAAATATATTTTAAGGATATTTTAAAAGAACAATTGGGTTTGAATATCAATCCGTTCCCTCGTCGAACGACGGAATTGTTTGAATATCGGGAAAGTTCGGCTGATGAAGAAAAAGAACATCCTTTTTCTGTTTTAAAACACTTGACAAAATAACTAAAATGTGTAGAATGGATATATGAACAGTTGTGGAGGATAGGATGACAGATACAGAAGAAACATTGCCGGAAAAAGAAGCCGTTTCGTCGGTTGAAGAAGTTGAATTACCTGTTGAACCTGAAGAAAAACCAATAGCGTTGCAGGCTGCTCGTTACGCATATTTGGAACAATTGGAAAGCAGGATTTTTGATGATGAAACAATTGAGGCTGAAGAAGTCGGTCTCGTTGACATGTGTAAATCACAGGTGTTATTGGAATTGGTTTGTGTGGCTGATTATGTTGCACAGTTGCCGTCAGATAGCGCTCAAAAAAAAGCGGCGGATGTCTTGTTAAGTCATTTGTATAAATGTTATGATAAAGCCAATACGATGCAACAACGGGCTCGTGCAACAGAGCGGGAAACACGTTATTTAAAAGATGTTGAACATGAAGCTTTTAGCAGTACAGGTAGTCATCATCGTCAGCAACAACAAGATATGCTTCATATGGGGGGCATTGTGACTGATAGACAATTGATGCCAACTGCAAATGTTATCAATTTGACAGGTTTAGGTTTATCCGGTGGGTCATTGGCTGTGTTAACACAATTGATCAATAATCCAACGGAAACATTGAAGGCTCAATTACCTGATTTAATTGAAGAATTAGGGGCTCGTTTGACGGGTGAAGATAAGATGTCGGCTCATCAATTTATCGGACGGTTATTGACGGATTTGACCGGTTTAAAAAATGTTAATGCAATGACGAATGCTTTGGAAGGTCGAAACATTGCAGTTAATATGCTTGCTATGGCTACCGGTAAAGGCTTATAATTTTTTGTTGTATGCAAAACACCCTGTCGATTAGAAGGCAGGGTGTTTTTTGTCAATATTGTAAGATTGTGTCATGATTTTGAACGATTTGATGAATTGTATATTTGTTAAAATTGTGATTTTTACATAATTATACGATTATACATGAAAATTATCAGGATTTATCTAGCTCATTTTTGTTTTCAATCGGTTTATGTTTGTTGTCCGGATTGATAATACCGGTTGATAAAATCATTTTGAGTGCATCTTCAACCGAAATGTCTAATATGATAACATCTTTTTGAGGAACATATAGGAAAAATCCTGATGTTGGGTTAGGTGTTGTCGGTACATAAATGGCTACCAGTGTATCATCTTGCAATTTTTCAGATATGGTTTCATAAACAGGACCGGTAATAAAGGCAATGGTCCATAATCCACGACGAGGATATTCAACCAAGACGGGTTGACGAAAGGCTTTTGTTTTACCTGTTCCGAGTAATGTTTCTAAAATTTTTCGAATTGCATTATATAATCCGGAGATAACCGGCATACGATTGATGATTTGATATCCAAATTTAATGAGTGCCCGTCCGATAAAGTTAGCGGTTAACATGCCAACCATTGTAAAGAAGATAAGTAATAAAACGATACCTATTCCCGGAATGCCGTAGGGGAACAACGTATTAGGATTGTATTTTTCAGGAATGAAACCGGTTACAAAGTTATCAGCATATGAAATGGCCATCCAAGCGACATATAACGTAATGGCAACGGGAGCCGTTACTAAAATACCTGTAAAAAAATAAGTTTTAAGTGTGGTTTTTGAATTTTTTTTATCGTTCATGATATTAAACCCTTTCTAACAATAAAGATTAACAAGACTTTTTAAAAATGTAAAGAAAAAAATATTGACAAATGCTTCTTTTGTGATATCATGGTGTGATGTTTATGTGTTAGAGAGGAGGCTTTATGCAAAAGAAAGAATACCACACTTTAAAAACGGCACCCGTTGATGAAATTATTCACATGTTGACCACAAGAACGCAACCGTTAACGAAAGATGAAAGTAAGGAGGTTTTGCGAATTTTAGTTGGTCGGTCCAGATTTGATTACAGGCTGCCGTCGGCATTGAAATCCTGCGGTTGTGATATGAATGTTTCATTGGATAGCGGGCAAATGAGATGTGGTGATTATTTGGCATATTACGGTCGATTATCTCCCCGATTGATTTTTGAGATGAATAAAGCCGGTTATGATTTTACGAAAACAAATTCAGAAGGACGACACGTCGGATATTATTTGCATGCCTATTCTACGGTAAGTGAACAAGTTATTGGGGCATTGAAATTTGTAGGTGTTGATTTTAATCATCAGGATTTGCATGGAATGACGGTTGTTGATCGGTATGCTGATGATGTGGTTCGCCATGGTCATGAATTGATGTTGCATCGTTTTTGTGGTTTGTGTAGCACACAACGTGATTTTGAAACTTTTTGTTCAAAAGATAAATATCATGCGGGTGAATTTTTGGCAGACATTATGGATGCTATACCTGCTAAATGCGATGAACGAATCGGTATTGAAGAAATTTACAAAGATAACAGTTGTAAATACAGTTTAGCTCTCGGTATGCGTCAACATCTGCATGAAGTCAAAGCCAAACAGGTGATATCTGAAGAACAGACACATCAAACGTTGCAACAACGTAAACGTATTGTTATGTTATCGCATGGTATTCCTGCCGCTGTCGTGGAGAAATGTGTGCAAGATAAACAAAATAAAAAAGTCTAGGCAGATAAAATAACGTAAATAATGATTTTGGATTGATTTTTTTGATTGACAAACGCAAAAAAATCATATATAAAGACAATCCTATTTTATTATAAGTATAAAGGATAGAAAAATGTTTGCAGTAGTAAAAACAGGCGGAAAACAGTACAAAGTTACGAAAGATTCCGTTATTATTGTTGAAAAATTGGCTGGTGAAGCCGGTACATCGGTAAACTTCGAAGAAGTTTTGATGGTTGGTGACAAAGTCGGTACACCGTTTGTTGAAGGTGCAACGGTTTGTGGTGAAATTGTCAAACAAACACGTGGTGAAAAGGTCATTATTTTCAAAAAAATCCGTCGTCATGGTTACAGACGGAAAAAAGGTCATAAACAAGATTTGACAGTCGTAAAAATTACGGACATCAAGGCTTAATTACAAGGAGTAAAAAATGGCACACAAAAAAGCAGGTGGTAGTACCAGAAACGGTCGTGATTCCGAAGGCAGACGCTTGGGTTTGAAAAAATCCGGTGGTCAAGCAGTTATTGCCGGTAACATTATTGTTCGTCAACGTGGCACGGTTTATCGTGCAGGTGATAATGTCGGTATGGGCAAGGATCACACTTTGTTTGCAACAAATGACGGTGTTGTTGAATTTAAACGTTCATACAAAGACCGTGTTTATGTTTCGGTTAAATCTGCCGAATAATTATTTAAGAAAAACAAAAACCCTTTCTTTTTATTCTAAGGAATAAATCGGAAGGGGTTTTTCTTTGCTCTAAATGGTAAAATCAATAAAAAACGTGTTAAATAGGTTATAAAATTCATAAAATATTTGACTTTATTTTAAAATAAGGTACTCTGTATAATAATGCAAAACAAAGGGAAATAACATGAAATTTTTAGATGAAGCCAAAATATACATTAAAGCCGGTGACGGTGGAAACGGAGCATGTTCGTTCCGTCATGAAAAATTTTTGGAATTTGGTGGTCCGGACGGTGGTTTCGGCGGGAATGGTGGTGATGTTGTTTTTGTTGCTGTTCAAAATTTGAATACGTTGATTGATTTTCGTTATCAACAACACTTTAAAGCCGAACGGGGTAAAAATGGAGCAGGGCGTAATTGTACAGGAGCCTCAGGTGAAGATTTAGTCATTAAGGTTCCGTTAGGTACACAAATTATTGCGAATGACAATGAAACGGTTTTGGCTGATATGACAGTTGATGGTCAAAAGTTTATTGCTGCTCGAGGTGGTAAAGGTGGACGGGGTAATAACTCATATAAATCATCAACAAATCAAGCCCCGTATGAAGCCGATGAAGGTACTCCTGGTGAAGAAATGTGGGTTTGGTTAAAATTAAAATTGATTGCCGATGTTGGTTTGGTTGGTATGCCAAATGCCGGAAAATCAACGTTTTTAAGTGCTGTTACACGGGCAAAGCCCAAAATTGCCGATTATCCGTTTACAACGCTTCATCCGAATTTAGGTATGGCACAAATTGATGACGATGAAATTTTAATTGCCGATATTCCGGGGTTGATCGAAGGGGCTTCAGATGGTGTTGGGTTAGGGACACGTTTCTTGAAACACGTTGAACGTTGTCAAGCGTTGATTCATTTGATTGACGGAACGGCAGAAGACATTGTTACACCATATAAAATGATTCGTAAAGAATTGAAAAAATACAGTCCGACATTGGCAACAAAACCTGAGGTATTGGTTTTAAATAAAATAGATGCTATTTTACCGGAAGAATTATCCGAAAAAGTTGTAAAATTGGAAAAAGCCTCAAAGCAGAAGGTGTATCCGATTTCGGGTGTTTCTCATCAAGGGGTAAAAGATGTATTGCGGATTGTCAAAAATTACGTTAAACAGTCATAAGAGGATTATCATGACAAAAGAAATAACAAAAACAGCTCAAAAAATGAAACAGGAAAAACTTCCTCAACGAACAACATCTTTAACCAAAGATGAAGTAGCGAAATTGCTCGATTTTATGGTTAAAAAATTAGATGAAGGTAAGGCTGAAAATATTGTAACAATTGATTTGGCTGGTAAAACAAGTTTTGCCGATTATTTGTTGATTGCAACAGGAACATCATCTCGACACGTATTTGGTTTGGCAAATAATTTATCAATGGATTTAAAAAAAGCCGGTTATCGTGTTCAAATTTCGGGTGAAAACGGTGATGGTAACTGGATTGTTATTGATGCCATTGATATTGTTGTTCATTTGTTCACAAATGAAGCCCGTGAATTTTATCGTTTGGAAGAAATTTGGAATAAAGCCTAATTAGTAAATTGAAAATTCAAAAAAATCCCCGTTTGTTGATAGAACTGCATTCGGGGATTTTTTTGATTATTTAAACGGTTTTACAATACCTTTTCGCAGTAGAAGTTGCCATCTAAATCTGTCGTGACTTCCCGTTCATAAGTGGTACAGGAACGACAAATTTCTTTGGCTTTCGCTGAATTGTAAATTTGTGTTTTACCGGCATTACATGATACTTTTTGACCGGCA
>JAZTVX010000028.1:0-1182 GCA_045635565.1 Alphaproteobacteria bacterium
TGACAGAAAGTGAGTACGTCTTTTAATGACACAGCACCCCGTCTCTCCCTACCGTCACCCTGAACTTGATTCAGGGTCTTTTGACGATACAGCACTTTGCTACAACTCGATGAGATGCTGAAACAAGTTCAGCATGACGGTAAGGGTTGGCGTTCAGCATGACGGGAAGGGGGGGAGTGTTCGGCATGACAATAAGTACACGCTGGGCGATAAAAAAAGGATAAATCCTTACGAATTTATCCCTTTTTATCGAGTGTTTTTTTTCTGGCAATTAACTGTTACGTACTTTGTATGTGAATGTACCGGCATCACTACAAACTGTACCAGCTGTTGAAGCAGCGGCTTTACAAATGTCTTCATTGGTAAAAGTGAGTACAACATTTGTGTATGAGTTACGACCACCCACATCACTCATATCATCAAATGAAGCATTGCCAATAGTAACAACGTTAGCACCACCCAATACAGATACTGGTGTCAAACCTGTTTCAGCATAAGTTGGAATAGCATCGTTATCTACTGTACATGCATCAACACCACGCATTGTCATAGCCGTACGGCAAGCTGTGTAAGCAATAACAGCGTATTTGTTAACAGCGTCAATAATTTCATTTGCACGATAACGGTTCATGGCCATTGTGTAACCGGCAATACCACCGATTGATAATACACCGATAATGGCCAATACGCCTAACATTTCAACCATTGAACGGCCTGATTCATTTGTTCTTTTCATTGTATTTCTCCTTTGTTAAATTATTAACCCGAAAGTTCAAACTATTCTATTCCCCGAATGAATAATTATGAGTTTTAATACTTTTGTATCGTTACTCTTTCGAGATGGACGTTTCTCAACCCCCATAATTTATGTTGTAATCTAACCTTGGTTTTTTCGCGACACCCCCAACGAATCGATTCGAATACACCCTAAAAATGACTCCAAAATATAACTATTTGATATTTACAACCATTCGAAAAGGTGGTTTTTTCGGAAAAAATGCAAAAAAAATGCAAAATTATTAAAAAAAGTGTTGCATTTTTACCAAGGTTAGATTACAACATAAATTATGGGGGGTAAAAAACTTCTCATCTCGAAAGAATAACGGTGGGGATAGACCTACTCAATTGAAGTAAAAATTATTCAGGGAATAATTTGTATGGGCTTTCGGGTAACACATAAAT
>JAZTVX010000029.1:0-49348 GCA_045635565.1 Alphaproteobacteria bacterium
GGCAAGGTGCTATGTTATCAAGAGACCCTGAACCAAGTTCAGGGTGACGTAGAGGAGAGGCAGGGTGCTTTATCGCCAAAAGACCCTGAATCAAGTTCAGCGTGACGGTAGGATAGGCAGGGTACTTTATCGTCAAAAAGACCCTGAACGAAGTTCAGGGTGACGGGAGGGAGAGGCAGGGTGCTTTATTTCGAAAAGACCCTGAATCAAGTTCAGGGTGACGATGGGGATAGGCAGGATGACGAGAGGGTGGACAGGGTGCCAAATGGTGGGGTGGACAGGGTAATAACTGGAATTAGGATACACACCATTCAAAATGAAACAATCTTTCAATTCAACAACCTTTCAAATAAACACAAAACATAAACAACCTAAATCAACGGAGGAAAACATGAAAAAATTATTATTCATTTTAATATTATCAATAACGATACCGAGTCTGACATACGCTAAATGTGATGGTGGGGTGGAAAAAGAGGGTAAAAATGGTCATGTTTATTGTATCAGTGACCAAAAAATGAACTGGTGGAGTGCTTTTGCTTGGTGTAAGGCTAACGAACGGCATCTGGCAACATTGGATGAAGCCTGTAATAATCAAAGTTGGTCGGGTGGTTGCAAAAATATGGCTATTGGTGTGAATAAATATATTTGGACAGCGATAGCATCAGGAGATAATTCAGCCTATAATATTCTTCTTAATTCTGGTAATGTAGTCACCTTCTCACGAATCCACAGTGACATTGCTAGCAGCTACGCTTTATGTTATTAACCGAATTACAAAGAAACTAAAACACACCCGAAGTTTATCATAACTTCGGGGTGTTTTGGGGATATAAAATAATTTTGTTATATATCAATAATCTAATTCAATTTTATCCCAGTCATCATGACCCATATCCGAAACTAATTTAACGTGAGCATAACGAGGATTTTGTAATTTTGAAACAAATCGTTCAGCCATGGCAGGCGTTGTCTGTTTATCATTGACTCCGACAAAGTGAATTTGTGGAATTTGACTGATTTTAGAAACGGACTGTATTGGATTTTGTCCATTCACAAAAGATGGTAGATTATTGTGATTGGCATATGCATCAATATCTAAAATACCGGCAATTGTCACAATTTTATGAACACGCCCTATTTTTTCTGCTAAATAAAAGGCAATAGGTGCTCCACCGTTGTAAGCTACAAATTCAACATCAGGAGCCTTGTATTTTTGAATGTAATAAACAATAACTTCCTGCATTTCATTAAGAATTTCAGGACTGTATTGATGTCTAGTCCAGATTTCTTTGTTCTTGCAAATATTGTTTTGGGCATATTGACATGGACGAGATACAGCTACAACATTGATGTAAGGATCTTTTTCTGCCAACTTTAAAGCCATTGGATAAGCTGGAGTCGGATTGCCATTTCCTTCAATATAAAATCGAATAGTTTTTCCCGAACGCATTTGTGTGCTTTCCCATGTTAAAACAGAAAAATGCTCCGTTTGAACATCTCGGCTTTTAAAACCATCCGGTGTATTGGGAATGCCTGAACAACCCGTTAAGATGAGCAAGAGAAGACAAGTTAATGCTTTTTTCATATTCTTTCCTTTTTTTGATTATCAAATAATACAGATTTTTCAATTTCGTTTGTCATTTCCATTAAAGATAAGTTTTCAGTCCATAATAAAAACGTTCTAATTAGTTTATCAGGGAAAATATTTTTAATCAACTCTTTATATGCAAAAAGTTGCATTTTGTATGATGAAGAAACACTTTCTTCGGTTGATGGAACACATCGATTCGTTTTGTAATCAACAATCCAAACATCTTTTTCTCGCACAATAAGTCGGTCAATTTGTCCGGAAAAGACTTTGTTTTGCACAATGCCGACTATAGGTGTTTCCGGTTGCGAATTAGGTCCGAAAAGCGTTTGAAATGTCTCTTTTTCAAAAATATCAAATAATATTTCCGGAATATCAATATCCTTTGGTTTTAAACGAAGTGCTGTTTCTTTTCGATGTTCCGAATCAACATCCGGTAAGTATTGTAACAATTTATGAATGAAAATACCTCTTTTTTGAGCGTCCTTCGTCCCTGTTTTTATTACAGATAATTCAGGTGTATCATTTTCAACCAATCTGGAGGGCATTAACGGCTTTGAAAGTGGTGTTTCTTCTGGTGCTTTTCGGTATAAATAAAGTGGTATTTCCTGTAATGTTGTTCCATCTGTTTGAATATCGTCTTTTTTATCAGTTGTAATTGATTGAGGGCAGGTCATACGAATAATATCATCTTTGTCAGAAACAACATAATTCGGTAAAGATTCTTTAATTAAGTCATACCAACTTTTTATTTTGGTTTCTGATTTTGTTGATGTTTTTTTAGGTGCTTTTTCTTTGTTTTTTTGGGGCTTGTCCCAACCACAAATATATAGTCTGTCACGAGCACGAGTTAGTGCAACATAAAGTAATCGATGGTATTCTTCCTCACTAAGTTGTTTATTTTGATTGAGCAAATGTTGTGTATCCGTTGTTCTGAAAGAGGCACGGGCAATCCATAAGGGTATATCATCATCCCAAAAAAACGTACTTTCTGTTGAAGGTAATCTTTGTGCGTCCGGCATAAATACAATATTACCTTGTAATCCTTTTGAACCGTGAATAGTCATGATTTTAACTGTATTTAAATCACTTTGGTCTAAATCCCGTTTAATGACATTATCACGATTTTGAAACCATTGTATGAAATTTTGTAAAGAGGGAATGTTATTTTGTTCAAATTCTAAACACAGTGCTAAAAATTCATCAAATGCTTCGTGAACTTCATTTCCAAATCGGGATACAAAGGCTTTTCGTCCTCCCATCGGACCGAGAAGATAAGCAAAAAATTCATAAACAGGAACTTTGTCTGCTTGATTAAGAATATCTTTTAATTTATTGGAAATAAATTCATTTTTTGTTTGTAAATAATGCCATAAACTTGCATTTTTTCTTTGAGTACATAACATCATTAAATCATGTTCATTCATTCGAATGAGAGGTGATTTTATAATGGTTGCCAATGTCAAATCATCATCCGGCAATAATGCAAATTGTGCTATGGCAATTAAATCTTGAATAGCAATGTGAGATGACAGATTTAATCGATCAATACCGGCAACAGGGATATTTTTTTCTTTTAATGCTCGGACGAGTTCCGGTACAATACCGGTTCGTTTGCTGACAAGTATCATAATGTCTTTAGGTTGAATAGGTCTGTTGGTAGATTCTAATATTTCTTTTGACCGTATCATATGGGCAATTTTGCCGGCAATTTGCCGTGATAACTTGACGATACCAGTTTCAGATTGTTGTTGTTTCGGTATTTGCCAACTTTCATTTGAATCATTCTTTTCAACGCTGACAAGAGGCCAAATTTCAATGAGACCACCTTCTCCTTGTCGGGCGGCTGTGTGTATGGCTGTTTCGGAAGGTTTTAAAATCCCTGTTTGGGCTTGTGGGTTATCAAGTAGTTTATTAACCAAATCTAAAACAACCGTTACAGAGCGAAACGATGTATTTAAGGGAATTGTTTCAAATGTTTTTTGAGCCGATTGAATCCGTTGGGAAAAGTAGGTGTGCATACGTTCAAATTCATTCGGGTCGGCTCCTTGGAAACTGTAAATGGATTGTTTTTTATCCCCGACAACAAAAATGGTACGGACAACATTTGTTTCCCGTCCTAAACCGGCAAAAAATTCTTCGGATATTAACCGAATGATTTCCCATTGCTGAGGACTGGTGTCTTGTGCTTCATCAACTAAAATATGATCAATTCCCTGATCCATTTTGTACATAACCCATGATGACATAGTTCCATTTGACAGTAGGGCCTGTGTCTTTTCAATTAAGTCATCGTAATCTAATAATGAGGCTTTATTCTTGGCTGTTCGGTAGTATCGAATAACATATTCCGTAATGTGGAGCATGTAGCCGGTAATTTGTATTGTTTTTAAAAGACGTGTTTTTTCCAGTAAAGCAAAAATTTCCTGTGCTTCAATGTCATCTTTAAATTTTGCCCGAATATCTGATAAATCTTTGAGCAAAAATTGTTCAGCTTTTAGATCAAATTCGATTTGTGAGCGTTGGAAATCTTCTTGGGTATAACAATTCAGTTTTAACGGATAAAAATAATCAATAAAAATATCTTTTTCAGAGTGATATTTCGTTAAGTTGTACCTTTTCTTTAATTCATTTACAATATGAGTATGCGTTTTGAAATGACGAAATAAGTGTGTGTATTTTGTTTCATTTGCTACAATGTGTTTGAATAATTTTTCCATGTCTTTTTCAGAAAAATAATCAGATAAAAAGTCAATATCTGTTTCAAATTCTGGTTGTAATAAAACCTGATGTAATGCTTCTTTCATTAACGATGTGGCTTTGGCTTCGTCAGCAATGTCAAATTGAGGTGGAACATTGGCTTCAATCGGAAACCGTTTAAGAACGGATTGACAAAATGCATGTAAATTCATGATTTTCATGCCACCAGGTGTTTCCAATACGTCAATAAACAGTTGTCGGGCTTTGACGCATGTTTCCGGCGTTGGTGGTAATCCAATCAGTTTTCGCAATTCTTCTTTGAGTATGGTATCGTCGGCAACTGTCCATTCTTTGAGTGTTTTTGTAATTCTATTTGCCATTTCGGCAGCAGCGGCTTTTGTAAATGTCAAACACAAAATGCGTTCAGGACGTGTATCGGATAAAAGAAGATTCAAAACTCGGTCCGTTAAAACTTTTGTTTTTCCCGAACCGGCTGAAGCCGAGACCCAAACAGAATTGAGCGGATTGGCCGCTTGGCGTTGATTGTGAATTGTTGTATCATCAATAATCATTGATTGTCTCCATCTTCATCTTCTCCCAGCCATTCTTTGACACGTGCTAAATGTTCGTAATCGTCATATTTCGTTAAATTAGGTACAACATGTGCTTCATATGGTTTTGTGTCATTGTTATAGGCATTGAGAATATGTTTTAATCCTTCAAAACTGCTTTGAATAATATCGTTATCCGTTAAGTTTGATTTTTGTTTAACGATATTTTGGATTGTTCCACCAAGTCCGGTACCGGAAACTTTCCAAAATTTTAAAGAAATATCGGTTGGCTTATGTGGCAATTCGGAAAAACCGTTTTGCATGGCAATCAACCCTTCTAACGGTAATTGTGGTTCGTAACCACGATGAATGTCAGCAATACTGGGAACGCTTCCCGTTTTATAATCGATAATTTCAATGCTTTTATTTTTGTAAAAATCAATTCTGTCTGCTTTTGCTGTTAAAGTAAATGGTGTTCCATCCTCTAATGGAAATGTAAATTGACCTTCCGTTTCACAAAAAGTCTGTTGTATGTGAGGGGCCTTCAAACGTTGTTGTTCGACCACAAATTGAGCCACTTTTTTTAAACGGGGTCGATATAAATTGAGGGTTGATTCCGGCATGTTTAATTCTTTAAGTTGTAATTCAATTTCATCTAATAACATGTTGTAATCAAAATTTGAACCGTTTTCTTTTATTATCTTTTCAAATGCCTTGTGTAAGGCTGTTCCATACATGCTTCTGTCGGAAAATTGTTCTAGTTCATTGAGAGGAAATAATCTTAAAATATAACGGGCATATATGCCATACGGATTTGTTACAAGTCGTTTGATGTTTGTAACGGATAATTTTGTCGGTCTGACTTCTTTGGACGGGACAGGCGAAGGTCGTTCCGTTTTTTCATATGTTGTAGGACAATCAATCAAGCGGGCAATAATTGGTTTTTGAATCTGCCAATTGATATTGGCACCTGATAAGACAGCCTCTAATCGGGAAATAAATCGTGACGGAATGGTTTGTGAGCCATCTGCTTTCAGTGAACGGGTTAAATAAACTTCCGAGGCACAAAAACAATGAGCGAAATCCATGCTTTGCGTACCGATATCGGCTTCGGGAGATGGTAGCCCGATTAAATGACGCATTTGTCTGCTCAACCATGGTCCGGTATCCGGAACAGATGGAAAAATACCTTCATTTAATCCACCAATAATACAGACATCAGGGTGGGAAAAACGGGCCTCAATTGGTCCGAGAATATCTAATCTCGGATGCATACCGTATTTTGCCCGAACAGAAACAGAACTCATTAAAAATGTCAGTATTTCAGTGTATCTTGACGGGAGTACTTCACCGATGATATCGGCATGTTCTATTAAATCCGTAAAGAAATGATAAGCTGTTTCTCCAGCATCAGATTGCCATAGTCGTTCAATCCCCGTTCGGTCAGAACTGGTCGCCAATTGCTCTGCCGTTTGAAGATGGAGTAATAGTATTTTTTGAAACGAAACCGGTTTGTCTTCTTTAAAAAAAGATAAAAATTCACGAGTATCTGTTTGAATCTCAATGGACAGTTTTTTATTTTGAGAACGTGCCGTTTGCTCGGCGATTCTGATTTTTAAACGTAATTCATTGGGTTTTAAACCATCAGCAGCCAGTGGATGCTTTAAAAGACTACGTATTGTTTGTCCCGTGCCGTTTTTTTGTCCGTAATCGGCTAATAATGACAGGAAAATGCCTACTGGTGTATGGTGTAATGGTGTTCCGGCAGAATCATCCAATTCGATACCCCAACGTTTCATTTCCAAAATGACTCTTCGAGCTAAATTGCGGTCATTCGTAACCAGTGCGGCCGTTTTTTCGGGCGTTTCAAGAACCTGTCTTAAAATGGTTGCAATTGTCAAGGCTTCTTCATGCAGGTTTTCACAATCAAAACGATGAACGTTTTGCAGATTTTGAATGGTTAAATTAGTATCTCGCCATTCGAATGTTTGATCTGCCGGTTTTAAGGCCTCATGAATCAATTGTTCGTGAGGGACTTCTTTGGTCGAAAGTATAGGAACTTTTGTATCCAATAATTTTAAGTGTTTTAATATGCGTTTAAATGTGTATTGATAGTGATTAGCATGAATACCGTCCCATTCATCAATTTCAATCTTATTATTTAGACCGTCAAACAAAATAAGAGCATTTTTATGTTGGGAAGCTGTTTTTATCAGTTTTTTTACGGCGGGAATCGAACCGTCTAATCCAGCTAAAATAAGTGGTGTCTGATATTGTTGCTGTTCAATTTGACGTGCAAGTAGGTTGATTAAACGAACACGCCGATCCATGATATCAATTTTGCCTCTTTCTTGTAAAATCAGAGGCCAATTTGTTCGAATAATATTCAAAAATTCAATGCTTTCATTCCAATGAACGGCTAATTCCTGATGTGGAACCAATGTTTCTAGTTGATTTAAATCAACTTCGAACAAATAGCATTCATCTAAAATTTTTGTCAAACTAACGGCCATTTTTAAGGCTTTGTCAAGTGTGTCCATGTGTGGTT
Organism: Alphaproteobacteria bacterium; assembly: GCA_045635565.1. Lineage (GTDB taxonomy): Bacteria > Pseudomonadota > Alphaproteobacteria > CAAHEQ01 > UBA3637 > RGIG4140. The sequence goes on from JAZTVX010000029.1 coordinate 7,391, forward strand.
TTGCCATACAAAGACGAGTTAATAAAAATAATCGTTCCGTTTGAGAAATCGTTTCAGGTATTGAAACGCTGATATTTTCTATTTCATATAATGCTGTCATTTTGGGCAGTAACAACGGTTTATCTTGACAGCGTCGTACAAAAGCCTCTTTTAATGTTCGGCACGCTCGTTTTGTCGGTAAAATAATATGCGTTTGGGCGATTGCTAATGGGTTATCAGATTGCGACAGGATATGTTCGACAATTTTATCAGTAAAATTATCAGATAAATTCATCGTATATATCATAAGTGATGTAACTCCTTCAAATCTTGTTCCGTTTCAAGCAGGGCTTCTGGTGTGCCGACGTGATACCATGTCCCGTCATAAATAATACATCCCAACCGATTGTTTTGTTGAGCCATATCATATACATCTCTTAAACTAAAAGCACCGGTTTGTGTATTATCAAAGACACAAGGGTTGATAATTTGAATGCCTGTGAAAAGATAAGGAATATTTGTTTCATGTTTTAATTGACGACGGGGTTTGTTATTTTCTATAAAATAATTGCCGTCTTTAACATCTCCTCGTGCATTTTTTACCGGTATAAGGGCTAATAAAATATCATGTTGTTGAGGATTCCATGCTTGTTCAAGTTGTGAAAAGATACTGCTTGTTTTATCAATCCAGAGTGGGTCGGCGTTAACAACAAAAAATGATTCTGTTCCCAGTAAGGGTAGGGCATTTTTAACACCGCCTCCGGTTTCCAAAGCTTCTGTTTCAACGCTGTAACATATGTTTAAATGCTTGTATTGTGCCAAATCGTTTTGTATCATTTCGCCTTTGTAGCATAAATTTACGACAATATCGTGGACACCGTGATTATCGAGTTTTTCAACGATATAATCAATCAGAGGTTTATTGTTGACAGGTACAAGCGGTTTAGGTTTATCCTGCGTTAATTCACGCATACGAACACCTCGACCGGCTGCTAAAATCATTGCTTTTTTTATACGGGGCATTTATTTTTCCTGTTCTGTTTCCTGAAAGGGAATTTTTGATCGTATTTCTTTCGGTACATATGTATCCAACCATTTTTTGTATCGTACCAACAACGGATTATCTAGATGTTTTTCAAGTAAAGACCAAACAAATGGAATAAATTTTAAATATCTTTCTTTATGGTCACGAACAAACAATCTGATAAAGATTCCGATAACTTTTGTATGACGTTGAACAGCCATAATCGGATAAGATGTTTTAAATTCTTCTGTCATAAATTGGGGCAGTTGTTCAAAGTAAGATGCCATCATTTTTTCTTGGATTTCCAAGGGAACAGGACGACGAGCATCTTCTAGCAAAGAGGCTAAATCGTATGTAACAGGACCAAAACGGGCATCTTGAAAATCCAAAAGCCCACATTGTCCATCTTTGGTAATCATTAGATTATCAACATGGTAATCCAGTAAAACAAGTGTATTGGGAACTTGTTGAATAATATGGTACAATTCTTCCCAAATTTCTTTAAATTCATTCATGGCATCATCATCAAGGTCATGCTTTAAAACATACTTAATATACCACAATGGGAGAAGACTGGCTTCGAAAAACATCAAATCAAAATCGTATTCTTTTAAACCAGGATTTGTTGAAATATTTTTTTGAATGTGTACAAGAGCATCAACGGCTTGTTGATATAAATCGGTTTCATTTTTGCCTTTGGCAATCAGACGGGTAAATGTATCGTCACCAAAATCTTCTAATAATAAAAATCCGTTGTCTAAATCACGATGAAAAACATGAGGTACCTTGGCCCCGATATTTTCCAATAATTCATCAACAAAGACAAATTGAGCCGGATTTTCCTGTGGTATCGGAGCATTCATCAGAACCATAGATTGATTATCCTTCATTAAGCGATCATACCAACGAAATGAAGCATCTCTTGCCAGTAAATTGCGTTGAGCCGTTTCCCAACCGTGTTTCTTTAAAAATTGTTGTAATAAAACATCTCTTTCCATATGCAACCTCATTTAATAGTAATTTGACGTGTTTTATCAGGTAAGATTTCAATTGTAACAGATATATGATTTTGGGGTAACAAATATCCGATTTTTTCAGGCCATTCGATCAGACTAACCCCCTCGGCAAAAGCATCTTCGATCCCGATTTCATATGCTTCTTCCGGCGTCTTCAGACGATACATATCAAAATGGTAAATGGGGAATGATGGTGTATCGTATGTTTGAAGTAATGTAAATGTCGGACTCGGTACTTCATTTTCATGATTTGTTAACGATTGGATAAATCCGCGACAAAAGGCGGTTTTGCCTGCTCCTAACGTCCCGTATAAGGCAATAACTGTTCCTGCCGAAACTTGATGAGCCAAATCACTGGCGATTTGAATTGTTTCTTCTTCTGATGAGGCAATATATTTCATCTGTGACTCCGTGTATGATAATCTTTCTTCATCATAATAAAAAAAGACAAAAAAGCAATCTTTTTTGTCTTTTTTTGTGATTATTTTATCAAATGATTTATTTTTGTTGGTTTTGTTCCAATTTTTGACGATATAAAGATGCAAAATCAATCGGATTGATTTGTAATGGCGGTAAGCCGGCATCTCTCGTCGTATTGGAAACAATTGTACGGGCATATGGGAACAATAAATGTGGTACTTCAACCAATAAAACCGGTTCAATGTGTTCCGGTGGCAATTCCAATGTGACCAAAGCACCGTAAACAAGTTCACAAATGAATAAGGCTTTTTGTGTATCGGCTGTTTGTGCGGCTGCTTTCACATTTAATTCAACAACAAACATCTTTTCATTGTCTGTCTTGCTAACTTGAATGTCAACATTGACACTGATGGAAGGAGCTTTGGTGATTTCACTTAAAATTTGGGGTAAACCCGGTGCTTCAAATGATAAATCTTTGATATATTGGGCATTAACTTGAATGTTAGGAACATTTTGTGTTGCATTTTGTGTCATTTGTTAAAAATCCTCTTGAAAAAAAATTAAAATTCAGGTTATATACAAGTCATGTATACAGGTGTTTTTGTTAATTGTAAAGCAAAAAAGGAAAAAAATATTTATGGCAATGGAAAATTTAATTTTAGGCGGAATTGTTTTGTTTTTGGTATTTATTTTATACCGAGTTATCGGAAAACAACAAAAGAAACAAGGTCAAATTCCTGATAAATTACGTTTTTTCTCTGAAAAAACCGGTCAGATTATTGAAATGAAGTTAATTGAAAATCCATCTGATATAACTGTTTCTGAAGAACGGTTGAATGATGAGGCATTTTTGTTGCGTGCCAAATTGGCCTTTCAACAAATTTCCGAATCATTTTGCGGAGGGCATTTGAATGTGTTAAAATCGGTTCTTGATTCGAAAGTTTATAACGCATTTGAAGAAAAAATCAAAGAACGTCAGGCACAAAATCAAACAGTCGATTTTTCAATTATTTGTTTTGATTCTGCTAAAATTGTTCATAAATCTCCTGAAGAAGATAAAATTACGGTTCAATTTATTACTGAACAAATTAACGTTTTAAAAGATGAAGCCGGCAATGCTATTGAAGGAGATCCGATGAGTATTTCAAAGGTTGAAGATTTATGGACGTTTAAAAAAATGAAAAGAAATAAATGGTTGCTGTGTGCAACACATAGTGAGGGGGCTTATGAGTAGTGTTTTGCAGTCGGTTGGTATTTTGCTGGCAGCATCATTGTTGTTGTCAGGTTGTTTATCCGATCATAATTTATCGCAGGGGAGGTCTTTTAAACTAAAAGAGGTTTCCTTTAATTCATTGCCCGGATGGAATTATGATAATTTTCAAGAAGCATTGCCGGCTCTTTTGCGATCTTGTCAAAATCCAAATCACCAATGGGTTGATTTTTGTGCCGGATTACAAAAATATCGTTATGCGGAATCTTATCCGATAAAACGGTATATTGAAAGTCAATTAACTCCGTATTTAGTTATATCTTACGGTGAAACGGTCGGGACAATGACTGGTTATTATGAAGCCGAATTAACGGGTACCAAAAAACGTGTTGCACAATCACAAGTACCGGTTTATGGTGTGCCGTATGGTTATAAGAATGGTAAAACATATCCGACACGTGCAGATATTGAAGAAGATGGTATCAATGCACCGATTATTGCTTGGGCGAATGATCCGGTTGAATTATTTATTTTGCAAATACAAGGTTCTGGTAGAATGGTTACACCTGACGGCGAAATCAAGTTAGGTTATGCCGGTAACAATAATAGAAAATTTAAAGGGTTAGGTTCGATTTTTGCTTCTTATGGTATTCGTAATTTACATTCAATGCAAAATATGAAAAAGTGGCTTCAAGAACACCCCACGCAGGCACGCAAAATTATGGCTGAAAATCCTCGATATATCTTTTTTAAAGAAAATCAGGGTGATTCTCCATATGGCTCGGCTGGTGTTGTCTTAACACCTGAACGTTCTGTTGCCGTTGACAAGTCCTACATTCCGATGCATACGCCGATGTATTTGAATACACAAGACCCTGATGGCTTTTATATTCAAAAATTGGTTGTGGCACAGGATATAGGTAAGGCTATCAAGGGGGGGATTCGAGCAGATTATTTTTGGGGTCACGGTGAAAAAGCCTTTAATAAAGCTGGTCGAATGAAAAGCAAAGGCTCGTATTATTTGTTGTTGCCTAAAAGTTAGGGGCTTTTAATGTCTGATAAAGAAAATTACTTATGGGAGGAATATATTAAAAAAGTCAAGCCATTATTCAAAGGAACGAATAATGTTATACCGACTGTTCCGCCGTGCTTGCGGGTACATCGAGCGGAAAGGGGTAATATTAAATATGAGTTGGATTTGCACGGATTAACGCTAGAAGAAGCCTATCAGACTGTTAAATTATTTTTTACTATACATGTACATCATAATACACAAAAAATACGCATTATCACAGGTAAAGGAATACAAGGGACGGGTAAAATTAAAAATGAAATTTCATTGTGGTTGGAAACACCATTTTTTAGGGATAAAATCCGTGAATTAAAATGGTTAAATGATGGTGGTGTATTGGAGATATTACTCAGGAGAAAGAAAAAATGTCACGTGAAAAAATAATTTTAGGCATTGAAAGCAGTTGTGATGAAACGGCATGTGCCTTGGTCAATGAGCAAGGCAAAGTTTTATCATCGACCGTTTGGTCGCAATATGATGAGCATCGTCGTTTTGGAGGTGTTGTCCCCGAAATTGCGGCTCGGGCTCATTTGGAAAAATGTGATGTCTTGATTAAAGAAACAATGGATAAAGCCGGCAAAACTTTTTCAGATTTATCGGCGGTTGCCGTTGCCGGAGGACCAGGGTTAATCGGGGGTGTTTTGGTTGGTGTCATGACAGCCAAAATGATTGCATTAAGTCATCATTTACCCTTTATTGCCGTTAATCATCTAGAAGGACATGCGTTAACGGCTCGTTTGTCACACCCTGTTCAATTCCCGTATTTATTGCTTTTAACGTCCGGGGGACATTGTCAGGTACTGGTTGTGGAAAATGTTGGTCAATATAAGCGTTTAGGTGGGACTATTGACGATTCGGCTGGTGAAGCGTTTGATAAGGTAGCAAAAATGCTAGATGTTGGTTATCCAGGAGGACCGAATGTTGAAAAACGGGCAAAACTCGGTAATTCAAAACGATTTGTTTTCCCTGTGCCGATGAAAGGTCGGGAAGGGTGTGATTTTTCATTTTCCGGTCTAAAAACAGCTGTTCGTACATGTATTGAAAAGCAATCTGTTTTAGATGAAGAAATAAAAAATGATATGTGTGCATCTTTTCAAAAGGCTGTTGTTGAACAAATGTCAGATAGACTCAATCATGCTATTGAAATATTTAAAAAGACATATCCGAATGGCCAAGATTTAGTTGTGGCCGGCGGTGTAGCGGCTAATGAAAGTGTTCGGACCATGTTGGAAGAAAAAGCTAAAAGTAACGGTTTGATTTTTTCGGCTCCTCCGATTAAATTGTGTACGGATAATGGCGTGATGATTGCGTGGGCTGGTATGGAACGCTTTTTATTGGGGAAGTTTGATGCGTTGGATTTTAAAGCACGACCACGCTGGCCGTTGGATACCTTATAGTTTTATTTGTAATGATTTGAAAAATATATTTTTTTAGAACACTGGTTGTAATGTGTAGTCGAATGTGCAAAAAGTTTTTTTCAAAAAAGACAATTTGATACATTCTTTTTCTTGAAAAAAAACTTTTTTCTGTGTAAAAGAGTTAAGGAACTGTTAAGTTTTTCTACGTATAATGAGGTCAGTTTTTAATTGAGAAAGGGAATATCCATGGCTACACAAATAAACAAAACAAAACCAACGGCAGCAGAATTGCAAAAACTGATTGAATGGCATATCAAATATTCTTTGTCGAAAAGAGTGTGTGAAGCAGATAAAGATCATTTGTTTACGGCATTAGCCATGGCTGTTCGTGATTTATGTATTGATGGTATGTTTGAAACAGCAGCCCGTCATGAAAAAGAAGATCCAAAAAGAGTTTATTATTTATCTTTAGAATACTTATTGGGGCGTTTGTTGCCAAACAATTTATATAATTTTGAAATCATGGATTTATTAGATGAAATCCACTTGGATAATCCGATTCCTTTGCGTGACGTATTGGATTGCGAATATGATCCGGCATTGGGTAACGGTGGTTTGGGTCGTTTGGCTGCCTGTATTTTAGATTCAATTGCAACACAAGGCATTCCGGGTTACGGTTATGGTATCAATTATCAATTCGGTTTATTTAAACAATACTTCGAAAACGGTTGGCAACGGGAACGGGCAGATTCTTGGTTGGAAAGAAGTTCCCCTTGGCAAATTGAACGGGCGGATCGTTCCTGTCTTGTTCAGATAAATGGTCGTGTCGTTTATGAAGAAAAGAATGGAATGCGAGAACCTCACTGGGTTGGCACTGATCATTTATTGGGTGTGCCGTATGATATGCCAATTGTCGGTTACGGTGGTACAACAGTTAACTATTTGCGTTTGTTTTCGGCTAAATCAACGAATACATTGAATTTAGAAACGTTTAATCGGGGTAGTTATGTTGAGGCCGTTGAACAAAATATTAAGATTGAAACTATTTCAAAAGTTTTGTATCCGTCTGACAGCGTTGAACAGGGAAAATATTTGCGTTTGATGCAACAATATTTCTTCACATCGTGTGTTATCAATGACATTATGCGTCGGTTTTTGGAAAATCATACGGATTTTAATGAATTGCCCGAAAAAGTGGCTATTCAGTTGAATGATACACATCCAACGTTGGCTATTGTTGAATTGATGCGTGTTTTATTAGATGTTTACCGTTTGGATTGGGATCTGGCATTTGATATTACCAAACGAACCATGGCATACACTAATCATACATTATTACCGGAAGCATTGGAAAAATGGCCGGTTGCCATGTTTGAAAAACATTTGCCAAGACATTTAGATATTATCTATCAAATCAATGATAAATTGATGAAAGAAGTAATGACACGCTATCCGGGGGATATCGGCCGTATGAGCCGTGTTTCCATTATTGAAGAAGGGCCTCAAAAACAGATTCGTATGGCTAATTTGGCAATTGTCGGTAGTCACTCGGTTAATGGTGTTGCTGAAATTCATACAAAATTATTAGAAACAAAATTAGTGCCTGATTTTTATGAAATGTGGCCGGAAAAATTCAATAATAAAACAAACGGGGTGACACCTCGTCGTTGGGTTTTGGATTCTAATCAGGGGCTTTCTAAATTTATTACGGAACGTATCGGAGATAAATGGATTACTGATTTAGATGAAGTTCATAAATTGGAACAATACTTGAATGATACGACTTCATTAGATCAATTGTCACGAATTAAATATGATAATAAAGTTCGTTTGTCTGCTTTGATTGATCGTTTAACGGGAGTTAAAGTTGACCCAAGAGGTATTTTTGATTGTCAGGTAAAACGTATTCATGAGTACAAACGTCAATTATTGAATGCCTTGCATATTGTGTATGAATATTTAACCATTGTTGAGGATGGTTTGCAACTACCTGTTCCAAAAGTTTATATTTTTGGTGGTAAAGCAGCCCCCAGTTATGAATTTGCAAAATTAGTTATAAAATTTATCAATAATATTGCAAACGTTGTTAATAATGACCCACGAGTTAAAGGACAGTTGAAAGTTGCATTTATACCGGATTATAAGGTATCCGTAGCGGAATATATTTTCCCTGGTGCTGATATCAGTGAACAAATTTCGACAGCTGGATTTGAAGCATCGGGTACCGGTAATATGAAATTCATGATGAACGGGGCTTTAACCGTTGGAACGTTGGATGGAGCCAATGTTGAAATTTTGGAAAAAGTCGGTATGGATAATTTCTATCTGTTTGGTCAAACAGCGGAAGAAGTGGCTCGTAAACATGCAGAGGATTCTTATCATCCGTGGGATTATTATAATCAAGATATGAAAATTAAACGTGTGATGGATTCTTTAACGTCCGGTATTTTTACACCAGGGGAAGATAAGAATCTGTTTGTTCCGATTTTCCAAAATATCATGTTTAGAGATTATTACATGTTATTGGGTGATTTTGAATCGTATTTGTCTGCACAAGACCGTGTATCGGCAGATTATTTAAATCCACGAGGATGGGCACAGAAAACGTTAATCAATATTGCTCGTTCCGGTAAATTTTCAATTGACAGAACGGTTCGGGATTACGCTCGTGATATTTGGCATGTTGAATCATCATTGGATAAATAGCATGAATGAAGTAAAAGAATTACGTTTTTTTGGTCGTCGCAAAGGGAAAGCAATTAAGCAATCCAAACAACGTTTGATTGATGAGTTGCTTCCTCGTTTGCAACCGGTTTTGCCTAAAGCTGGTTCAACATTTGATATGAGAACTTTTTTTGGTATCAATCCGCATGAAATTTGGTTAGAAGTTGGTTTTGGTGGCGGTGAGCATGTTGCCGAATTGGCAAAGATGTATCCGAATGTCGGAATTTTAGGAGCCGAACCTTTTATGAATGGTGTTGCTTCTTTGTTGGCTCATTTAAATGGTTCTCATGAACAGGTGACAAAGCATACACAATTGGAACAAGGTCGGGTTGATAATGTTCGGATTTGGCCCGATGACGTGCGTGATTTATTTCCCTTTTTTTCTGACAATTTATTTAAGCGAATATTTGTTTTATATCCCGATCCATGGCCGAAAGCTCGTCATGCAGAAAGACGTTTTATTAATCAGGCAAATTTAAAGCACTTAAATCGATTGTTGGCAGATGACGGTCAATTATTTGTTGCTACTGATGTGGAAGCCTATGCTCAATGGGCAGTTGAACAAGTTGAAATTGATGGCCATTTTAAGCAAATGAATACTGATACATCAAAACCACCGATTGATTGGGTTCCGACACGGTATGAAAAAAAGGGAATTATGGCTGGTCGTATGCCTACCTATCTTGTTTTTTCAAAAAAAAGACAGAAATAATGTAAATAAGACTTGACGAGAAGAAAAAAATCAAGGAAAATATAAAGAGTGAGATAAGGAGAAAAACCATGAATTACACGAAAAAAGAAACAGAAAAAATAACAGAAATTACATTTAACGGTTCATTTACATTTAGAGATCATGATTCGTTTTTTGAGATTATTTCATATATTAAATCAACGAAAGTTCCTAAAATTGTTTTTGATTTGTCAGAATGTGATTTTATTGATTCTGCTGCATTGGGTATGTTTGTGATTGCTCATGACGAAGCCTCTGCGAAGTCGGTTGCCTTATCTATTCGTGGTGTTCAGGGTAAAGTTAAAGAAGTTATGTATGCTGCCCGTTTTGACAGTTTATATGTCTTTGAATAAATCGCTTATCGCTTACCAAATCAAAAAGCCTACCGAATTTTCGGTAGGTTTTTCGTTTTTTTTAATGTATATTGATTATTTCAAAAACCAGCATAATTAAAGACATCATAAACTCCTTTGTTATTTTAGAAAAATATTTGTTTTTTAAGAGAGTATTTATGTCGAATGGTATTTGTTAAAATGTGGATATTTCATCACACCCGGATATTTTAGCTATTTCAAGTGGTGTTCTTCCCTTCTTATTTGGAGTGGATATATTTGTTCCTTATTCTATTAAGAAGTTAATTGTTTCATTATTTTGAGATATGATGGCTGTATGAAGAGGTGTGTTGCCGGCATTATCAATCGCATGAATATCAGCCCTGACTTCAAGCAGAATTTTAATAATTTTGGGACTTCCATAGCAGGCAGCCTCATGTAATGGTGTGCAACAAAAATCGCTGGTTGAATTAACATCAGCATCGGCTTCAATTAACAGTTAAACATTTTCCGTTTCGCCAAAGAAAACAGCATCATGAAGATGTACGTTTATTATTATCTTTTTCTTCAATATCAGCGCCGGCTTTTATCAACATTTGTATGGCTTCCGGATTGTTATAATATATTGCACAATGCAGAGGTGTCTGACCTTTTTTATTTTTAGCATGGATATCAGCCCCGGAATCAAGTAGGGTTTCAAGAGCCTGTGAATTAAACGTTTGATGTGTATTATCCGTAGCGATATGCAAAGGCGTATCGCCATTAAAATCTTGATCGTGAATATTGGCACCAGCGTGAAGTAAAATCTGAATGGCTTCAATTTGTTTGTTGGCTAGTGCAAAATAAATAGGTGTGTATCCATCCTTATCTTGGGCGTGAATATCAGCTCCAGCATCGATTAATATTTTGATAATATCCAGCGTGCCGAAACTTGCTGCTAAATGTAATGGTGTGACTTTTGCATTATCAGTGATGTTAATATCTGCTCTGGCATCGATAAGTTGTTTTACAATATCTGAATTTGGTTGACGGACAGCCAAGTGAATAGGGGTTCCATTTGTATTGTCTTTTGCATGAATATCAGCTCCATATTCCATTAACAGTTTAAGGATTTCTGTTTTACCAAAGAAAGCAGCATCATGAAGAGGTGTACGTTTATTATTGTCTTTTTCCTCAATATTGGCACCGGCTTTTATCAATATTTGTATGGCTTCCGGATTGTTATAATATACCGCACAATGCAGAGGTGTTTGACCTTTTTTATTTTTAGCATGGATATCAGCCCCGGAATCAAGTAAGGTTTCAAGAGCCTGTGAATTAAACATTTTATCCATATTATTGGTAGCGGTATGTAGCGGTGTATCTCCATCCCAATTTTGATCATGGATACGAGCACCAGCCTCTACCAGAATTTGAACAATTTTAGGTGATTGTGCATAATGAAGAGGTGTGTTTCCAAAATTATCAACAGCATGTATATCCAGACCGTTATTGATTAAAATGAATAAAATTTCAGGATTACCTGTTATGGCCGCACGATGGAGAGGTGTTTGTTCTTTATTATTTTTTGCGTGAATGTCAGCACCGGCATCAATTAGGATTTGTAGTGATTGTGGTTCATTACGAAAAACAGCCTCCAAGAGTGGTGTATATCCATCTTTATCAGCTACGTTTACATCAATACCGGCTTTAATTAAAATAGGTAGGATATGAGGGTGGTGGAATATGATGGCTCGATGTAAGAGTGTTCCCCCATTTGTATCTTTTATATGAATATTGGCATCAGTATGGAGTAATTCTTGTATTTGATGCGAGTCACCTGCTTCTACTGCATTGATAAGGATGGTATCTATATCATGTGTGTTAATGTCAAGGTTATGTTCTTTTGCCATTTTGTTATTTCTCTATATATCTTGATAATGATTTTGTTGTTTATTGATTGATTTTATTGTTGATTTTGAATTTGTTCAGATAAAACATTAACATGGGGCATATCCTCCGTTTGTTCTGTTACATTCATTTTGGTTCCACTTTGTTCTAATTGATGATTTAAACATGGTGTTACATGCATCTGGTCCCTATAAAGTTGCATCATATCCTCAACACGTTTCAAATCCTCTGGTGAAAATCTTTTTTTCATGATAGCTAAAGGTGTTTTTCCATCGGGATGACCAGACATTGTGTGTGGTTGATTCATATTGCCACCCGCAAAAATTAAGTCTCGAATAGTTTCATCATAAATTCCGTTTTCAGCACAAATATGGAGTGGAGTTATTCCTAGTGAGTCAGTTGCATTAGCATTTGCGCCTGCTTTCAATAATGCTTTAACGGCGTGATCGTTACTGGTTGATGCAGCATAATGAAGAAGTGTATTTCCCCAGTCATCTGCATGATTGACATCAATAGTTATGTTGCAATCTTTTCCTATTTTTATTAAATCAAGAATAACATGTCCAACAACAGTCCCTTGTTCATTACGGATAGGGTTATTTTGGTCATCTCTCAAAATGTACCCTCTGTTTTCTAACACAGCAAATTGGATAGGAGTTTGACCATTCTCATTGGTTATTTTCGGATCTGCACCTGCTTTTAATAATGTTTCAATAGCTTCTGTTTTGTTTCCTTCTTCTACGGCATAGTGGAATGCGGTATTTCCATTCTCACCTTTTGCATTCACATCCAGACCATTGTCAATAAGTTTTTGTATCGTTGCCGATTTCGGATTGTCATTAAACATATATGAATGTAATGCGTTGTTTCCATTGTTGTCTTGTGCATTGATATTAGCACCATTATCCAGTAAAATTTGCATTGCATCTAATTGATCAGAATCTGTGGCCTTCATTAGAGGTGTTTTGCCCCATTCGTCTTTTGCATTGATCTCTGCCCCGGCTTCAAGTAGAATTTTAATAATTTCGGGATTTCCATAACATGCCGCATCATGTAATGGTGTACAACAGTAACCGTCTGCTACATTAATCTTAGCCCCGGCTTCAAGTAGAATTTTAATAATTTCGGGATTTCTTCCATAGCGTATCGCATCATGTAACAGTGTATGACCGAAATAGTCAGTTGCATTAACATCAGCACCGGCTTTTAATAGTTTTCTTATGGCATCTGTATCACCTAAAGTAACCATATGATGTAATAATGTGTTACCATCATCGTCGCAATGTTTATTTAAATCGATACCGGCATCGATTAAAATCTGTACGGCTTCTGTATATTTTTCATGAGGTATATCATGTGGAAATTCAGAATTTTCTTTTTCTTCAACTATAGCAACAAGCAAAGTTTGAATTGCTTTTACATTTTTCTCACGGATAGCATAATCAAGAGGTGTCTGACCTTCGGCGTCCTTTGCGTGAATATCAGCACCGGCTTTCAGTAGTTTTCTTACGGCATCCATATCGCCTAAAGCAATCATGCGATGCAATAATGTTTGTCCTTTATCATATTGTTTGTTCACATCTATGCCGGCATCAATTAAAATCTGCATTGCATCAGCGTTATTAGACTGACTGTCGGCATGACGAGATGTTTGAACATCTGTGTTATTTTGAATATTGACATCCGGATTGTTAATCGCAACCAACGCCAAAATAACTTCCATATTATTACCGTTTATTGCCATTTGAAGTGGTGTTTGACCGAAAGTATCTTCTGCATGAATATCGGCTCCGGCATTGATTAACAATCGAATGACCTCAATGTGTCCTTCACTGACAGCCTGATGTAGAGGTGTTCGGCCGACGTTTGATTTTGCATGAATATCAGCCCCTGCATCGATTAAAGCCTTAACGGACGCTGTCTTTCCATGGTAAGCAGCCCTATCAAGAAGCGTGCAACCATACTCATCTGTTTGATGAAGAATGTTTGGATCGGCTTGTACTAATGCTTGAATAGACGTAGTTTTCTCATTCCAGATTGCGGTAGAAAGATATTCATCAGTTTTGTAAAGAATCTCAGGATCTGCCTTAACTAATGTCTGAATAACTTCAACGTTTTCTTCATGAATGGCATAATAAAGAGGTGTGTTACCATTTTCATCCTTGGCATAGATATCAGCACCGGCACCGATTAAAGCCTGAATAACTTCAATATTTCCACTGCGAACAGCAATATTAAGTGGTGTATCTCTATTATTGTTTATTGCATGGATATCAGCACCGGCATCGATTAAAGCCTTAACAGCCGCTGTTTTTCCAAGGCGGATAGTTCTCTCGAGAAGTGTCCGACCATATTCATCTGTTTTATGAAGAATGTTTGGATCTGCCTTAACCAATGCGTGAATGGAATTAGTTTTCTCATTCCAGATTGCGGTAGAAAGATATTCATCAGTTTTGTAAAGAATCTCAGGATCTGCTTTAACTAATGCCTGAATAACTTCAACGTTTTCTTTATGAATGGCATAATAAAGAGGTGTTTTACCATTTTCATCCTTGGCATAGATATCAGCACCGGCATCGATTAAAGCCTGAATAACTTTTATATTTCCACCATGAACAGCAATATTAAGTGGCGTATCTCCATATTTATTTTTTGTATTAACATTAGCTTTGGCATTAATTAACTGCAGGGCAATTTCATTGTGTCCACAGTGTATTGCTGTATGTAGTGGTGTGTTTCCGTAAATATTCGTTGCTTGGAGATCGGCTCCGGCATCAATTAGGAGTTGAGCACATTCTGTGTCATGAGCAAAAATAGCAATATCTAGAAGAGTATATCCAAATTCATTGTTCACATAATGAATAAAATTGTTATCTTCTTCAGCAATAAGTTTGCGTGCTAGGGATATGTCTTTATGGATAGCCCATATAAAACGCTCGGCATTTCGTTTATCTTTTTCAGACAATGTTCTTCGTTTTAGCTGGGCTTGATTGTTTGTCATATTATACTCCTATACCAATATTATTCCAATAATTGTACAGGAAAATATAGACTTAGTCAAATATTTTATAAATGTGTTTGGCGTTGATTGGGTAAAATATCCATTTTTTTGTGAATTAAACGATGATTTAATTCCCAGTAAACATATTTATCAATTAAAAATGAATGTGATGACATGATTTCTTGATAAGTTAACCAACGAAATGTTATCTGTTTTGATAAAATTTGTTTTGTTAAATGGGGCATTTTAACGGCACAATGATATTCGGGAATCATGATAATTTCTTCATTCAAAACAATATCATCAATATCTAAATGAGGTCTGGTAACCATAGTCATTAAGGGTTGAAAACAAATATGATTGAGATGCATGCCTGTCAACTTTGCAAAATGTCGCAGTGAAGCGTTTAAAAGTGTTTCATGAGGTTTGCTGATACCAATTAGATCAAGTTTATCAGAAAAATTGTTTTGATAAATATCAGCATATAAAAAGTGTCCATCCTTTATTTGATAGTAGGGTATTAAATTAATTAAAAACATGTTTTTCCTTTTAAAGTAAATAATTTGCATGTTATGTGGTCTTATCTATCATAAATTTCAATCAGAAGAATGATTTTTCTTGAAAAACCAAGTAAAAAAGAATACGCTAATATGCAAATGAAAGGGAAATCATGGAAATAGTCGTTCGTGAAATTACAACAGAACATGAGTTGTATTCAAAATGCATTCGGTTGCGTCGTGAACTTTTATGGCATCCGTACCATATCATGACAACTGCTAATTTTGAAAAAGAAGAAAATAATTCAAGTATTTATGTTTCTTTACATACGGCTCGTCAAGTGTCTGGTTGCGTATTGTTAATGAATGAACCGCAAAATGGTTGGTATCGTATTCGTCAATTGGTTGTTGATATACCTTATCAAGGGCAGGGAGTTGGTACAAAATTATTGTTATGTGCCGAAAAGCAAGCTAAACAAAAGGGAGCCAAACGTGTTGCTTTATATGCCCATTCGGATTGTGTTGAGTTTTTTGAAAAGAGAGGGTATCGCCGTTTAAGCGGATGGTACGCTCATATCAATGGTATGAGAACTATTCTTATGGTTCGTGACTTATCGAATGAATGAGGGCTTTCATTAAGAAAGCCCCTTTTGTTTATCGATGGTTGATGATGCGTTGTACTTCTTGCGTAACAATGCGTTCCACGATTTCCGGAAGGTGAGTGTTTAGCCAATCTCGTAACATTGGACGAAGTTGTTGTTCTAACTCCATTGTTATGGGTGTCGGTGTTTTAATTTGATTCAACTTACTCAATGCTTCTTGTGTTCGAACGGCTGTTTCGGTATCTATCAATGTTCCTTGGGCAACCTGCATTTGTGGTGTCAACTCAAAAACAATATCCTCTTCACTATTTGAATCCGTTGAAAGAGAATCAATAAACGGATCGTTCTTAAGTGAGGCAACTTCTTTTGATAAAACTTGTCGAATGGAAGATAAAATCTCGCTAACTGATTGTTCGTCTTGCATGTGTTCTCCTTAATTGGCGTTCCAGCCAATCCATTTGTTTTTAACGGTGTTATAATATTCTTTGGGGTTATACATCGGTACGTCTAAATTCAGCCCGTTTGGATTTAATTGCCCTGTGGCAGATAATAATGTATATGCTGCAACAATTTCATCCCGATGGACCTTAACCAGCGAAACCTGATTATCTAAATGTTCCTGTTCGGCATCAAGTACGTCTAACACCGTTCTTGAACCAACTTGTGCTTCACGGATAACACCGTCCAAAGCAATTTTGGAAGCTTTGATTTGATCTTTGATGGAGTTAATTTGTGCCTTGTTAGCTGTGTAGTTTTCCCATGCACTGATTGTTTGGGAACGAACGGATTGTTTGATTTGTGCCAATAAAATCCGATATTGATTTTCGGTTTGTTTTGCAGAACGAATATCTGCGTATTCGCTACCGGATTGATATAGTGGGACACGAACGTTAGCAGCAACCTCCCAAGCATCATTTCGTTTGAATGTGGTGTAATCATGTTGTTTTGCTGCACTGGCAGTTATGTCAATTTGTGGGGCTAAAACACCTTTTTGGGCTGAAACGGTATATTCTGCCGATTTGACAGCATGTTCCATTGCTTTGATTTGAGGATTGTTTGTCAATGCTAAATTCAATGCTTCGTCTAATGTTTGAGGTAAATGGATAGTGGAAGCATTTACATCGTCCATAATGAGAGATGGTTCTAAGCCGACAACATCAAAATAGTTGGCGTTTGAAACTTCTAATTGTCCTTCTGCTGCGATTCGGTTGGCAATGGCTCCGGATAAACGGGCTTCAGATTGGGCAACATCCGTGCGTGTTAATTCGCCGGCTGTAAATCTTTTCTTGTAAGATTCTAAATGACGGGTTAAAACCTTTTCATTGTTGATTTGTAGTTTAAGAACGGCTTTATCACGAATGACGTCCATATAAACCGAAATAGCATCTAATAATGTTGCCTGTTCCGTATTTTCTAAATTAGAACGGGAAGATTTAACCTGACTTTTGGCTGCTTCAACGGAATTATAAGTTGATAAACCAGAAAAAACAGGTTGAACGAAGTTAATAGAGAGGGTGTTTGGATTTTGATATATTTTTGTTTTTGTACCACCAAATTGATTATCGTAAATGCTTTGTGTGTGTGAACGGCCGATACTGCCTTGTCCGGTAATTGACGGTCTGTAACCGGATTTTGCTTTCGCAACCGATTCGTCAATAGCCTTCAAACCAGCTCGTTCGGCATTTATCAGTAAACTGTTTTGATATGTATATGATAAAACATCAGATAAATTTTCAGCCAACGCTACAGAAGAAACAGTTGTAAGGAAAATTGTTAACATGGTGATTTTTTTGAACATTTTTTTCTCTCCTTATTCTTTCGATGTTTCAGAATAGAATATTTTTAAAAAAAATTCAAGAATTTTATTTTTTTTCTTGACATGTTTTTTGAAATCGGATAAAAGATGTCTTGTTCTTAAGAGGGCCGGTTGGCAGAATGGCTTATGCAGAGGACTGCAAATCCTTTTATACTGGTTCGATTCCGGTACCGGCCTCCAAAGAAAACTGTTCCAGCGTAGCTCAGTGGTAGAGCAATCGGCTGTTAACCGATCGGTCGTAGGTTCGAGCCCTACCGCTGGAGCCATTTTAGAAAAGCCCTTTAGGGGCTTTTTTTTATGACAAACATATGACATTATCTTTTTACGGTTGACATCACTTTTGTTTTTTTGTATGAAACAAAACATGTCAAAAGTAAAAGTCATTTCTGCACAAGAAGCAGCAACCCTGATACAAGATGGTATGTCTTTGATGGTGGGTGGTTTTTTAAAATGCGGTTCACCTAAGAGGGTTATTCCCCATTTGTTGAAACGTCGTCAATTAACGTTAATTGCCAATGATACGTCTTTTATCGATTCGGATAAAGGAACATTAATTGCAAACCATTGCGTTCAAAAGGCAATTGTAACACATATCGGCATGAATCCGGAAACTGGACGGCAAATGCACGACGGTACGTTAAGTGTAGAATTGGTGCCACAAGGAACGCTTGCTGAACGGATACGGGCAGGGGGAGCCGGTTTGGGTGGTATTTTAACGCCGACGGGTATTGGTACCATTGTTGAAGAAGGAAAACAAAAAATAACTCTGGATGGTCGTGATTATTTGCTTGAAAGACCTTTGACGGCTGATGTTGCTCTCATTTATGGTTCTCGGGTTGATAAGTACGGTAATGTATCATTTTATGGAACAACCCGTAACTTTAATAGTATTATGGCTACAGCCGCCAAAACAGTTATTGTGGAAGCTGATGAATATTCAGATGAAGTATTAGACCCGAATGATATTGTTATTCCGGCTTTATTTGTTGATTATATTGTAAAAAAGGAAGATGAGCATGCTTGACAAAGATACAATTAAACAAATTATTGCCAAGCGAATTGCCCGTGAATTTCATGATGGTGATGTTATTACATTGGGTATTGGTTTACCAACACTGGCGGCTAATTATATACCGACAGATAAGCACATTACCTTGCAATCAGAAAACGGTATTATAGGCGTTGGAAAAATGCCGATAGACAGTGAAGCGGATGAACGCATTACAAATGCCGGTGGTCGGTTTGTGACGATACAGGATGGTGGTGCTTATTTTGATAGTTTTTTATCTTTTTCCATGATACGGGGTGGACACATTAACGCAACTGTACTTGGTGGATTACAAGTTGATGAAGAAGGAAATCTGGCGAATTGGCTTGTTCCCGGTAAATTGGTTCCCGGTATGGGTGGAGCGATGGATTTGGTGGTTGGTGCACAAAAAGTGATTGTTGCCATGGAACACACCAATAAAGGTGAACCGAAGATTCTCAAAAAATGTACGTTACCGTTAACGGCATCACACGAAGTTGATATGATTATAACGGAAAAAGGTGTTTTTACATGTGACAAAAAAGGGTTAACACTGATTGAAATCAGTCCTTATTCTGATTTAGAGGATATTAAACAAACGACACAGGCTCATTTCAGCATATCGCCGACACTTAAATGTATAACGAATCCGGATGACTATTAGGTTCAGGATGGAAGTGTTTTTATGTCCGGACTAGCCCTGTTTTGTCTTTTATTATATACATCACTACAATTGCTTGCAAATATTACCAGCATTAAAATCGGATATGTACTGAATTATGCTGTTGATATGGGTGTTTTTTTGTATCCGTTAACCTTTACGTTGCGAGATGTAATACATCGGTCATTAGGTAAGCGATTAACACAACAATGTATTTATTGTACAGTAGCAATCAATCTATTTATGGTGCTGTATTTTTGTTTTATTTCGCATTTTCCGGCAGATGAAAGTGTTGTAACGTCTAAAATGTTTGATACAGTTTTTTCACCGGTATGGCGTGTTGTTATTGCTTCTTTATTGGCTCAACTGGTGAGCGAATTGATTGATACGGAAATTTATCAATTATACGTCAACAAGTTTAAAGAAAAATACAAATGGGGCAGGGTAGTTGTCAGTAATGTCGTTAGTATTCCGATTGACAATTTTATTTTTTGTGTCGGTGCATTCGCATTTGTTTATGAGTTATCTGTTTTAATTGAAATATTTTTATTTAATATTGTTGTAAAATATCTTTTATCATTTATTGTTTTTCCGATGATTTATTTAAAAAAGGAAAAAGACGGCATAAACCGTCTTTCCCCTGATAATGTTAATCTTCAATAATGACAATTTCATCAATGATAAGTTCATTTGTTGCCGGATCAATTGAATAAATGATTTCAACAAAATCATTTGTATCTGGTAAATTTTCCGGTGTGTTCATATCTTCTGTTGTTATTTTTTTCTTGATAAAATAGGTTGTGTTTGGTGTTGTTTTTAATGTAGTCGGTGTTGCATTTTCATTGTTGGCAACTTGAATTTTTTCATTTTGTTTAGATAAAATTTTACCATTCATCATGGCAGCATGTGCAGACAATGTAACGGCAAAAGTACCTATCAATAATGCAGGAATAAGTAATTTTTTCATATTTTCTCCTTATGTAATATAACTGATAATTGTGTAAATGATAATCATTTTACCCGTTTAAGATGTGTGTTGGAGGAATGTGTTTCAATCTATTCAAATGTATTGATAAATAAGTATTTTTTTATCAATACTTCGGTTGATATTCCCTTGCATTCGGTAGTGGTTTTCTTATATCAAGCAATGTCAATATGTTTTTATTTAATCAGAAAGGAGAAAATTATGACAGTAGGTACAAGATATCCGACTTTAGCATTTCATACAGGTGGTTCAGGACAGGCAGATGATGGTATTCCGCCCCAACCATTTGAAACATTTTGTTATGATTCTGCTCTTTTAGAAGCCAAAATTCAAGACTTTAACGTTGTTCCTTATACTTCTGTTTTGCCTCCGGAATTGTTTGGTAACATTGTTTCGGTTGATGAAGTTGCTCATACATTTAAACACGGAGCAGTGTTAGAAGTCATTATGGCAGGAAACGGTGCTCGTCGGGAAGAACATAAAGCCATTGCAACAGGTGTTGGTATTGTTTGGGGTAAAGATAAAAACAATAATTTTATTGGTGGCTGGGCTGCAGAATATGTTGAGTATTTTGATACATTTATTGATGATGAAATTGCGCAGGCTCATGCACAAATGTGGTTAAAAAAATCATTGACACATGAGTTAGAAATTCGAGGTGTTGAACAACATTCTGATTTTCAGTTTTTTCATAATTTTACCAACATTACGCAGGCCTTTGGATATTCATTGACAGCATTGGGCTTTTTGAATTTTGAATATGCCCCTCCGGTTGAACGTTAAAACTAAAAAGGTCAAAAAGGATAGATTTTTCTATCCTTTTCATCATTTACATTAAAAGGAGAAATTATGGTTCAACAAATTCAAACACAACAAAAAAAATCACGTATGTCAACCGGTGGTAAATTAGGAGTTTTCGGTTTGGCAGCCATTGTTGTCAGTTCCATGATTGGTGGCGGTATCTTTTCTTTGCCACAAAACATGGCTCAAAGTGCTTCTGTCGGAGCTGTTATTTTAGCTTGGTTAATTACGGGTATCGGTATGTATTTTATTGCAAATACATTTCGTATTTTGTCAAATGCCCGTCCGGATTTGACAACGGGTATTTATTTGTATGCCCGTGACGGTTTCGGCAGTTATATGGGTTTTAATATTGGTTGGAGTTATTGGCTGTGTCAAATTTGTGGAAATGTCGGATATGCCGTTATCACAATGGATGCTTTAAATTATTTCTTTCCGGGGACTTTTACCGGTGGTAATAATTTATATTCAATTATTGGAGGTTCTTTTTTGATTTGGTTTTTTAACTGTCTTGTTTTACGAGGTGTTAAACAAGCCGCATTGATTAACTTAGTGGTAACAATTGCTAAAATCGTCCCTATTGTTTTGTTTATCATTATTATGGCTGCTGTATTTAATTTTGATAAATTTGACATGGATTTTTGGGGTGAAGGGCAATTTATTAAATTAGGAGATGTCTCGACACAAATTAAAAATACAATGTTAGTAACATTGTGGGCTTTCATTGGTATTGAGGGTGCTGTTGTTTTATCGGATAGGGCACAATCTCAAAAAGATGTTGGACGGGCAACTCTTATCGGATATTTAGGTTGTTTATTGATATATGTCTTGTTATCGGTTTTGCCATTCGGCTTAATGAGTCAGGGGCAGTTAGCAACTGTTCCTAATCCATCAACAGCAGGTGTTTTGCAAAGTGTTGTTGGTGTTTGGGGGGCTTGGGTTATGAATATCGGTGTTGTTATTGCGATTTTGGCCAGTTGGTTGTCTTGGACAATGATTGTGGCTGAAATGCCGTATGCGATGGCTCGTAATGGTGCATTTCCTAAAATCTTTATGCGTGAAAACGCCAAAAATGCTCCAAATGTATCGTTGATTGTAACAAGTACCTTGATGCAATTGGCTATGATATTGGTATATTTTGCCGGAAATGCGTGGAATACCATGTTGTCAATTACGGGAGTTATGGTTTTGCCGGCTTACTTTATGTCTTGTTTGTATCTTTGGAAGATATGTGAAGACCACAAATTTCCCGATAATATCGGATTAAGTCGTTTCTATGCCCTAATAACGGGTATTTTAGGAACAATTTATGCCGGTTGGTTGATTTATGCTGCTGGATTAGGATATTTGTTAATGGCTGTTGTTTTTATTACTGCCGGTATTCCTGTTTACATGTGGGCTCGTCGTGAGCAGGGAGTAGGGTTAAATAATCAAAATAAAAAACAAAAACAGTATATTCTCTATTTTTCTGAAACGGAAAAAATATTATGTATTATACTTATTGTGACATCAATCGTGGCGTTATATGCTTTTTATCGAGGTTTAATAACAGTTTAATCAAGACAGCCTGATAACATGAAAAAATGCCCTCACAAAGAGGGCATTTTGAATTATGATGTGCGTTGGCGATTTTTTCCACTCAAACAAAGCGTGCGTTCGGTATGGGAAAATGAATCCCAATGATTAACTAACGTGTTTCGGACAAAGCAGTACAAGGCATTGGCTGTATTTCTGTTGGGGCTTAACGAATTTGCTTTTTGAAATTTTTGATATAATTGAGCCAATCTTTCACATGTTTTTTCAAATGTCGGTGATTCTCCTGTATATTCCATGAAATTCATTATGTCATTGATGTTCATGGGTGTTGCCTGAGTCAAAGAAACAAACCAAAATGCCGGTTTTTTTTTATCAAGGGAAATGTAAACCAAACGACCGTCTAATTTAGCACAGGCAGATATCGGTTGATGATTTTTGTCATAAACAATAACGGGTGGAATAGAAACGTATTTGTTCAGCAGTTTTTCGGCTTGCCGTACTTTGCGTAAGTCTGATTGCAGATTGTTATGACGGGCGATTGGTTGACTTTCGGGTAAAAGGGATACTTGTTTCTTGTCTTCTGAAAGACATTGCTGTTCCCAAGCAAAGCGAATGATATCAATTTGATAAACATTTTGAGGATGAATGTAATTTTTAACCTTTTCAAGAAGATACATAATATCGGACCGACTCATTTTAACAGCATCTTTTTGATATGGTGTTTTTGATTTGAAAAAGTACAAATCTGTTGGAATAATTGAAAAATAATAAAAAAAGTCATCCATGTGACCACGTAATTCTTGAGTGTTGTTTTGATGATCAATTGCCAAAAGAGGAATTTGCCTGTCCGGCATATACATAACTGCCATTTTTTGTCCTTGTCTGTCTGAATTATTGATAAATGTCATTTTCTTATCATAGATTCATTTATTTGTCAAGATTTTAAATGATAAATAATTGAAATGGTTTTTTTCCGATTGAGTGGGTAAAAAAAATGTTATTTTTGAAAAAAAAACTTGTCCTTTTGAAGAAAAAAAGGTAATCTGTGCGAGAACGTTTTTTTGTGAGAAAAACATTTTTGATAATTTTTGTATAAAGAAAGGAAAATAACAATGGCCGGAAGTATGAATAAAGTGATTTTAGTTGGTAATTTGGGTCGGGATCCGGAAATTCGCCATACAAATTCGGGGCAAAAAATTGCTAATTTATCTGTTGCAACGTCTGACACTTGGAAAGATAAATCAGGCGAACGCCAAGAACGGACAGAATGGCATCGTGTTGTTGTTTTTAATAATAATTTAGCTGATTTTGCGGAACGTTTCTTGCATAAAGGTTCAAAAGTTTATGTGGAAGGTGCTTTGCAAACACGTAAATATACAGACCAAAACGGTCAGGATCGTTTTACAACAGAAATCGTTTTAGGGGCTTTCCGTGGTGAGTTAATTATTTTAGATTCACGTTCTGAAGGTGGTATGGTTTCTTCAGGCATGGGAAGTGATAGTTCTTCAACAAGTGGTTGGGATGCAACACCGTTAGCAGGTTCTAATACAGATTCTTTTGATGACGAAATTCCGTTTTAATTTTTGTTGGTAAAACAAAAAACTTATTATCCGCCAGATAGTTAAGGAAAGAAAAATGACAGAAGATACACTTTTGAATGTAACGCCGTCTGATGTTGTGCCGACAGCGATTGAAGATGAAATGCGTAAGTCGTATTTAGACTATGCGATGAGCGTTATCGTTTCACGTGCGTTGCCGGATGTTCGGGATGGCTTAAAACCGGTTCATCGTCGTATTTTATTTTCAATGAATGAAAATGGATACGATTATAATAAACCATTCCGTAAATCGGCTCGTATCGTTGGGGATGTTATGGGTAAATATCACCCCCATGGCGATAGTTCGATTTATGAAGCCATGGTTCGTATGGCACAAACATTTTCCATGCGTGTTCCGTTGATTAGTTCGCAAGGTAACTTCGGTTCAATGGACGGGGATAAAGCGGCTGCTATGCGTTATACGGAAGCCCGATTGGCTCAAACGGCACACTGGTTGTTGGAAGATATTGATCAAAATACGGTTGATTTTCGTCCTAACTATGATGAAACATGTATGGAACCGGATGTTTTGCCGGCTCGTTTTCCGAATATTTTAGTTAATGGTTCCGGTGGTATTGCTGTTGGTATGGCAACGAATATGCCCCCTCATAACTTAGGCGAAGTTGTATCGGCAGCCATTGCCATGATTGATAATCCTGACGTTTCAGATGAAGAATTGATTTCTTACGTGCCGGCACCGGATTTTCCGACAGGTGGCATTATTTTGGGACGGGGAGGGGCTCGTTCAGCTTATTTAACGGGACGGGGTTCTGTTATTATGCGTGGTCGCTGTTCTATTGAGGAAATCAGAAAAGATAAAATGGCGATTATTGTGACGGAAATTCCTTATCAGGTTAATAAGGCGCAGATGATTACACGTATTGCCGAATTGGTTAAGGAAAAGGTAATTGAAGGCATTTCTGATTTACGAGATGAATCAGACAGACAAGGCGTTCGTGTTGTTATTGAATTAAAACGGGATGCTCAACCGGAAGTCGTTCTCAATCAACTGTACAAATACACACCGTTGCAAACAAGTTTTGGTATGAACATGTTGGCATTAAATAACGGTCGTCCGGAATTGATGAGTTTGAAAGCCATTTTGAAAGCCTTTATTGCTTTTCGGGAAGAAGTCGTTCGTCGTCGTACCGTTTATCAATTAAATAAAGCACGTGATAGGGCTCATGTCTTGGTCGGTTTAGCAATTGCTGTTGCTAATTTGGATAAAGTTATTGAAATGATTAAGGCTTCATCTGATCCGAATATTGCCCGTGTTCAATTGATGGAAACGAAATGGGATGCTTCAGATGTTGCCGGTTTAATTGAACTAATTGACGAACCTGGTCGTAAAGTTGTTGAAGGTACATACACACTTTCGGAAGCACAAGCACGAGCCATTTTGGATTTAAAATTACATCGGTTGACTGGTTTGGAACGTGATAAAATACACGGTGAAGTTGGTGATTTGGCTGGTTTAATTAAAGGGTATTTGTCAACATTGGCTTCGCGTGAAAAAATTTATGCTATTATCCGTGAAGAATTAGAGGTTGTAAAGGTTCAGTTTCCTGACGCACGTCGCACAACGATTGAAGATGCTGAATTTGAACAAGATATGGAAGATTTAATTCCTCG
The DNA here is from genome assembly GCA_045635565.1 of Alphaproteobacteria bacterium. Lineage (GTDB taxonomy): Bacteria > Pseudomonadota > Alphaproteobacteria > CAAHEQ01 > UBA3637 > RGIG4140. The sequence continues at coordinate 33,302 of JAZTVX010000029.1, forward strand.
GGAAACAATGGTTGTAACGGTTTCAAATAATGGTTATATTAAACGTGTACCGTTATCAACATATCGGGCTCAACATCGGGGTGGAAAAGGACGTTCCGGAATGTCAACACGGGAAGAAGATCAGGTTTCACAATTGTTTGTGGCTTGCACGCATAGTCCGTTATTGTTCTTCTCAACACGGGGTATTGTTTACAAAATTAAAACGTATCGTTTGCCGGAAGGGTCGCCTCAATCGTTGGGTAAAGCGTTAATTAACCTTTTGCCATTACAACAAGGTGAAACGATTTCAACAATTTTGACATTGCCTGAAAAAGCAGAAGAATGCGATAATCAATCCGTTATTTTTGCAACGGCTTCCGGTAATGTTCGTCGAAACAGATTGACGGATTTCTATAATGTTCAATCGAATGGTAAAATTGCTATGAAATTAGACGAAGGCGATTCGTTAATCGGTGTTCAAATTTGTAATGAAGAACATGATGTTTTGTTGGCAGCAGCCGGTGGTCGATGTGTTCGTTTCCCTGTATCGGATATTCGTATTTTTGAATCACGGGCTTCTACCGGTGTTCGGGGTATGCGTTTGGCTGATGGTGATACGGTTATTTCCATGTCTGTTGTTAAACATGCCAAGGCTGACATTGATAAACGGGATGCTTATTTAAAAGAAGCAGTAGCACGTCGTCGGTTAAACGGACAATCAGATGAAGGTGATACGGTTGAACTTGAAAGTTTGACGGATACTGTCTTAACACCTGATGAATTTGAAAAGATGGCTCAGGAAGAAGAATTTATCTTAACCATTACGGATAAAGGTTACGGAAAGCGTTCAAGTGCTTATGAATATCGTATTACATCACGGGGTGGAGTCGGTGTTGTTAACATTAAGACAGATGAAGGAAAACGCAAAGCAGATGTTGTTGCTTCCATGCCGGTACCTGATGATGCACATATCATGTTGGTTACGGATGGAGGTAAGTTAATTCGTATGAAAGTCAGCGATATTCGTATCGCAGGACGTAGTACTATGGGCGTTATTTTATTCCGTTTAGGTGAAGATGAAAAAGTTGTTTCAGCAACATGTATTACAGACATTGAAGATGAAACGGAAACTCAAACACAAACTGATATAACAGTTAGTGCAACAGAAACGGATGCAAGTGCAATCACATCGGAAAGTGGTGAGATTGCTGAATAAAGCAATGAAAGGGCAGTTTCTACTGCCCTTCAATTCAAGGGGGAAAAATGAAAAAATATTTAACAGCCTTGTTAGCGGGTATTATATTTACAATTCAAGCAGGAGCACAAACAATGGATAAAGAAAACACACTCTATTTAGATACGGAATATGGTCGTACGGTTATTGAATTATATCCGGATGTTGCACCAAATCATGTTAAACGTATTAAGGAACTGACACGTCAGGGCTTTTATGATGGTTTGAAGTTTCATCGAGTCATTCCGGGTTTTATGGCTCAAACTGGTGATCCATTGGGAAATGGTACAGGTGGTTCAGGTCAAAATTTAAACGCTGAATTTAACAATAAGCATCACGGACGTGGAACTGTTTCGATGGCTCGTGCCATGGATCCGAACAGTGCAGATAGTCAATTTTTCATTTGTTTTGATGATGCTGGTTATTTAGATGGAAAATACACAGTATTCGGTCAAGTTATTTCAGGTATGGAAGCCATTGATTCATTGAAAGCGGGTACATCTGCCAATAACGGAAAAGTTACTAATCCGGATATTATTGTTAAAATGCAAGTTGCTGCAGACGCTCAATAAACGGATCAATTTAAATTAAAAAAGGTTCGGATTTTTTCGAACCTTTTTTTATAATAAATTATTTTGTTAATAGTATGTTTTTTGAATTAACTAATTGAACAAATTGGTAAAATAAAAAATAAATCATTATGTTATTATAAAGCAATTTTTAAAATAGAGACAGAATAACAAGAGGTATAAATTTCCCATTACACAGAAAAGGTCTATTTGATATCTCAATATAAAAGTTAATCCAATGTTTCCACTAAACTTAACGGATATGTTTCTTCAATAGTGTAATATTTTCCTTGTCCACTTTCGCGAGCATGACTGGCAAACAAACAGAACGAATCGACCAAAAACGTTTCGGAGTGAAATAAATTATTTTGCCCGATATATCCAAAAACATCGTCCATTGTTGTGTTTTGTAATTTGGCCAGAGAAACATGAGGTACAAATTTGAATTTATCTGCATTACCGGCACCGGCTTTAACAATGCAACGGTCGATTTTTTCTTGTAATTCACCGATTAACTTAGGTGTGTCAACGCCTGTCCAGATATGATGTGGTTGGTCCCCGTATGCAAAGTAACCGATTCCTTTGAAAGACATATGAAATGCCGGAAAACGTACATATCTTAATTCTTTTAAAACTTCTTCTGCAACATGTTCTTCGACATTGCCGATAAAACGCAGATTTAAATTAAGTCGTTCTTTTGTATGCCATTGAGCCCCGATTAAACCACCACGTAACGCATATAACTCATTTTTGATATTTTCAGGTAAATCAAGACCGACAAATAAACGCAACATGAAAAAAACTCCTTTTCAAAATGATAAAGATAGTATATAATAAAAAAAAATAAAAAGGAAAGGAAAAATGACAAAATTAAGAGTTTTTGAAATCCCAGAACCCGTTTTGCGTGAAAAAGCCGTAAAAGTTGATACTGTAACGCCTGAAATTCAACAAATTCTGTCTGATATGCTGGAAACAATGTATGAAACGCATGGTGTCGGTTTGGCTGCCAATCAGGTGGGTTTATTGAAAAGATTGGTTGTTATGGATTGTTCCGGTGCTGATGAAAAACCGAATCCGATTAAGATGGTTAATCCTGAAATTGTACAAAAGTCACCGGATATGGTGTTACACAATGAGGGGTGTTTATCTGTACCACGTGAATATGCCGATGTGGAGCGTCATGAATGGGTTGTTGTTCGATATTTAGATGAAAACGGAATACTGCAAGAACTTAAAGCAACGGATTTGCTTTCAATTTGTGTTCAGCATGAGTTGGAACATTTGGATGGGATATTATTTATTGATCATTTATCTTCGTTGAAAAGAAACAGACTATTGAAACATTTGGAAAAACGTCGTCGTCGTGAAACTGACGAAATAAAATAGGTGATAATATGCGTGTTATTTTTATGGGAACGCCTGATTTTGCCGTTCCGGTCTTGGAAGTATTAAGTCAACATCATGATGTTGTTTGTGTTTACACACAACCACCTAGACCGGCAGGGAAGGGATATAAATTAAAACCATCTCCTGTACATGTTATGGCAGAAAAGTTAGGTATAGAGGTTAGAACTCCTGTTTCGTTGCGTCGATCGGAAGAACAGGAATTATTTAGATCTTTACATGCTGATGTTGCAATTGTTTGTGCGTACGGTCTGATTTTGCCGAGAGAAATACTGGAACTTCCTCGATTAGGTTGCATCAATACGCACGCATCGATTTTACCACGTTGGAGAGGGGCGGCTCCCATTCAACGAGCCATACAAGCCGGAGATAAAGAATCCGGTGTGACTATTATGCAGATGGATGTCGGTCTTGATACCGGTGACATGCTCATGGTTGGAAAATGTGATATTACACCTGACACAACGGCACAAATGTTACACGATTCTTTATCGGCAATTGGTGCTGATTTGGTTATTCAAACACTTGAAAACATGCCAATACCCGTCAAACAGCCGACAGAAGGAATTACATATGCTGAAAAAATTCAGAAAAATGAATCTCTTATTGATTGGAAAATGAAGGCGGAAGAAATTAAACGTCATATTATGGCATTTAACCCTTATCCGACGGCTTATACATTATTTAATGGTGAACGGATTAAAATTTTTAATGCCACTGTGTTGTCAGAAAGTACAAATCAACCGGCGGGAACATTGATTGACGATAATTTAACGGTTGCCTGTGGTTGTGGTACAGTTCTTCAAATAACACAACTGCAAAGGGAAGGCAAAAAGATGTTAAATGCCTCTGAATTTGTCATGGGAAATATGTTAAAAAAAGGGGACGTTTTTGAGAGTTAAATTAAAGATAGAATATGACGGCACTCCATTTGTCGGTTGGCAAAAACAAAACAACGGTATTTCTGTTCAAGGTGTATTGGAAGATGCGTTAAAGACGGCTTTGAGGGAAGAAATCATCTTGTTCGGTAGTGGTCGGACAGATGCTGGTGTACATGCGTTTGGTCAAATTGCTCATTTTGATACAGATGGTATTATTGATTGTTTCCGTTTGCGTGAATCTCTTAATGCATTGATACGACCTTATCCGATAAGTGTTCATACAGTCGAACGGGTTTCGGATCAATTTCATGCCCGTTTTGATGCAAAAGAAAGAACATATCTGTATCGAATTTTGAATACGGTGAATCCACCGGCATTAGAACAAAATCGTGTGTGGTGGTTTAAATATCCGTTAGATGTTGAAAAGATGAATGAAGTAGCACAAATATTGATTGGAAAACACGATTTTTCAACTTTTCGGGCATCGGAATGTCAGGCAAAGTCACCCATTAAAACGCTCAATGAAATTAAGATATTTTCTTCATCGATAGGACATGTTGACATGATTGTCAAAGCCCGTTCTTTTTTACATCATCAGGTGCGTAATATCATGGGAACTTTGGTTCAGGTTGGCTGTGGAAAGTGGACAACAGATGATTTTAAAAAGGCTTTTGAATCCTGCGACAGACGTGCCGGTGGTCCGACAGCACCGGCACAAGGCCTTTATTTTATTCATGTTGAGTATTAAGTTGTGATAATTTGAAAAAATATATTGATGTTTGTCAAATTTTATCGTATAATGTGAAAAATATCTTTCTGAAAGGCTTGCCAATGTTTAGTTCTATCATTGAAAATTTTCAAAATCCTCAGTTTTGGACAAAAACGAAATACGGATATTCGTTTCCTTTAAACTCGAATAATTTAGCAACCTATGATCAAATTCGATGGTTTTTCAAACACCATGGAATCAGTTTTGATTATCAAAACGGTCGATTTGAAATTGATGATTCGGCTTATAAAATGATACAAAAAGCCTTTCAATACACTTCTCGTCCGAAATTGATATTTCAAGCCGATATTTATGATACTTTGTCAGATGATGATTGGCAATATCTTGAAAATCATGTTAGAGTATTATATAACACAATGCCGAAACATCCGACAACACGGGATAAATTGATTGCTCAAATTGATACCCGTAATTTTTTACGATTATTGCGAGAAAGTCACATGGATTCATTGATGAAAAACAGGTTGTTGAATGAATTCATACAGATTTGTCGTTCTCGTGAAGAAGAAGGGCATTCAAGCCGACTGGATATTGATATGTCACAAAAGGCATTGGATAAATTAACGGCAGAAAAGGCTGATGCGTTACATATTAGAAATGGTCAACAACAAGTTTATTCGAAACGACCCGGACAAGTGTCTGATGAACTTTTAGTGAGCAATTTATTTCATGAATTACGCCATGTTATTCAGGAAGAACATGGTTTAAGTTCTTATCCTTCATCTCAAAAGAAAACGTCTGGAGTTTATTTGGCTATTCGTGAATTAGCCATTGAAGCAGAAGCAAAAGCATATACTTTATTGTTGGAAAGTAATAAAAAATCATTTGTTACTAAAATGTTGCAGTCACATACAAACAATATTGCTGATGCTTTATCGCAAGATACAGAATCTTTTTCAGCAAATCATGGCTTTGATGAAAATGGAATAGCAGCAACCTTAAGATATCTGCGTATTCGATCTGAAGAAGAAACATTGGAAACATTGTGTAATGTCTTTTTGGCACAAAACAGACGGGCTGCTTTGCAGGTACTGCAAAATGATAATGTTCATTTTTCGGTTGAAGAATTTAATTCGCTTCTTGATTGCGTTGAGGAGTGGAAAGCCTCATATATGCCACGTATTATGCAAAATATTCCGCAAAATAAAAAGGATATTCCTGTTTCTTTTTTTGAAATGGAAGATTTACAAAAATATTGGGAAAAAGCAGGTGGAGTTCATATGAATATGGAACCTATTCATGTGTTTTCAACGGAAGTTGCTCAAAATTTAGGTGTGTATCGTGCAATTTATGGTGAAGATGCTCCAAATACTTACGCAAGTCGTGCGCTTCAACCTTTCCCACGTCATCACTTCGGACATAGTAAGTCTTTATCGGACCAACGCGTATATAATATTTTAAATTGTGGAAATTTACGTTTTATCAATGATGATGATTATGATTTGAAAGATAAATTTGATGGTAAAAGGAAAACAAATAATTCAGGAAGAAAACCTTCTTCTTCAGGATATGAATATAAATAGTGTCTTTTACGCATACGTATCATCTTTTTGAAAGTAAAATATCAAAAAATACTTACAAATTGTTCATATTGCTAAAAATGGTTATTTGTGTGGATTAAAAGATAAACCAAATGGTGGTGAGTGGTTGTTTAAACCAAAAAATACCCCTTGAGAAATCAAGGGGCATTTTTTAGTCAACGAACTCAATATCTAATTTTTTCAGACGTTCTTTCGCGTTTGTCGAAAAAGATTCATCATTTGTATCCGATTTAACAACTGGAGGCGTGTTTTGTGTTTGAGATTGTGTTGTTTTATTCAATACAATAGGCATTTGTTCCGGTTGTTTTGATTGACATTCTTCCTTGCCGACAAAAGGTTTGGATGTATCAACCAGATGAGAGGCATAATACATTAGTGTATCACATTCTTTTGGCGTAAATGATAAATGATAAGGTTTAATTTTAACCCCGACATTTCCCATAACTCTTTTTTCCATTTCTTGTGGTGTTAAATTATCATCAATATGATAGGTATGACAAAAAGAGGCACATCTTGCCGTTGTATAACGATTAAGAATAATTCTGTCAGTTGGGGTGGTCAAAATAACGGCTGTTGGTCGAATTTCGGATACTGTTATTCTGTTGGGCAGATTATCGCCTGTAGAAATGTGATATTCTTGACCGGTTTTGTCGCGTAAAACAGCCTTGTCATCATGCGTACTGATAAGTAAAAACGGTTTTGATTGATGGCGTTTTTCATCTTGTATGACTGATTTGCATTGACAGGTAAATAACTCGGATAAATTATCCGTTGAGGCAAATCTATCGGTCGTTGATGTGCAGGAATTGATTTTTTGATGCATCATTTGTACAGCTGTTTCATAGGGAATTTTCTTTTGTCGTTCAAGATGAAATAAACCGAGATTTTCTTCGGCATTAGGGCAAGATAATAAAATGGCACGCCACATATATTGAAAACTGATTTTTTTATTTTCTTCCGTTTTATTATCATTTTTAAAATGAATAATACTTAACATATGGTTTGCTAAAGCGGATTGTTTGAGGGCGGCTTCTTCCAAATAGGTTTGAAATTGAGGATTGTTTTGTTGAAATAAATGTACACCGACTTTTTCAAGCAATCGACCATATTGTTCTTCATTTAATTCATTTGTTTTAATGGCTTGATTGGCAAATTTAACAGCAGTCTGGAAATTGTTTTGTTCCAATAATTTTTCTGCTTTATAAGCAAGGGCAGGACCATATCCTAATTGAGCTGATTTCTCACAGTAAATATTATGATACATATGATTGGGATGACGCACACAAATTTCAAATAAGGCCTTCTTATGATTTTTTTGAGAGACATAAGCTGCCCACGTTTCCCATACATAATTTTCATTATCAAATCCACATTGTGTGTAAACATTCGTGTCTTGATGTGTGTTTTTCTCTGCCGATGAAATGAGCTTGGCACATGAATCAAAATCAATGATTGTATCAGCTAAAACAGCCGATGTTGACATTGTAATAATGGATAAAATTCCTAAAAATGATATAAACCGCATCTGTTCATCCTTTCTTTTACTTTTTTTATAGCAGGTCAGTTGATGAAATTCAACACGAAAAAATAATGACGAGTATGTTTTTATCAAAATGCTGTTAAAAAAATGAGTAAATATCTTGCAATTTATATTGTATTTTTATAAAATAATCACGTTTTTATGATGTTTATTGTAAGGAAGGATTTTTTTATGAGTTTATCAACTGTTATCAAAGAAAAAGTTGCTGATGCGTTTCAAAAATGTGGTTTTAATGGTGTACCGACATTGGTTCGTTTGTCAGACCGTCCTGATATGAGTGATTATCAATCCAACGGTGCATTACCGTTAGCTAAACAATTAAAACAAAATCCTCGTTCAATTGCTGAACAAATTGCAACAATTTTACGTGAGGATAATTTCTTTGCAAAAGTAACGGTTGATGGTCCCGGTTTTATTAACATGACTGTTTCTGATACTGCTTTGAGCGATCTGGCTCAATCGATTTTAAATACACCTCAAAGTGGTTATGAACGAACAACGCCCCCTTCAAAAGTTGTTATTGATTACGGTGGTCCAAATATTGCCAAAGCATTGCATGTCGGACATTTAAGACCAGCTGTGATTGGTGAATCCATTAAAAGAATACATGCTTTTGCCGGTGATGATATTATCGGTGATATTCATTTAGGTGATTGGGGATTGCCGATGGGGTTGTTAATCACTGAAATCCAAGAAAGAAATCCGAAATTACCTTATTTTGATACAACATACACCGGTTCTTATCCGGACGATGTTCCATTCACGGCACGTGATTTGGAAGAAATGTATCCGATTGCTTCACAAAAATCAAAAGCAGATGAAAATTATTTACTCCGTGCTAAAGAAAATACACGCCTATTACAGTCGGGACATAGAGGATATCGTGCCTTATGGCAACATTTCATTGATTTATCCGTTTCTGAAATGAAAAAATTATATGAACCGTTAGATATTCACTTTGATTTATGGCGTGGTGAAAGTCATGTTCATGACAGATTACAAAAAATGATTGACCGGTTGAAACAAAAGGGTGAAATCATACCGGATTCGGGGGCTCAAATAATCGTATTAGATAAATCCAAAACGGGTAACGATTTACCACCGTTGATTATGTTAAAATCTGATGGTGCTGTTATGTATGGAGCGACGGATTTGGCAACGATTGAAGAACGGATTGAAGAATTTAATCCGGACAGTATTTTGTATGTTGTTGATGCCCGTCAGGCACTTCACTTCGAACAGGTTTTTACAGCCGCACAGAAAATCGGTTTATCTGAAAACGTAACATTGGAACATTTGGGTTTCGGTACGATTAACGGGAAAGACAATAAACCGTTTAAGACACGTGACGGTGGTGTAATGACATTGAAAATGTTATTGGAAATTGCCTCTGATGCTGCTTTGAAGAAAATGAATGCCGGTGAAATGGGACGTGATTTATCTACTGATGAAAAAGAACATATTTCTAAAATCGTTGGTGTCAGTGCATTAAAATTTGCCGATTTGATGAACGAACGTATGAAAAATTATATTTTTGATGAGGATAAATTAACCAGTACGGAGGGAAAAACAGGTCCATATGTTTTATATGCTCTTGTTCGCATGAAGTCTGTTTTGGAAAAAACACAATCCGAACAAAATATTTCATCGGGAGATAAAATTATGATTCAAACATCGGCAGAGCGTCAATTGATGCTTCGGTTGTATAGTATGCCTGATAATTTACAGGCCGCATATGATAACAATGCTCCTCATATTATTTGTGATTATCTGTTTAAATTGGCACAAGATTTTAATTTATTCTATCATGATTGCCCAATTAAAGATGCCGATGAAAAAACACGCTTATCACGAATTGCTTTAACAAAATATACATTGGACATGGGCTTAAAAATGGCTTATTTATTGGGGTTAAAAGTTCCTGATAAAATGTAGGAGAATTAACATGCGTTTGTTTTATATATGTTCATGTTTGGTTATTATTTTTGTTGTTACGGGGTGTGGTCGTGTTTCAAAACCACGGTTACCGGATAATTCATTTTACCCCCATACATACATTGTTAAAGATAAAATCGTTTCACAAGAAGAAATCGACACGAAAGGAGAAGTCAAATGAAGAAAGCGGAATTAGGGCGTTCTATGGTTGAAATGCTGGGTGTATTAGGAATTATCGGTGTTTTATCCATTGGTTCACTGATGTCATATGACTATGCCAAAGAAAGAGCCAAAGCCGTTGCAACAATTGATGTTGCCTCTAAATTATTAGCTATTGCCCGTGTTAAAGGAAAGGCTGTGACAACACTATCTGAAAAAATGGATTATACCGTTTGGGATAATCAACTTATTGCCCGTGCCGAAATTGTCGGTAAAAAAGGAAATGTTGTGATATGTGGTTGTGCGTTGCTTGATGATGATACATGGGATTCTTATGTTGATAGAGTTGTTCAATCATCCGGTTTAACTGAAAGTGATATTGAAACCGGTGTTACAGCACCTACTGAATTGGATAATAAGTTAGTTTGTCCGATTGATAGTGAAGTCAGTTGTTATCAAATGAGTTTTCCTGCATAAAAGGAGTTAAAAATGTTCAAAAAAATTATTAAAGGATTGTTTAAGTTTTTGTTTGTATTATTAACGATTTTAATTGTTGGAATTATTTATATGCCGGATATTTGATTAAAACTGCCGTTGAAAAATTTGTTCCTGAAATTACACAAACATCTGTTCGGTTAGATGATGTTGATATCAGTTTGTTTCAAGGAAAAATGTCTTTAAACGGTTTAAGTATCGGAAATCCTGCCGGTTATGGATCAGAACAGGCTTTCGGTTTAAATAAAGTAGTTGTAATGTTTGATCCACGAAGTGTTTTAACAGATAAAATCATTATTCAACAGGTTTTGATTGATGGTACGCTTGTTTCTGCTGAAGCCACTTATCAGAATGGGGAAATTACGTCTAATTTAACGCAAATTCAAAAAAATGTTGAAACGTATTTGTCGAAGATGACATCTTCTTCGCAGGAAAAAGCAAAAGTTCAAAGAGAAGAAACGACATCTGCTGCACAAAATTCCAAACAATTGGTTATTCGTGATTTACAAATTAACAATACTGCCTTAACATTGGGATTGATGCAAAAAACGATGACAATTCATTTGCCAAATATTCATCAAAAAAATATTGGTGAAAAGGGGAAACCATTTGATTGGAAAAAAGCGATTGCTTATATTTTTGATTTAATTTCTGTCGAATCTGTCAAAGGAACGATTAAAGGTGTGAAAGATTTTGCTCAAAAAAATGCTTTGGATTTGATAAATTCAGCCAACATGCTTGGCAGTACAGCTAAAGAAAAGGCACAAAATGTTTTAGATAAAACAACAGAAGGTGCTGGAGGAGTGTTAAAAGGATTATTGGGAAAATAATTTGTCATGCTTAATGAAAACAGGTATTTATGAAAAATGCCTGTTTTTTTTATTTTATTAAGATTAAATAACTATTCTAAATCAATTTTTATATTGAAATAAACGATTTGATAAATAGCATATATACATATTATACATTTGAAGCAGAGGATTTCTTATAGATTCGTTAAGTGATTCATACAAACAAAAACAATCAATAATATCATTTATGTCAAATTAAATTAACTTGGATTATAAATAAAATAATTGCAAAAATCATTACCAATTTAAGATATTTTTACAGATACAAAAAAGGCATTCATCTAACCAGTTGAATGCCTGATAAATAAAAAGATTTGAACTATTTTTCTTGTGTTTTGGAGATTGGTTTTTCTTCTGATTTGATTGTGTTTTCTTCTTTGACATCGTCTTTGAAATTCATTTCCCAAACTAACTTTCCATTTTCATCAAAAACTTGTGCTTGTCCGTTTTTCTTGCCGTTTTTGAAATGAGCAATGGATCGTTTCACACCATTTTCAAAGTAGGTCACACTTGTGCCGTCTAAACGATTGTTTTTATATTCATCTTCGCTTTGCAATTGACCGTTTGCGTAATATATACGTTGTTTCCCTTGCATTTCACCGTTAATATAAGAAGCATCAATGTGTAATTGTCCATTAGAATAATATTCTTTAAATTCTCCATGAGGTTTATCATTCAATAAATTTGTACGGGAATTTAATTTACCGTTTTCATAAAAGGTTGCAAATTCTCCATTTTGTTTGCCTTTTTGATATAAAGCCGTTGTTTTGACCTGACCGTTTTCATAATAAGCAATGGAGGGACCTTCTTCAAGACCGTTTTTAAACGTTTTTTCAACGGATAATTGACCATTTTCATAGTATTCTTGTACTTTTCCGTTAGGACGACCATCAACCATAACAGCATGAGATTGCAAATTGCCGTCTGAAAAATAAGTGCTGAATTCTCCATGAGGAACATCATTTTTAAAGGTTAAAGAAAGTTTAAGTTGACCGTTTTGGTAATATACTTTTGCCGGCCCGTCTTGTTTGCCCGATTTATACGACAATTCCTTTTCAAGACTGCCGTCCACATAATAAGATTTACTGATGCCATCAATTTGATTGGCAACATATTGTTCTTCTTGACGCAATTGTCCAAAATCATAATACGATTTTGAATAACCATTTCGCTTGCCGTTTTTATATTGTTCTTCGGTTTCTAAACTGCCGTTTTCAAAATACGTCTTGACAAGTCCGTCAGGTCCATATGGACGAAACAGGCCTTCTCCTTTAAGTTTTCCACTGGGATAATATTCTTTTACTTCACCGTCCAATTGTCCGTTGGTAAAATGACGCAACATCAATAATTGTCCGTTTTCAGCATATGTTTTGTCTTCACCATCTTTGACCCCATTTTTAAACGTTGTTTCAAAATGAAGTTTTCCATTTGGATAATACACTTTAGATATGCCGTTTGGTTGTCCCATAACAAATGATGTTTCGTTTAATAACTGCCCGTTGTCATAATATGATTGAGCCGTTTCAACTAAAGTTCCGTTATAATATTTTTCAAGCGTTTGTAATTGACCGTTTTGATAATAGGTTCTGCTTTCACCATGAGGAATCCCATTAAAAAAGTGGGTGCGAGCTAATAACTTTCCTTCGGGTGTTTTTTCCTGAATAATACCAGTCAAAGGTGATTTATCGGCTTTAACGTAAAAACGTCCGTTATCAAAAAAAACATCGTCTTTGGTATAAGTCGGCAACTTGATTTTCTTTTCAATTGTTGGCACATTTTGAACGGTCGGTTTGAAACCGGTTGGTTCATTTGTTGATAAGTCACGAGTTGTTGTTTTAATAGCCATCATCGGCAAATTACCGTTTTTTTTCTGTAGCACAGATGAAGTTTGAGAGGCTTGTTTAACAGCATCTGCAACGGGAGAAACACGTTGTGGATGATTTGTTTCCTGCGTCGGAATTTGTGCCGCAGCACGTATTGCTGCAGCATTGCTGGTAACTTGTGCTTGTGTGAATACGGGATATAGCAGTGTTAATGCTGACAATGATATAATATTGATACTTTTTTTCATGTTCTTCTCCTTTTCACGGAATAGTCGCAATGTATCAAATAATTCGCAAACAATCAATCATTTTTTTGTATTTTATTCACAAATCGTATAATAATCTCACTTGTTTTGCCACCAGATTTTTTGAGGACTGTCTAAATCAGTTCGCTGTCCTATAATAGGAGCAATTACAGTTATTTGATTTAACGTTGCCTCTTGATAAACTGTATCAATTGATGTATGCCATGGGCGGGAAGGGACATCAAAAACCCCCCAATGTATCGGGAACAGAGTATCAGATTTCAAATCTTTCATGGTAGCAATAACTTGTTTCGGATTTAAATGAGCATACGGACATTCATCATTCCACCCATCAATTTCCAGTGCAACCAAATCAAATGGACCATATTTATTACCAATGTCTTCAAAATGTGTCCCGTATCCCGTATCTCCGGACCAAAAAATATTTTTGTAACCACTTTGAATGATATATGAATTCCAAAGAGTTTTATTTTGATCCGAAAATTGTCTGCCGGAAAAATGTAAAGACGGCTCTGCAATAATTTTAAGAGAATATTGTTCAAAAGAACATCCCCAACTTAACTCGGTTATATTTGCTTTATGAACTCCCCATTTTTGAAGTGTTATACCAACACCCATCGGTACAATAAAATGAGATTTTTTAAGATATTGAATGGTTTTTCTTTCCAAATGATCATAGTGATTATGTGTAATTATTACATAATCAATTGCCGGTAAATCATATCGAGAAATGGGAGATTCTGTATATCGGTCACATAAAAAAGGGAAGGGCGAAGCATTATCAAAAACAGGGTCAATTAATATTCTTTTTCCATCTAATTCTAAAATAGCAGATGAATGTCCTAACCAATAAAATGCAAAATTTTCTGCTGTTTTAGGAAAACTTTCACGATTTATCGGTTCTGTTGGTAAGGGATATTTCGGACGTGAAGTTGATTTTATTATCAGTTGTTTAATGTGACGATGAAATACTTGCAACGGGGAAACAATTTGTTGAAAAGGCGTTTGAAATGAGCCATCTTGGAAATAAGGTAAATCTTCATATGATTTGATTTGCTCATCAGTTGGGTGTGCTCCAATTTCCCGTAAGACAAATAAAGAACACAGGAAGAGCAGAACAACAAAAACAAAAAATACAGTCATTTTTCCTCAAAAAAAATTATTATTACTGTTTTCATGATAAGGTATTTTTCAGTGAATAACAAGTGTAAAGTTTTTATCGTACAGTAAATTGTATTATTTTTAATGATTCGTTTTTTTTGTAAAGTCAAATTAAATAAAGAATAAAAAAACATAAAGTTTGGATTGATAAATTGAAATATATATTTAATAAATATAATTTTTCTTGAATTTGTTAATGAAGTGGTTATAATGCTCTCATGAATGAGCCTCGTGGTCCATTCTTCGTGCCTGATGCGGTACGGAAGAGCTGTCACAAGCTTGACTTACCACGGTGGGTGAATATCGCCAAAAGGGCGTATTTTCTTGCAGTCAAGAAACACCCATCTGAATGTCATCCCTTGATCGTATGGTCGGGGAGCTTTGGTTATGTTCAGGGATATTTATATCCTAAAAGCCAAAGGTCATTTTGGTAAGTATGATTGTGAACTCTCCGACCACCTGAAAGTCAGGTGGTCTTTGCTTAAAAAAAAATTATTTTCTTTCAAAAAAAAGTTGCTGTTGGCAAAAAATCGTGTTACATCTAATAACATATATGTTAAACAAGAAAGGATTAAGAATGGATATGAATGAAAAAGGACGCAGTATGGTTGAAATGATTGCTGTTATCGCAATTATGGCTGTTCTTTCATTAGGTGGAATTGCCGGTTATACATTAGCCATCAATCGTTTTAAGGCTGACAGAATATTGGATGTTGCCGGTAAATTAGCCGGTATGGGTGTTGGTGGCACAACTTATCGTAATTTAAAGGCGGCAGGATTAGAAGTTGACGAACCCAATGTTGAAATGTCTTTGGATAAGAATGGTTTTGTTTGTGTTACGGGATTATCGGGTGATGTATTAGATGCTTTTGAAGCACAGGCTATTCCTTTTAAGGCTGGAGTATGTGCCAATAATGGTATCAGATTAAATTTTAACCGTAAAGTGCGATAGTAACGTATTTAATCTCAATCTAAAATCCCGTTTCGTTTTTAACGGGATTTTTTTAATGAATTTATTTTAAATTAATATTTTATTTTTTATAAATAATCGAACCAATCGTTTTTTTGTATTTAAAATAATGGCGTTGATATCAAAAAAAAATTTTGCAAAACGGTAAAGTCTGTTTTAAAATAAGGATTTGAAATCAATATATTCTCTAAAAAACGTGTCGAAAAGATATGTTTTTCGTTGATGAAATATTGAGAATAAATATTTATTTTTAAGGAGGTTTTATGAATTTTAAAATGCTTTTTTGCAACAAGTCGATTCTAAAACATTAGCTGAACAAGGGTGAGAAAGTACAGGCGAAATAAACTGGATATCGGTCCATTTGATGTTCATCGGAAAAGATGAAAACGGCGATAACCTTTGTTCTGGTTGCCGATGTTGATAAAGAAATGTGTCAAATGCTGATGCAA
>JAZTVX010000030.1:0-24112 GCA_045635565.1 Alphaproteobacteria bacterium
GCCCGATATTTATCCATGGCAAAAGAATATCCATAAATCCCACCGGCTGATAAGACCCCCATTACAGCCAAAACACCCAAGATTTCCACCATGCTACGACCGGATTCTTGAGTGTTTTTGCTCAAAAAACGATGTAAAAAAGGCAATTTGCGAATCATAAAACCTCCGTTAAAATAATCTCAAAAAATCAAAACCTTCTCTTAAAAAAACGTGTCAAAAAAAGGTACGTTTTTTTGATGCTTTTTTTTGATAGACGACATGTGTTTGCAATGGGGTAAAAAAGATATAAAAATCAGACAATTGTATTTTTTAGTTGACAAGAGGTATTTCGCATAATAATATGGGAAAAATAACGTACCTTTTTTTGACACGTTTTTTAAAGAGAATATATTGATTTTTAAACGTTATTTTTGAATATGTTTTAGCGTTTTATAAACGTTTTTTTTCTCAAATAATATTGCTTCTTAAATAACTTAAATCCGTCAAAAATTTTTCTTTTTTTACTTTACTTTTATTGTTTAGTATGCCACTTTTAAATCAAAGGAGAGAATTTTATGAAACAGATAACATCTTTTTTACAGGCTATTAAAAACAATTTGTTTGATACATTTAAAACGCTTTATTCTGTCAAATGGTATATATTGTTTTATTGGATTTTGGGGGCGGTTATTCTACATGAGTACATCAATCCACCGGCAAAAAACGATGCTGTTTTTAATGCTGGTGTAACACCCGATAAATGGATATATACGAATCAGGATGTTTATGTTGGTAGTATGGGTCTTTATTTTGTTAACTATCTTGTCTTTTTTTTGTTTGCTGTGAGTAATTTAAAAAATCATCCAAAAATGTCCCGCTTTCTGTTATTGTTACCATGGATAAGTTCTTTGTTAAGTTTATCATATGTGATTTTATCTGATAAAATGTAAAAAATTATCGGGGACTTTTTGATGTTATAACCGTTTTTTCTTCACTTTGTTAAAAAATATGGTACAATAGATTATGTTGTATCAAACAAAAAGGATATTAGTATGGTGCAAAAAGGTAAAAAAACATTTGTTCCCGCTCGTGAAATTCAGTTTAACTGTAAGCCTGTTTCAGATGCTGATATAGAGGAATTTTGTCGAGATTATATTCAATATTATCCTGATTCACTCACAAAAAAAGAACGTGAAAAACAAATTAAAATGATGATAAGAGCCATCAAAACCGTTTGTCAAACACCAACAGGTAGAATGGCTTTTCGGGCCACCTGTTATAATATTCAACAACACCGAGCACAAAATCCAAAATATCGATTGACTGTCTGTTTCGCCGGTAAAAGTGAAGACAGTGTCGGTTCTGTCAATGTGGATGATTCAAATTGTATCTGTTTGTATCAGGATACAATGCGTGAAGTTTGGGAGAAGAGGTTTTGCACATTTCGTAAAAAGAGTAATTTTCCGGATGACATTTCTTTAACAGATAAAGAAAAGGAAAAAGCATTTTATTTGGAATTGGGATGGGTTTTTTTTCATGAGGCACAGCATGTTCGTCAATTGCAAAACCCTCAACTGCAAGGGCAGCTTACTCATCTTTTTTTGGATGCCGCCCCACAGGCGTTAGCACGGCAAATTATTCTCGAATCTGACAGTCGTATTTCTCAATGGTGTTTAAATATTACGAACAGTGAAGTTCAGGCATATCGTCGGGCTGTTGATTTTAATCCGGAAACGCTTGCATTTGACGAACAAAAAGCAGTTGAGTATTCTCGTAACAACCAACGAGATTATATAAAAGATTTTATCTTTGCTATGGATAAAAAACCATTCATTCATTACGGGTATATTTGTACCCGTTGGAATTATTTAAAACCAGATGTTGTTTTGGCTCATATTTACCCTGAGTGGGTGCAAAAGGAAACCGGTTATAAAGCAGATGTTTTTAGACCTGCTTCAAAAGACCCACTTCTGGCGTCTTTGGTGGAAACGCACAATCTTCCCGTAACCGGTAAATTTAATTTAGCCGATTATGCCGGTCCTAAATTGAAAGAACAAGGAAAGAAAATTCAAAAATATCTCACGGAGGAAGAAAGAGCAATTTTGGCATTGGCGTGTATAAAAGAAGAAGATTTGGATGAAAGCCAATTTCAAGAGAGTCAAGATATGAGTAAAAAAGACAAAATTGAATTAGCGAAAAAATATATGCAATCTTTAAAAAAATTGAAAGATTTACTCGGTCAATTGGAAATGGTTTCTGAAGCACTTGTGGATAATCCGAATAATCAAAAAGCATTAAAAACATCGAAGGAAATTAGAACGAAATTGAAAGAACAATTCGGTCTTGTGATGGAGACTTTTAATCAGTATGATCAACGCATCGCCATTTATTCAAAAACAAAAACTCAGCCAGATGTTTCAATTCGGAATATTTCCGTTCCATGTACACTTGGTATCAACGACTTATTGGCACAAAACGCTCAAAATGTTGTTCCCCTAGAAGATGATAATCATCATCTTCCTTCTGAAAATGAAAGAATTTCTTAAAAAAATATTGCTTTTTTAGTAAAAAATCAGGTATCCTTAAAAATGGTTACAGATAAAGGAGGTGTTACAATGGATTTGTCGATAAAAATCGAAACAAAACGTTTAGTATTAAAGGGACTGAATGAACCGTCATTTGAATTGGCAAAGAATATTTATCGTGTTGTTGATTCAACACGGGATTCTTTGCGTGAATGGTTGCCTTGGGTGGATAAAACGCATACACCCGAAGATGAATATACGCATTATTTAGTTGAATGGTGTCAAAAACATTGGGATAATAAAGAAGGATTTGCTTATATTATTATAGACAAAGAAACCGATGGATTGATTGGATGTGTTGATATTTTTAATATTTCTGAAAAAAATAAAAGTGCTGAAATTGGTTATTGGTTGGCTCAGTCGGCAACAGGTAAAGGATACATGAAAGAAGCCGTTTTAGCATTGGAAAAAGAAGCCTTTCAACAAGACATCAATCGGATTGTCATTCGAAATGACACACGTAATTTACCATCAGCACATGTAGCAAAACGATGCGGTTATGTTTTAGAAGGCGTGATGCGTCAAAATAGATGGAGTGAGTTCCATCAAGGTTTATATGACACCAATATTTGGGCAAAAATTAAATCTGATTGGATGCGTCAAAAAGAATAAAGATGATTGTATCGTCTGTCAACTGGGGCATAATTGCTTATATATAAAAAGGAATCCGTCGGCTAGGCTAACGGGTTCCTTTTTTCATTTAATAAACAAAATGTTATTGATTCATGCTGTCAAAAAATTCGGCATTCGTTTTGCTTTGACGTAGTTTGTCCATTAAAAATTCCATGGAATCCGTAACACCCATCGGCATGAGAATACGGCGTAAAATCCACATTTTCGGTAATTTTTTCTTGTCAACCAATAATTCTTCATTACGAGTTCCCGACTTAATGATATCAATAGCTGGAAAAATCCGTTTGTCGG
The DNA here is from genome assembly GCA_045635565.1 of Alphaproteobacteria bacterium. Taxonomy (GTDB): domain Bacteria; phylum Pseudomonadota; class Alphaproteobacteria; order CAAHEQ01; family UBA3637; genus RGIG4140. The sequence continues at coordinate 3,489 of JAZTVX010000030.1, forward strand.
ATACTTTGCGATCTAAAATGATTTCCGAGTTACCCGTTCCTTTAAATTCTTCAAAAATAACTTCATCCATGCGAGAACCCGTTTCAATTAAGGCTGTTCCGAAAATGGTCAAAGAACCGCCTTCTTCGACGTTTCGGGCTGCCCCGAAAAAGCGTTTCGGTCGTTGCAGGGCGTTGGCGTCAACACCCCCTGTTAAAACTTTACCCGAACTGGGGATAACCGTATTGTAAGCACGGGATAAGCGTGTAATGGAATCCAATAAAATAATAACATCTTTTTTATGTTCAACGAGTCGTTTTGCTTTTTCAATAACCATTTCGGCAACCTGAACGTGACGTGATGCCGGTTCATCAAACGTCGAACTGATAACTTCCCCTTTTATGGAACGAATCATATCCGTTACTTCTTCCGGTCGTTCATCAATTAACAACATGATTAAATGTGCTTCCGGATGATTTTTTTCAATGGAATGTGCGATGTTTTTCAACATGACCGTTTTACCCGTGCGAGGCGGAGCAACAACTAAACAGCGTTGCCCTTTCCCTTGTGGGCAAACCAAATCAATAATTCGTGGGGTTAAGTCTTTCATACTTTCGGGACTACCGTCACCATATTCCATAACAATCGGCTTATCCGGATAAAGTGGTGTCAAGTCATCAAAGTTGACACGATATCTTAATTCTTCCGGATGACCAAAGTTAACGGTGTTGATTTTTGTTAGCGAAAAATATCGTTCGCCGTTTTTAGGGGCATTGATTTCGCCCGCAATTGTATCACCGGTTCGTAATCCCCATTTTTTGATGTGATGAGGAGCAACATAAATATCATCTTGACCGGCCAAATAATTTGCTTCGGGAGAACGCAGAAAACCAAATCCGTCCTGCATAACTTCCAAAACTCCGTCACCGAACAACGTTGTTTCGGATTCTGATAATTTTTTTAAAATAGCATACATTAAATCTTGCGTTCTTAATGATGTTGCATTTTCAACACCCAAGTCTTCGGCATAGACCAGCAATTCTGCCGGTGTTTTCTTTTTTAAATCTTGTAATTGCATATTATATCCTTAAAGTGTGAGGAATTTGTATCATGCGTTATCAAACAATCCAATTAAAACGCATGTGTCGGCAGGACGCCTGTCCGATATATACTTTTTTTTGAAATTTTTGTCAATTGATTTTTCGTCTATTATGTAAAAAAGAACTGGACAATACGGGTAATTTGTGCCACATTGGAAAGAACATTGATGAAATGGAAAAACAATGGATATTCAAGAATACCAAAATAAACGCATTTTTAAATCCTACAATATTCCCGTGCTGAAAGGTCGAGTCGCCTATACGCCTGATGAGGCTGTTGAAATAGCATCCCAAATCGGGGGTAAAAGTTGGCAGTTGAAAGTTCAAATCAATGATGTCAATCGATGTGACGGCTGTTTTCAAAATGGTGCCTTAAAGCGACAAAAAGGCATACAAACAGCATCAACGCCGGATGAAGTGCGTCATTTAGCAGATAATATGTTGGGACACATTTTTGTTGTCCCTCAAATCAATTGCCAAGAACAGGTTGTCCATCGGATTTACGTTGAAGAAACGGCAAAAATACAACAAGCATTCGGTGTTTCCGTTCGATTGGATTTGATGCGTCAAACATATGTGTTCACGGTCTCATGTGACAACAAAGTGCAGGATTTTGAAATTACACATATGCGTCCGACGTTGTTGTTTTGGTATCGGGTTGTTCATGCCTTCGGGGTAAAAGGCTTGGCTCAAACAACATTGGTAACATTGTTACGGCAAATGTATAAATTATTTATTTCTTATGATGCGTTAGGTGTTGAAATCAATCCCTTGATATTGACCCCGAAAAATAAATGGGTTGTGGGTGAATGCCGTATCGTGTTTGACAATGAAGCATTAGAACGGTTTCCGGATATTGTTGCTTTGAAGGAAACACCAGTTGGGCAGGAGCGAGAAGCGATAGCCGAAAAATATCATTTTAAATATACGCCTTTAAATGGGAATATTGCTTGTTTGGTAAATGGGTCCGGTTTGGGGGCAGCAACGGTTGAATTATTGGAAATGCATCACGGACGGGCTGCCTGTTTGTTAGATGTCGGGACGGAACCGACAGGTGATTCGGTTGCCCGAGCCTTCAAGTTAGCCTTATCCGAGCCGAATGTTGAAGGTATTTTTATTAACATTTTCGGTGGTTTGACTCGTTGTGATACCATTGCACAGGGGTTAATTGATGCTTCCAAAGAAATATCTGTTGGTATTCCGTTGGTTGTTCGTATGGATGGTACGAACGCTAATGTCGGAGAACGTTTGATTTTTGAAAGTCGTTTACCATTCATTGTTATTAAACAGCCTGAGCGGGCTGTTCGAGCCATTGTTCACGCAGTAGAGGAATCTCAGGCATGATAAAATTTCCTAGTCAAAAAACACCGATTTTGTGTCAAGGTATTACCGGTACGAGTGGAGCGGCTCATACGGAAAGGGCGATTGCTTACGGAAGTCATATTGTTGCCGGTATTTCTCGTGAGAAAAATTTAACAACTTTTTTGGATTTGCCTATATTCAGTACGGTTAAGGATGCTGCTCAAAAAACGAAGCCGGATATTAGTGTCGTTTTTTCTAATCCGTCTCGTGTATATGCTGATACGGAAGAGGCTGTTAAGGCACGGATTCCAATGATTATTTGTACAACGACACACGTACCGTATCATGATATCATTAAGATGAAAGAGTTGGCTCAAAAATACAAGGTGTGTTTAATCGGTCCTGCTTCTCCAGGGATTGTCGTTCCTGATGAAGTATTGGTCGGAAATATGCCGGCACATTTGTTCCCCAAGGGCAATATTGGTATTATTTCTCGTTCGAGTTCTTTGTGTTATGAATTTGTTCAACAGTTGAGAGATGAAAAATTAGGGGTGTCAACATGTGTCGGTATCGGGTCAGGGGCTGTCTTATGTACGTCGTTTGTACCGATTCTCAAAACCATGTTGCATGATAATCAAACAAAAGCCATTTTGATTATTGGTAAAATTAACAGCGAATTTGAAATGGAATTGGCTTCTTTTGTGAAAAAACAAAAAATAAGAAAACCGATTTTTATCTATTTGGCCGGCAAGCCTGATAAACGGATAAAACAATCTGTTTTAGGTTCTAATGTTCAAACATCAGGTGAAATTGCAATCTACAAAAAACGCATTTGTGCCGAAGCAGGTATGATTGTGCTAGACCGTTTCGATACAGTTGGTCAATGTGTGAAAGAACGGCTTTCTCAACCGGTGTAACGGTAAGGCAGTTTCATTTTGTAATATTCGCTGTTTGTGATATCAACCCAAACTATAGGGGCTCCTGTATCTTCGTGAACGTTGATGATATTACCGTTTGATAAGTGAATTAAAAATACCTCTACTTGATTATCACGAGTTACCATGGTAATATCCGTAACGATGGCACCAATGGCATGGCGACCATAGATGCAGGAAACATCATGCGGTTTTCTGACTTGTGATAATTCTCTGATTTTCTTGCTGTAAGCATCGATTGCATCATCTAGTGAAACGGTATTAAAATGCAGTTGAAAACGCCATGCTTTGCCGAAATCAAATTCTAGTTGGTTTTCTCCGATTAAGAAAATGACCGGAAATGTTCCCCAGGGAATATAATTCATAATGCGGTGGTCTTGTGTTGATGAACCGTTGCATTCTTCTTCATAGTAACGATAAAGACGAAACGTTTCTTCATAGTCAAGATGGGAAGTCAATAATCCGCCACAGAAAATACCGCGTAATGGTTGTCCAATCAGTAATGGTTTAACCTGTTCTAAAAATGTTTCTGCAACGACACGTGGATTTTCCATTTTTTCAAAAGGAGGTGTTTCTAAACGTAAACGTTTGCCCGTCGGTTCTTCATATTCTTCTGTTGAAACTTTTTTCTTTCTACCTCTACGGATGCTTTTTCCTCTATCTGTCATAAAGCCTCTTATCGGATTAGTTCATTTTTCTGTATCGTGATTTTTTCTTCTTTTTCCTGAATGAATAACCGCAAGCGTTTTTCATTGGTTTGCCAAAATTCATCTTGTTCCTGTTGTTGGATAAAAGTCAATAATTCTTTTAAAACAGGTATAAATTTTTGTTGATTAGGCCATTTACCGAAAACGCCGTTAAAGTGCCAGTTGAAATAGAAACGAGCCATATCTTCCGACCCACCGACTCGTTTGACTTCTGAATATGTGATTTGTGGCAATCGAACGGTTGAATCATAGTATTTGGGACGGTTATGTGTAATAGATGCACCGTGTCCTCGTTTGTAATACAAAGCCTCCGGAACAATAATACCATTGGCATCGGCTGCCAGTGCCGAGGCAAAAAATACTTCGTCTTCAAAAACAAGACGGGGTATAAAGAGAATTTTTTTATCTTTCAAATATGCAGAGCGATAAATTTGTTTCGAAGACGTAGCCGGATAATAAGGAATAATATAGTGAGGTAGTTGACGACTTTTGAAAGGATGGACACGGTGTGGTGTTAATTCCCGTGGTAATAAACTATAATAACCGGGTCGGTCAGTATAACGAAGACCGTTTTGATTAACTGGTTCAATATGAAAAGAGACAATATCCGGAGTTATATCGGTTTTGTTTTGAGTCTCTGCAACGGCATTTTTCATTTTTTCGATGGCTGATTTATCAATAAAATCATCTGCATCAACAAACCATACATATTGACCATTTGCTATTTTAAACGCATTGTTGCGTGCCAAAGAAAGACCTTGATTTTCTTGGTCAATGATTGTGATTTTTGAATTATTACGAGCATATTTTTGTATTTCTTTTAACGTATTATCCGTTGAGCCATCATTAACGATGATGATTTCAAAATCCTGACATGTGGATGTCAAAACGGATTCAATTGTTGTTCCGACATATTTTTCATAGTTATATGCCGATATAATAATACTGATAAACGGTTGATACAAAAGACGAACGGCACTTGTAAAAGTGAAACCGACAAAAAGACAATATGTCAATATAAAAATAATTACTTTCTTCATATGGTTTTTATATGTAAAAATAAAATTGATGTCAATGAAATTTTTTTCTAAAGGATAGGTTGTTTTTAGGTGTTTTCACATTACTTAACAATAAAAACAGGAGAAATATATGACACAGCAATCATCTCAATCTTTTATATGCCCGTTAATTGGAGATAAGGCTCCATCTTTTACGGCACAAACAACGCAAGGTGAAATTCATTTTCCCGAAGATTTTAAAGGAAGATGGGTTATTCTATTTAGTCATCCGACGGATTTTACACCCGTTTGTACAACAGAGTTTATTTATTTTTCCGAAATGATGCAGGATTTTGATAGTTTAAATACGAAATTGGTCGGATTATCCGTTGACAGTTTAGCCAGTCATTTAGCGTGGTTACATGCCATTCAAAAAGATGTTGTTTTTCAGGGCATGAAGCATGTTAAAATTGAATTTCCGCTAATTGCAGACTTGACAGGGCAAATCGCCCGTCAATATTGTATGTTACATACGGCTTCACATCAGACGAAAACAGTCAGAGCCGTTTTTTTCATTGATCCTGATGGCATTATTCGTACTATTTTGTATTATCCGTCTTCTTTAGGACGTAATTTTGATGAATTAAAACGCATTTTAATTGGATTGCAACTACATGACGAATTGGGTGTTTCAATGCCTGCAAATTGGCAACCGGGTGATGAGGTAATTGAATCTAATCCGGAATGTATGTCTGATTTGGAAAAACGTTTAAATGAAAATGTTTCCGAAACAGGGGCGTGGTTTTTGTCTTTAAAAGAATTGCCGATTGATACCATTGAATCCGTTTTGCAAAAACACCGAAAATCCGCTCCTAAAAAAGACAAATCTGTTTCGCCTGTTTAGTTATACATCGTTTTTGGTAAGCGAATACCGGTGTTCTCCAATTGCAAAATTTTTAAGATTTTTTTTGGTGGAACGGACAAAATGCCGGCATTTTCTTCAATCATCTTGTCAAATAGGTAATAAGCCACATCTTGGTTTCCGAATAAATCATTCAGGGGTTTTTTGATGTGTTCATACACATGTTCTTCCCAATCCGATTGAGGAACAACCCCTGATGGACAATGTAGGTCATGTGCCAAATCCTGACGTAGTTCATAAAGCCTGTTAATTAAGGCTTGTTCAATAAAATCATATCGATTGAGTTTTTGTTGTGATGTAATCATTTTTTTCTCCTTGTATTGTGTCGTACATATAATGTCATTATAGTACAAAATCAAGAGTGGTCGTACATTTTTTTAACAAAACAAGGAGAAAAAAATATAGTAAATTGGTTAACTTATTGATTATTCAAACAAGTTATTTTTTGAATTTATTAAAAAACGGATTCGAACCACCCATGACCTGATTGAAATCAGGCATTGCACCGCCTCCCATCAAATTATTCATTTTTTTCATCATGCCAAACATACCGAACGGTCCCATCTTTTTGAGTTGTTTCATAACTGTTGCCATTTGCTCATATTGTTTTAACAACCGATTTACATCACTGACTTGAACACCGGCACCATTAGCAATGCGTTGTTTGCGAGATGCTTTTAAAATATCGGGGTGCCGACGTTCATAAGGTGTCATTGATAAAATAATGGCTTCTTGGCGTTTTAACATGTTGTTGTTAATATCTGCTTTATCAATTTGACTTTGCATTTTGGACAACCCCGGTATCATTTTCATAATGCCTTTGATATCTCCCATATTATTGATTTGACGCATTTGTGCCAGCATGTCATTTAAATCAAAATGACCACTCATCATGCGTTCTGCTGTTTTTTGGGCTTCTTCCTGATTGATTTTTTCCATGGCTGTTTCAACCAATCCGACGACATCACCCATGCCTAAAATTCTGTCGGCAATACGTTTAGCATCGAAAACTTCTAAAGCATCAACTTTTTCGCCAACTCCTAAAAATTGAATCGGCATACCGGTTACGGATTTCATGGATAAGGCAGCACCACCACGGGAATCCCCGTCGATTCGGGTCAGAATTGTTCCCGTAATTGAGATTTTTTCGTTGAATTGCTGGGCAATATTTAATGCATCTTGACCGATTAAAGCATCAATGACTAATAATGTTTCTGCCGGCTTCGTTAAATCACGGATTGTTTTGATTTCGTCCATCATGTCGTTATCAATGTGTAACCGTCCGGCTGTATCAAGAATAAGAACGTCATATAATCCTTCTTTAGCGGTGGACAAAGCCCGTTTTGTAATTTCGATAGGTTCTTGACGAGCGATAATCGGCAAAACATCAAATCCGTTTTTGGTTGCCAATTCCAGTAATTGTTCTTGAGCTGCGGGACGATAAACATCAAGAGATGCCGTTAATACTTTTTTACCTTCCTTTTGTAAACGTTTAGCCAATTTGGCTGTCGATGTCGTTTTACCGGATCCTTGTAATCCAATCATCAAGATGACATTTTGTTTTTTTGGAAATAATGTTAACGGTTTGGGGGCACCTAATAATGCAACCAATTCATCATGAACGATTTTGACAATTTGTTGTGCCGGAGAAATAGATTTAATAACTTGTTCCCCGATGGCTTTTGTTTTAACGTTTGCAATGAATGATTTAACAACAGGCAGGGCAACATCGGCTTCCAGTAAAGCAATTTTGATTTCACGCATTGTTTCATCGACGGCACTTTCTGTTAAGACACCACGTCTGGTTAATTTGTCAAACACTGAATTTAATCGTTCGGATAATCCTGTAAACATACTTTTTCCTCCGTAAAATGAATTGATGGGTGGGATTATAACGACACTGCAATCAAAAGTCAATAAGGGGTATTGTGTCGTTTTTAAAAAACAGTTGATTGTTTTGTTAATAAAAAATTAAAAAATGATTCAAAAAAACGCTTGACAAATGATTTAATAAAATGTAGTATGATTTGACCTTGCTAAATAGGGTGTTTTGAAAAACGACAAAACATGATGTTGATTGATTGTAAATAGGGGTGTAGCTCAACTGGTAGAGCGTCGGTCTCCAAAACCGAAGGTCGCGGGTTCGATCCCTGCCGCCCCTGCCAATAAAAAGAGGAAAATATGAAGTGGTCGCTGGCACAATATGTTCGTCAATTTAAACAGGAAGTCAGTAAAATTACGTGGCCGACTCGTTCAGATGCAATGCGTGGGACGATAACGGTTATCGTGATGAGTGTAATTTTGGCTTTGTTTTTGTTTGCGGTTAATTCGTTTTTTGCTGCAGCGATAGAATATATACTGGAAAAATTTTAAGGGGTTAACTGATGGCTATTCGTTGGTACATTGTTCATGTGTATTCAGGGTTTGAAAATAAAATCGCTGAATTTATTAAAGAACAAGCCGAAAAGAAAGGTTTTTCACATTTAATTGAAGATGTAATGGTTCCGACGGAAAATGTTGTTTCTGTTCGTAACGGTAGTAAGGTCGAATCGGCTCGTAAGTTTTTTCCGGGATATGTGTTGGTAAAGATGGAGATGACGCCGGAAACGTGGCATTTGGTTAGCAGTACGCCAAAAGTTACGGGGTTCTTGGGTGGTAAAAAGCCTGTTCCGATGACACAAAGTGAGGCGGAACGAATTTTGCATCAGGTTAAAGAAGGTGTTGAAAAACCGAAATCGGCTGTTGTTTATGAAGTCGGGGATCAAATTGTTGTTTGTGATGGTCCGTTCGCTTCGTTTAACGGTGTTGTTGAAGATGTGGATGCTGAGAAAGAACGTTTGAAGGTGTCTGTTTCGATTTTTGGTCGTCAAACGCCGCTCGATTTGAATTATACACAGGTTAAAAGAGCAAAATAAGGTTTGAAAAGGAAATAGAATCAGTCCGTATTTCCTTTTTGTTGTGGTAGATAAGCCATTATCCGACCACGAAACTTCAAAAAAACAGGATTGAATAATAAATGAGGTTAAAAAATGGCAAAAAAAGTAATTGGCTTTATTAAACTTCAAATTGAAGCTGGTAAAGCAAATCCGTCACCACCAGTCGGACCTGCATTAGGTCAACGTGGCTTGAATATCATGGAATTTTGTAAAGCATTTAATGCAAAAACGCAAAAGATGGAACCGGGTACTCCGATACCTGTTATCATTACGGCTTATGCTGACCGTACATTCTCTTTTGTGACAAAATTACCTCCGGTCAGTTATTTGATTAAAAAGGCTGCCGGTGTTAAGAGTGCATCAAAAGAACCGGGTCGCAAAAAAGTTGCAAAAATTACAAAAGAACAAGTAAAAGCAATTGCAACGGAAAAAATGCCTGACTTGAACTGTCACACAGTTGAAGCTGCCATGGAAATGGTTGCCGGTCAAGCACGTTCGATGGGTATTGAAGTAGCGGAGTAAGAAAATGAAATACGGAAAAAGATTAAAAAAAGCTTACGAAACTGTTGATGCCTCAAAAGTGTACGACATTGAAGAAGCAATTAAATTGATTAAAGAAAACGCAAAAGCAAAATTTGATGAAACGGTTGATATTGCTGTTTCTTTGGGCGTTGATCCGCGTCAATCCGATCAAATGGTTCGTGGTGCTGTATCATTGCCTGCCGGAACAGGTAAAACATTAACTGTTGCTGTTTTTGCAAAAGGACCAAAGGCTGAAGAAGCCAAAAATGCCGGTGCTGATATCGTTGGTGATGAAGATTTAATGAACGATATTTTAGCAGGTAAAATTAACTTTCAACGCTTGATTGCTACACCGGATATGATGGGTGTTGTTGGTCGTTTGGGTAAAATTTTAGGTCCGAAGGGTTTGATGCCGAATCCGAAACTTGGAACGGTTACAATGGATGTAACGGAAGCTGTTAAGGCCTCAAAAGCCGGTCAGGTTCAATTCCGTGTTGATGCCGGTGGTATCGTTCATGCCGGTATCGGTAAAGTTAGTTTTGATGATGCCAAGATTAAAGAAAATGCCGTTGCTTTTGTTAAAGCATTGGCTGCTTTAAAACCGGCTTCATCGAAAGGCGTTTACTTGAAACAGGTTGCTTTAAGCACAACACAAGGTGTTGGTGTTAAAGTCGCTGTTTCCAGCGTTGCCTAATAAGTTTACTTGCCACCCTTAACGGGGTGGCAAACCCCTGTCCAAGACTGTTGGTTTTAATCACGGGATTAAATGAAAGAAAAGCATTTCGCCATCACAGACAGAAAATAAATCAGTTGTTCCGATAGGAAAATATGATGTTTCTGGGCAGGAAATAAGTGGGTCTTCGGAAAAAACAATTTGTTAGACCGAAACCTGTGTAGAAACCGGAAAGATAAGTAATTATTTTTCCTTTAACGGAGAGAAAATCGTGAAACGTGAAGAAAAACAACAAGTTATCTCTGAAATGAAAGACGTTTTCAATTCATCTTCTCTTGTTGTTGTTGCCATTAACAAAGGTATTTCAATGGCTGAAACAACAGAGTTGCGTCGGAACGTTTTGAATGACGGTGCTAACTATCGTGTCGTTAAAAATCGTTTGGCTAAATTGGCTCTCGTCGGTACACCTTGCGAAGCAATGGCTGACTTGTTAGTCGGTCCGACTGCTTTGGCTTATTCGGAAGATGAAATTTCCGCTGCCAAAGCTGTTTGCAAATTAGCAAAAGCAAGTGATAAGTATGAAATTGCCGGTGGTATTATGAACGGTCAATTCATTGATGCAAAAGCCGTCAATGAAATCGCTTCATTGCCGTCCTTGGACGAATTGCGTGGCAAACTTATCGGCTTGTTGCAAGCACCTGGCGGACAATTGGCTCGCGTTACAAAGGCTTATTCTGAAAAAGAACAGGCTGCGGCTTAATTTTTATAAACAGGGGAGGGTTCCCCAAACATGTTAAAACTATGGAGAAAAAAATGACTGATTTAAATAAAATCGTAGAAGAATTATCGGCATTGACAATTATGGAAGCTGCCGAATTATCTAAAATGTTAGAAGAAAAATGGGGCGTTTCTGCTGCTGCTCCGGTTGTTGCTGGTGCTGTTGCTGGTGCTGCTGCCGCTGAAGAAAAAACAGAATTCGACGTTATCTTGGTCGAAGGTGGTGCTAATAAAATCAATGCCATTAAAGAAGTTCGTGCAATTACGGGCTTAGGTTTAAAAGAAGCCAAAGATTTGGTTGAAGGTGCTCCGAAAGAATTGAAAAAAGGTGTTTCTAAAGAAGAAGCCGAAAAAATCAAAAAACAATTAGAAGCAGCCGGCGCTAAAGTCGAATTGAAATAATTTTATTTCAAAAAACGTCAATCGGGTCGCATCAATTTGACGAAAATTGGTGACGACCCTGTTGAGGTCATATAAAGGACCGGTCCTTTCAACCGGAAAAGAATTTATTTTTTATGGGGAAAACAAATATGATTAAATCCGAAACCAATCGCAGAAGAGTTCGCAAAAACTTCGGTAAAATTGACGCCGCCGTCGAAATGCCGAATTTGATTGACGTTCAGACAAGTTCATACAAAGAGTTCTTACAATGGGGTGTTCCGGTTGAAAAAAGACAAGATACCGGTTTGCAGGAAGTATTCAAATCCGTCTTTCCGATACATGATTTTGCAGGACGTGGTGATTTGGAATTTATCAAATACGAATTGGATGCACCGAAATTTGACGTTGATGAATGTTTAAAACGCAGTTTGACGTATGCTGCTCCCGTTCGGGCAACATTGCGTTTGGTTGTTTGGGATGTTGATGCTACAACAGGCACACGTTCTATTCGGGATATCAAAGAACAAGATGTGTATATGGGTGACCTCCCGTTGATGACGGAAAAGGGGACATTCATTGTTAATGGTACGGAACGTGTTGTCGTTTCGCAAATGCATCGCTCCCCTGGTGTATTTTTTGATCATGATAATGGTGAAACACATTCATCCGGTAAATATTTGTTCAGTGCCAGAATTATTCCGTATCGTGGGTCATGGATTGATTTTGAATTTGATGCCAAAGATTTGTTGTACGTTCGTATCGACCGTCGTCGTAAATTGCCTGTTTCATCATTGTTGTATGTTTTAGACAATGCTGAAACACAAGAACGTCGTGCTAGTGCTAAGGAAGAAGGTTTAACATTGGCATCAAATGAAGTTGAAGGTATGAGTAAAGAAGAAATTTTAAATTATTTCTATGAAACGATTACTTTCATTAAAGATAAAAAAGGCTGGAAAACGGCTTTTGTACCGGCTCAAATGAAAGGTGTTAAATTAACATATGATTTGATTAACGCTAAAACGGGCAAAGTTGTAGCTGAAGCTGGTGAAAAACTGAACATGGGTAAAGCCAACAAATTATTGCGTGATGGTTTGGAAGAATATCGTGTTTTACCTGAAGAATTGTTAGGTCGTTATGTTGCTATTGATTTTGTAGATGAAAAAACCGGTGAAGTTGTTATGGAAGCCGGTGATGAGATTACAGAAGATGATTTGGCAAAATTGGCTGAATTAAAGGTTAAAGAATTACCGTTGTTACATATCGATTATGTCAATGTCGGTCCGTATATTCGTAACACATTGGTTGCTGATAAAAATACAACACGTGAAGAATCATTGATTGATATTTACAAAATCATGCGTCCGGGTGAATTGCCGGTCGTTGAAACGGCTGATGCTTTATTCCAAAGTTTATTCTTCGATTTGGAACGTTATGACTTATCGGCTGTTGGTCGTGTCAAAATGAATGCCCGTTTGGGATTTGATTCGAATTTGGTTCCGGATTCTGTTCGTGTTTTACGTAAAGAAGACATTTTAAAAATCTTAAAAACATTAGTTGAAATCAAAGACGGTAAAGGTCAAGTTGATGATATTGATAACTTAGGTAACCGTCGTGTTCGTGCTGTTGGTGAGTTGATGGAAAATCAATATCGTCTCGGCTTACTTCGCATGGAACGTATGATTCGTGAAAAGATGACATCAAGTGAAATTGATTCTGTTATGCCGTATGATTTAATTAACGCTAAACCTTTATCGGCTGCTGTTCGTGAATTTTTTGCTTCATCACAATTGTCACAATTTATGGATCAAAACAATCCGTTATCTGAAATTACGCACAAACGTCGTTTATCTGCCTTGGGCCCTGGAGGGTTGACCCGTGATAGAGCCGGTATGGAAGTTCGTGACGTTCATCCGACACATTATGGACGTATTTGTCCGATTGAATCACCGGAAGGTCAAAACATTGGTTTGATTAACTCCTTATCAACATTTGCTAAAGTGGATAAATACGGCTTTATTGAAACACCGTATCGCAAAATTATTGATGGTAAAGTAACGGAAGAAGTTGTTTATTTATCTGCTATGGAAGAAGCCTCTCACACTATTGCACAGGCAAACGCCAAGTTAAATGAAAAAGGTGAATTTATTGAAGATTTAGTAACGGCTCGTCATGCTGGTGAAGTTGTATTGGTAAAACCGGAAGAAATCGATTTGATTGACGTTTCACCAAAACAAGTTGTTTCTGTTGCCGCATCATTGATTCCGTTCTTGGAAAACGATGACGCTAACCGTGCATTGATGGGTTCGAACATGCAACGTCAAGGTGTTCCCTTGCTGCACAATGAAGCACCGTTGGTCGGTACAGGTATGGAAGCATCAGTTGCCAAGGATTCCAAAGCCGCTGTTGCTGCACGTCGAGCTGGTGTTGTTACACAGGTTGACTCCTCTCGTATCGTTATTCGTGCCACGGATGAATTAAGTACAACACAATCAGACGTTGATATTTACACATTGGATAAATTCCAACGTTCTAACACGGGTACATGTATGACACAGGAACCATTGGTTCATACAGGTGATAAAGTTGCCAAAGGCGAAATTATTGCTGATGGTCCGTGTACGGAGTTGGGTGAATTGGCCTTAGGTCGTAATGTATTGGTTGCCTTTATGCCGTGGAACGGATACAACTACGAAGACTCTATCTTGATTTCTGAACGTATTGCGTCCGACGATGTTTACACATCTATTCACTTGGAAGAATTTGAAGTTGTTGCTCGTGATACAAAGTTAGGACAAGAAGAAATAACTCGTGATATTCCGAACGTCGGGGAAGAAGGTTTAAAGAACTTGGACGAAACAGGTATCATTTACATTGGGGCTGAAGTTAAAGCCGGTGATATCTTGGTCGGTAAAGTAACACCGAAAGGTGAAACAGTTATGACACCGGAAGAAAAATTATTACGGACGATTTTCGGTGAAAAAGCTGCTGACGTTCGTGATTCTTCTTTGCGTGTTCCTCCCGGGGTATTTGGTACGGTTATTGACGTTCGTGTATTCACACGTCGTGGTATTGAAAAAGACGAACGTGCTTTGGCGATTGAACAAGCAGAAATCAATCGTTTAGCCAAAGACCGTGATGATGAAAAAGCCATTATTCAAGGCAGTTTCTACAATCGTATCCGTGGATTATTGGTTGGTCAAACGGTTGCCAAAGCAGAAGGTTTTGAAACAGGTTCAGTTTTGACACAATCAGATGTTGATAGCATTGCGGGATACAATTTACGCAAAGTCAGTGTCAAAGACGATGCTGTGATGACACAAATCGAAGAATTGATTGCTACATTGATTCGGGCAGAAAAAGACTTGCAGGAAAACTTTGAAAACCGTGTTGAAAAATTACAACGTGGTGATGAAATGATGGCTGGTGAATTGAAAAAGGTCAAAGTATTTATCGCAACGAAACGTAAATTGCAACCGGGTGATAAAATGTCGGGTCGTCATGGTAACAAAGGGGTTGTTTCTCGTGTTTTACCGGTCGAAGATATGCCTTATACAGAAGATGGCACGCCGATGGATATCGTTTTAAATCCGTTGGGTGTTCCTTCTCGTATGAATGTCGGGCAAATTTTGGAGACACACTTAGGTTACGCCTGCCGTGAATTGGGCAGACAAATCGGTACTGTTGTTGATAGCGTAAAAGCACAGCAAGCCAGTATTTCCGATTTGCGTGAGAAATTGAAAGATGTTTACGGTGACCGTGAATACTCACGTCATATTGCCGATATGGACGATAAACAAGTCTTAGCTATGAGTGAAAACCTGAAAAAGGGTGTCCCGATTGCAACGCCGGTTTTTGATGGGGCTCATCAAGATGACATCAACGCAATGTTGAAAAAGGCTGGATTGAGTGAAACGGGTCAAGTAACCTTGTACGATGGCTTGACGGGTGAACCGTTTGATCGAAAAGTCACAATCGGTTACATGTATATGTTAAAATTGCACCACTTGGTTGACGAAAAAATTCACGCTCGTTCCATTGGACCTTACAGTTTGGTTACACAACAACCACTCGGTGGTAAAGCCCAGTTCGGGGGTCAAAGATTTGGTGAAATGGAAGTTTGGGCATTGGAAGCATATGGTGCTGCCTACACCTTGCAAGAAATGTTAACAATCAAGTCTGATGACGTTTCAGGTCGTATTAAGGCTTATGAAACAATCATTCGAGGTGATAACAATTTTGAAGCAGGTATTCCGGAATCGTTCAACGTGTTAGTCAAAGAAATCCGTTCTTTGGGTCTGGACATTGAATTGAACCAAAACGAAAAATAATTTCATCGGGAAAGGCGTTACTGCCTTTCCCTCAACGCCATACAAAAATGAGGTTACATAATGAA
This sequence comes from Alphaproteobacteria bacterium, assembly GCA_045635565.1. GTDB lineage: Bacteria > Pseudomonadota > Alphaproteobacteria > CAAHEQ01 > UBA3637 > RGIG4140. The sequence goes on from JAZTVX010000030.1 coordinate 19,114, forward strand.
TGAATTGATTACTACTTTTGGACAAGTTGCATCACCGCAAACGTTTGACGATATCCGTATTTCCATTGCATCTCCGGAAAGAATTCGTGAATGGTCGTTTGGGGAAGTTACACGTCCGGAAACAATTAACTATCGCACATTTAAACCGGAAAAAGACGGTTTGTTTTGTGCTAAAATTTTCGGTCCGGTCAAAGATTATGAATGTTTGTGCGGTAAATACAAACGGATGAAATATCGTGGTATTACATGTGAAAAATGTGGTGTTGAAGTCACATTGTCCAAAGTTCGTCGTGAACGTATGGGTCACATTGAATTGGCTTGTCCGGTAACACACATCTGGTTTTTAAAATCGTTGCCGAGTCGTATCGGTACATTGCTGGATATGATGTTGAAAAGTTTGGAAGCCGTTTTATACTTTGAAAAATACATCGTCATTGAACCGGGTTTGACAAATTTAAAACAACATGAATTATTGTCCGAAGACCAATATCAAACGGCATTAGAAGAATACGGTGAAGATGCTTTCCGTGTTGGTATCGGTGCCGAAGCCATCAAAGAAATGCTTTCTCAAATTGATTTGAGTAGTGAAGCCGCTCGTTTGCGTGCCGATTTAATCAGTACGACATCCGATATGAAACGCAAAAAAATCGTTAAAAAATTAAAATTGGTTGAAGCCTTTTTAGAATCAGGTTCTCGTCCGGAATGGATGGTTTTAGATGTATTACCTGTTATTCCACCTGAATTACGTCCACTCGTTCCGTTAGATGGTGGTCGTTTTGCCACATCTGATTTGAATGACTTATACCGTCGTGTTATCAATCGTAACAATCGTTTGAAACGGTTATTGGAATTACGGGCTCCGGAAATTATTATTCGTAACGAAAAACGTATGTTACAAGAAGCCGTTGATGCTTTATTTGATAATGGTCGTCGTGGTCGTGCTGTTGCCGGAACGAATAAACGCCCGTTAAAATCTTTGGCTGATATGCTTAAAGGTAAACAAGGTCGTTTCCGTCAAAACTTGCTCGGTAAACGTGTTGACTATTCCGGTCGTTCCGTTATTACAGTCGGTCCTGAATTGATGTTGCACCAATGTGGGTTGCCGAAACGGATGGCTTTGGAATTGTTTAAACCGTTTATCTATTCTAAATTGGAACAACGTGGTTTGGCAACAACGATTAAAGCCGCTAAAAAAATGGTTGAAAAAGAAAGACCGGAGGTTTGGGATATTTTATCAGAAGTTATCCGTGAACATCCTGTTTTATTAAACCGTGCACCGACATTGCACCGTTTGGGTATTCAAGCCTTTGAACCGGTATTGATTGAAGGTAAAGCCATTCAATTACATCCGTTGGTTTGTACAGCCTTTAACGCTGACTTTGACGGTGACCAGATGGCTGTTCACGTCCCGTTGTCAACAGAAGCACAATTGGAAGCACGTGTATTGATGATGTCAACGAATAATATTTTGTCTCCGGCCAGCGGTAAACCGATTATTGTTCCGACACAAGATATTATTTTAGGCTTGTACTATTTATCCATGGAACGGGAAGGGGAACCGGGAGAAGGTATGGTTTTTGCCGGTCCACAGGAAATTGAACATGCTCTGTTTGAAAAAGTTGTCACACTTCATTCGAAGATTAAAGTTCGTTTGACAATTATGGATGATGATGGTCAAAAGAGAACAAAGTTAATTTCTACCACGCCGGGTCGTGTTAAATTGGCCTCTATTTTGCCGGACAACAGCAAAATTCCGTTTAGTTTGATGAACCGTTTAATCCGGAAAAAAGAAGTTTCTGAAATCATTGATGCCGTTTATCGTTTCTGTGGTCAAAAAGAAACATGTATTTTTGCTGATCGTGTTATGGGATTGGGTTATCGTCAGGCTGCCTTAGCAGGTATTTCTTTCGGTAAAGACGACATGATTATTCCGGAAGCCAAGAAAACTTTATTGGCTGAAACACAAGCCAAAACAGCAGAGTATGAACGTCAATATCAAGATGGTTTAATTACGCGTTTGGAAAAATATAACAAAGTCGTTGACGCTTGGGCAAAATGTACGGATGATATTTCTGATGCCATGATGAAGGAAATTTCGAAAGCCGAAGTTGGTAAGCCGATTAACTCTGTCTATATGATGGCACACTCGGGTGCTCGTGGTTCTGCTACACAGATGCGTCAGTTAGCCGGTATGCGTGGTTTGATGGCTAAACCGAATGGTGAAATTATTGAAACACCGATTACGTCTAACTTTAAAGAAGGTTTGACGGTTATGGAATACTTTAACTCCACACACGGGGCTCGTAAGGGGTTGGCCGATACGGCTTTAAAAACTGCTAACTCCGGTTATTTGACACGTCGTTTGGTTGACGTTGCACAAGATGCCATTATTACAATGGAAGATTGTGGAACGGATCAAGGTATTACTATTCAACCGATTATTGAAGGGGGCGATGTTATCGCTTCAACAGGGGAACGTATTTTGGGTCGTACGGTTGCTGAAGATATTATCAATCCGGAAACAAATGAAATTATCGTTCCGAAAAATAAATTGATTGATGAATACGATGTCGAAAAAATTGATGCCGTCGGTGTTGAATCAGTTAAAATCCGTTCTGTTTTGACATGTGAAGCCGAAAGTGGTATTTGCTGTGCCTGTTACGGTCGTGATTTGGCTCGTGGAACGCCGGTTAACTTGGGTGAAGTTGTTGGTATTATTGCCGCTCAATCCATTGGGGAACCGGGGACACAGTTGACCATGCGTACCTTCCACGTTGGTGGTACGGCTCAAAAAGGTGCTGAACAATCCAGTATTGACGTTGGATTTGATGCAAAAGTCAAATTGGTCGGTTGTAACGTTATTGCTGATTCCAAAGGAGACAACATTGTCTTATCACGGAATTGTGAAGTATCATTATTAGATGCCAACAACCGTGAAAAAGCCCGTCACAAAGTACCTTATGGGGCTAAATTGATGGTCAACGATGGGGATAAAGTGACAAAAGGGGCTCGTATTGCCGAATGGGATCCTTATACAATGCCGATTATCGTTGATAAAAACGGTAAAGTTAAGTATGAAGATTTAGTTGAAGGTGAAACGGTTCGTGAAATGGTTGATGAAGCCACAGGGTTAACATCAAAAGTGATTATGCGTCCTGTTTCATCGAAAGTTGAACGGCGTCCTCACTTGGCTTTGTTAGACGGAAAAGGTAAAATCTTTAAATTCGGTAACGGTATGGAAGCTCGTTATTACTTACCGGTCGATGCTGTTGTTGCTGTTGAAAACGGTCAAGACGTGCAAGTCGGGGATGTATTGGCTCGTTTACCACGTGAAAGTTCTAAAACGCGTGATATTACCGGTGGTTTGCCACGTGTTGCTGAATTGTTTGAGGCCCGTTGTCCGAAAGATCCGGCTATTATTTCTGAAATTGATGGTCAAATTGAATATGGGGTTGACTTTAAAACAAAACGTCGTGTTGTCGTCAAATCGATGGACGGTGAAACATCACGTGAATATTTGATTCCGAGAGGTCGGACAGTTGCCGTTCATGAAGGTGATTATGTCCGTAAAGGTGACATGATTGTTGAAGGGGCTTTGGATCCACACGATATTTTACGTGTTATGGGTGTTGAAGCATTGGCACACTATTTGGTTAAAGAAGTCCAAGCTGTTTATCGTTTGCAAGGGGTTAAAATCAATGATAAACACATTGAAGTTATTGTCCGACAAATGATGCAGAAGTTAGAAGTAACGGATGCCGGTGATACAACATTGTTAGTTGGCGAACAAGTTGATAAAGATACTGTTATTGCTGAAAATCTCAAAGCCTTGAAATCAGGCGGACGGGAAGCCACGGTAACACCTGTTTTATTGGGTATCACAAAAGCCAGTTTGCAGACAACATCCTTTATTTCAGCTGCCTCCTTCCAAGAAACAACGCGTGTCTTAACGGAAGCGGCAACGGAAGGTAAACGGGACAAATTAGTCGGCTTAAAAGAAAATGTCATTGTGGGTCGATTGATTCCGGCTGGTACGGGTGCTCAAATGCAACGGTTACGTCAAATTGCAGCCAACCGTGATAAAGAAGTTTTGGAAGCCCAAAATAAAGAAACAGTTGCCTAATTTGTATCTGTTTTAGGTCAGAGAAGCGGGATTTTGTTTTATCGTGTTTATCACGGGGAACAAAGTCCCGTTTTTATATTTTAGACATTAGGGGTCGGTGTAAATAAAATTTGTTTATCAGATTGATTGCGGGCATACTTCTTTATTTATATTGAGATTATTGGGTATGCCGTTTTTATTTGTTATTTTAGTGAAGATAGACGTTTATTTTAAGATAGTATCACTTGTTTTTTTTCTTGTGGATACGACAAGCAATATAATGAAATAAATTTCTGATACGAAATAAAAACATCATTTTTTTATTATAAAAATACACAAAAAATTATAAAAAAAGCTCTTTGCAAAAGCATAAAACCTATTCAAAAATAAGGCTTAAAAATCAATATATTCTCTTAAAAAAACGTGTCAAAAAAAGGTACGTTATTTTTCCCATACTATTATGCGAAATACCCTTTGTCAACTAAAAAATACAATTGTCTGATTTTTATATATTTTTTACCCCATTACAAACACACGTCGTCCATCAAAAAAAAGCGTCAAAAAAACGTACCTTTTTTTGACACGTTTTTTTAAGAGAAGGTTTTGATTTTTTGAGATTATTTTAACGGAGGTTTTATGACTTTTAAAATGCCTTTTTTGAAACAATTTGATGCGAAAACATCAATCGAACATGGTCGCAGCATGGTTGAAATCCTTGGTGTTTTGGCTGTGATAGGGGTTTTATCAGCATGTGGGATTTACGGTTATATTTATGCCATGAAAAAATATACGGCTAATTTATTGGTCCAAGAAGCCCATCTGGCTTATGCGAATCAACAAGGGCGAGAAAGTACCGAAGAAACAAACTGGATACCGGTCAATTTTACACCAAAATGT